>NZ_QUEB01000001.1:0-459335 GCF_003477845.1 Clostridium sp. AF34-13
CAAGTCATATAGGGGTGGAAATTAGTTTTGCAAATGAGGACTGTTACAAATTTATTAAAAAAATAACAAAAACGGTTGTCAAATCGTATAATTTAAGGTATAATTTAATTGATATTAAAATACTTTAGTAAAAGGTAAAATTAAAAATAAAATCAATAAAGGAAAAGGAGAAAACAAATGGCAGAAAACAAAGAACTTAAGTACAATGAACCGTGGATATTGCAGAGAGCAGATCCATTTGTATGCAAAAAGGATGGCTGGTATTATTTTACGGCATCTATTCCAAGTTATGACTGTATCGCACTCAGACGATCAAAAACTCTTGACGGTCTTAAAGATGCGGAGGAAGTTGTAGTATGGAAAAAGCATGAGAGTGGAATTATGAGCAAACATATATGGGCTCCGGAGCTTCATTATCTTTTCGGAAAGTGGTATATCTATTTTGCGGCAGGAGAAGCAGAAAATATTTGGAATATTCGTCCATATGTGCTTGAGTGTCAGGGTGATGATCCTATAAATGATGAATGGATAGAGAGAGGAAAAATGCAAAGAGCAGATGATGATATATTCTCATTTGAGGCATTTTCACTTGATGCTACTATCTTTGAAAACAAAGGAAAATATTATTATGTATGGGCTGAAAAAGTAAGCGTAGGTCCACAGATTTCTAATCTTTACATTGCTGAGATGGAGTCGGGATATAAGCTTAAGACGGTTCAGGTACTTCTTACAACACCTGATTATGACTGGGAGCGTCATGGTTTCTGGGTAAATGAGGGACCGGCAGTCATCAAGCATGACGGAAAGATTTTCCTTACATATTCAGCAAGTGACACAGGTATAAATTATTGTATGGGTATGCTTACGGCTGATGAAAATTCAGATGTACTCGATCCATTATCATGGAAGAAAGAGAGATACCCGGTTCTCAAGACCAATGAAGAACTTGAGATATATGGACCGGGACATAACTCATTTACAGTAGATGAGGACGGAAACGATGTTATGGTATATCATGCAAGAAAAGAAGCTGAGATAGAGGGAGATCCTCTTTACAATCCTAACAGACACGCAATGCTTATGAAGCTTCGCTGGGACGAGGATGGAAGACCAGTATTTTCTTACAAAGACTGATGGAGGAGCAATATGGCAAAACTTGTAATTAATGAAAACAAAGAATTAAGTACGATCGAACCTGAAATTTACGGTCATTTTTCAGAGCACCTCGGAAGATGTATCTATGAGGGAATTTATGTAGGAGAAAATTCTGACATACCTAATGTAAACGGTATGCGTACAGATGTAGTTGAGGCATTAAAGGAACTTAAAGTGCCAATGCTTCGCTGGCCCGGCGGATGCTTTGCGGATGAGTATCATTGGAAAGATGGTATCGGACCAAAAGAGACGAGAAAGAAAATGATAAATACCCACTGGGGCGGGGTTGTTGAGGACAACAGCTTCGGAACACATGAGTTTATGGAACTTTGCCGTCAGTTAGGCTGCAAGACTTATGTAAATGGAAATCTCGGAAGCGGAACGGTACAGGAAATGTCAGAATGGGTTGAATATATGACATTTAACGGTATATCACCTATGGCAGATCTCAGAAAAGAGAATGGACATGAGGAGCCGTGGAATGTTGATTTCTTTGGTGTCGGCAATGAAAACTGGGGCTGTGGCGGAAATATGACTCCTGAGTTTTATGCAAATGAGTACCGCCGTTATCAGACATATGTTAGAAACTATGACCCTGAAAAACCTGTAAAGAAAGTCTGCTGTGGTGCAAATGTCGATGATTATTTCTGGACTGAGGGTGTTATGAAGACCTGTTTCAGCCATGCAGAGTGGGCACATGGATTTATGGATTATCTCTCACTTCATTATTATGTGCATCCGGAAGGATGGGAGATAAAGGGAAGTTCAACGGACTTTGACGGTGATGTATGGTATAAGACGCTTAACAAGGCACTTCATATGGATGAGCTTATAACAAGACATGGAACTATCATGGATAAGTATGACCCTGAGAAAAAAGTAGGAATGTGTGTTGATGAGTGGGGGGCATGGTACACTTGTGAGCCTGGAACAAATCCGGGATTTTTGTATCAGCAGAATACTGTAAGGGATGCCCTTATCGCAGGAATTACGCTTAATATATTTAATAAGCACAGTGACAGGGTAAAGATAGCAGCACTTGCACAGATGGTAAATGTACTCCAGTCAGTGCTTCTTACAGAGGGCGACAAGATGATAAAGACACCTACATATCATGTAATGCATATGTATAGACATCATCAGGGAGCAAAACTTCTTGAGAGCAGTGTGACAGGAATAGACGAGATTGGTCCTGAAGAGTGGAAGGTGCCAAAAGTAACAGAGTCAGTATCAAAAGATAAAGACGGAGTTATCACTATCACACTCAACAACCTCTCAATAGAAGCGGCAGAGGAAGTGGAGATACAGCTTTCAAACGGTGAGTACAAAGTGGCAGAGTCACGCATAGTAACAAATAGTGATATGCATGCTCACAATACATTTGAAGCACCTGAGGAAGTAGTAGAAAAAGACTTTGCTGATTATGAAGTTAAAAACGGAAATATCGTAGCAAAGCTTCCGGCAAATTCGGTAGTAGAGATAAGAGTACAGAAATAAATTAAAAATAAACGAAATCAGGTCATGCCTCGCAGTAAACTGTGGGGCATGACTTGACTTATATAATGAGGGTTATTATGGCACATATATGTAAAAAATGTTTTCTTCGTGAAATGGCAGAAGAAGATGCAAAAATGATAGAAAAATATAAAAAAGGTATAAAAGAAACAGACCGTGTATCAGAGAAAAAATACGAGGAGAGGCTGGCTGTCTGCAAAGAATGTGATCTGCTTAATGCTGGGACTTGTGGTGCTTGCGGATGTTATGTAGAGCTTAGGGCTGCGGCGAAAGTGGGGAGATGTCCGCATAAATTTTGGTAGGGGACTTTTTCTTGGGGGAGTGACGACAAACAGGACTTATATATGTTTTTAGGCGGCACGCTTGCGCTATAACAAACACGCAGCTAACGCACCTAAATACGGTGCGCAAGTGCCGGCGAGTTTGAAATGCCGCTTGCCAAACATATATAAGTCCTGTTTATCTGTACATCGAGGTATGTAAAAGAAAAAATCAGAAAAAGGTAATTATTTTACATATAAAGACCTCAACAAAGTAATAACGATAGTAATATACGAAAATTCACCCACAATCTGTAAATCGGAGAATTTAAAAGGTGCATATCTGCATAAGGGAAAGATGAAATTTGATACCGGACTTGATATGGAAATGTATCAGGAATGTTATATAATTGCACTTGACGAGTTTAAGAAAAGCGAATATTATTTAAGTAATGATATAGGAAATAATACAAGAAAAAATGTAAATGCGTGGCTGTCACTTTTTGTGACGGATGATATAGAAAAGATAGATAGAAATATTGAAAAATATCCGTGGCTCGAAGAAATATATATTGAGATGGTAGAATATCTTGTAAAACCGGAGGAGGTGTTTAATATGTATTCAGAAGCTTTAAGAATATTGGATGAAAATACTGTAAAGTATATGGTGGATGAACTCAAAGGTGAGAATGAGGAACTGAGAGTAGAGAATACTGAACTTAGCAACAAAGTGCTTGCTTTTCAAAAGAAACAGAACGAAAAGGAAAAGGAAATTATCAAAAATATGTATAAAGCTAATCTTACTATAGAGCAGATAGCAGAAATAACGGGAAGTGATATAGAAAAGATTGTGGAAATAATTTCTTAAATTTTTTAAAAGATGCATATAAAATATTTTTGATGATATGTTGCAGCAGATACTTTTATAAAATTCCAAATTATAATTATTACAGCAAAGCCGTTTTGGAGAATTATTAAAAATCATTCTCCAAAACGGCTTTTGTATATTGATATAAAGCTATATTATTTTTTTGATATTACGCCCAAACATTTATATATTATTCAAAGGTTTAGCAAAATCTCCTGAGCCATGTGTACATTTCTCCGGCACCTCTGTTGCCCCAGTTTGCATAAGGAACATATGTTATCTCTTTATAGCCAAGCTCTGCAGGTGTATCTGAGTAGAGTGCTTCGTCGTCGTACTGTTCAGGATTTTTGATGGTCTTTCCGTGTGCTTTGATGACTGTTATTCCACCAAGTGTATTCTCATCCCAATATTCGCTTATCGGTTTTGTTATATCTACCATGATTGATGAAATGTTTTCTCCGTTGTCTACCTGTTCTGCACAGTAAACAAGAGGACCTTTTTTGATGGCTGCCTTGCCTGCATCTGCACGAACTTTTGGATTTGCATATACAAAGTGTGCCGGCATTTCAAAGTTTATCTCTATATCAGTTCCACGCCATGCTGATGCTATGTCAGCTTTTGAGAGGACTGCATAACCGTTTTCAGTGCGGTAATCAGTTATGTCACTGCCGTTAATTTTTATTGTGAAATTATGTGCATATGAAGGTATTCTGATATAGAGTTTTTTGTTGGCCTCGGAGTTCTCGGTTGTTACGACTGCATCAGGAATATCTGATATTGATATGGAGATTTTTCCGTCAAATGGGAATTTTGTATGTATATCAAGCTTTTTAAAGCCACCGAGTGCTGTTGTCTTATATTCACCGCCTGCAAACATATTTATAAAGAGTCCGTCATCACTCTGCATGAAAAGATATTCGCCTAGAGAACTCAATGTTCTTGCGATATTAGGAGGGCAGCACGCACAGCCGAACCATTTCTGTCGTACAGGTTTTACATGGTTTTTATCAGTTGCCGGAATACAGTTATCAGGCCATACTTCAAGCGGATTAACATAGAAGAAACTCTTTCCGTCCATTGCGATACCTGCAAGTACGGTATTCATAAGTGCAAGTTCCATTGTGTCTATATATTTACTGTCTCCGGTTATCTGAGCCATGCGGCGGCAGAAGAGAGCAAGTCCTATTGAAGCACAGCTTTCCGAATAGTTTGTATCGTTTGGAAGGTCATAATCCGTAGTAAAGCGTTCCATTACTCCTGAACTTCCGATGCCGCCTGTTATATACATTCTCTTGTTGATAATATTGTTGTAGAGGTTTTCGCAGGCTTCAAAGAGTGACTCATCCTGATATTTCTGTGCTATATCAGCCATTGCACAGTAGAGATATGTGGCTCTTACGGCGTGTCCTTCTGCCGTTTTCTGTTTTCTTACAGGAAGATGGTTCTGACCATATTCGTTAATGTAAGGATTTGGGTCGTGCCATACATCTATGAAATCCTCGTTTTTGCTTTCATTAAACAGATAATTAGGTTCTGTACCGCGTCTGTCTACAAAATCTTTTGCCATGTCTGAGTATTTATCATCCCCCGTGACATCGGCGAGTTTCATAAGTGCAAGTTCTATTTCTTCGTGCCCCGGAACTGCATTTTTATATTTTTCAGTGTGGAATACTTCGCAGATAAGGTCTGCGTTTTTCTTCATTATGTTTAAAAATTTATCTTTTCCGGTTACCTCATAATAAGCTATCGCAGCTTCTATAAAATGTCCTGTGGTGTAAAGTTCATGTCCCTCTTTGAGGTTACAATACTGCTTGCCCGGATGCAGGATAGAAAAGTGGGTATTGATATAACCATTTTCCTGCTGTGCTTTTCCTACAAGGTCTATTGCGTCATCAGCAAGTTTTTCAAGTACCTCATTAGGTTCATAGGAGAGGGAGTAGGCAACGGCTTCAAGCCATTTGGCAAGGTCGGTATCCTGAAATACCCAGCCGTGAAATGTACCTTCTTTAAGTCCTGCAGCAACTTTAAAGTTGTCGATACAGTAGCTTGGCTCTGCGTCAGCTACTTCATCGTTGAGTGCTTTCCACTGGTAAGGGATGATTTCTTTAGTGACAAGTCCGGTGTATTTGTTCCAGAAAAAATCATCAACATTAAGTGCTTTTAATGGCAGTAAGTTTAATTTTTTTGTTCTCATACTATTCCTCGTTTCCGGAGCATATAAGCTCCATAAATCGTTAATGACATATGCTGACAGCTATGGTTCAGTCGGCATATGTAAATATTGTGCTTAATATTAAAAAGATGTGTAAAACATAAAAATGCTACATATTTTAATATACATTAAAGTAATTTAATTATATCTAAAAATAGATTGAAAGACAAGTGTAAAATGTTATATTTAGTGTATTTATTTCACCTTGACGAAAAATGTTGATAAGTGTACTTTTTTGTGAAAATGTAAAAATCGTAACAGTTCAGCCTTGCATTTAATAAATTCATAAACCTGCCAGCGAGCTGTCAGCCGCTGCTATGCAGCTTAAGTTTATTTCATTTATAAATGAAAGGCTATTCTACCCAAAAAAGATAATAAACAATAAAATAAGCAAGCTTCTTTATTGCCAATTATCTTTTTTGTGCTGAACTGTTACTGAAAATCTAAAACATTTTAGTTTTTGTTTGACTAATTTCAGTTTATTATGTATAATGTTTATGAAAAATGTTATATAATTTATGTAAAAAATTGAATTTTTTTGTTAAAAACATTAAAAAATAGTCATATAATACATTGACTATTTTAGGCGTATATAAAATAAAAATGTAAGAGAATCATATAAAAAGAGTTGTTTTGTTATTTTGAGATGCGTAAGTTAGTGGTAAAATATTTTTTGCCTCTAATTTAATTTTATAAAAGATATCTAAGGGAAAAGAGGTTGAAAAATTGTTACATATAACATCATTGGACGACGGAATAGAAATATTCAAAGCACTTGGCTCCGATGTCAGAATACAGATATTAAATATATTGCTCGAAAACAGCAATATGAGTATGAAAGATCTGGCAGCAAGGCTGAATATAACAAATGGAGCACTTACGGGACATATCAAAAAACTTGAGAGCTGTGGACTTATTACAACATCGGCAGAGTCGGTAGTGCATGGCAATCAGAAGATATGCTCAGTTCACTGGGACAGGATAATAATTGACCTTGAAAAACAGGTTGGGGATGAGAATGTTTATAATACGGAAGTAAAGATAGGTCATTATTCAAACTATGATATTACACCTACATGTGGTCTTGCATCAAGCAAGGCACTTATCGGCGAGGTTGATGATGCAAGGTACTTTGAGCATCCTGACAGATACAATGCTGAGATACTCTGGTTTACAAATGGTTTTGTAGAGTATGTTATTCCAAATTTTATTCCTGGATTTCAGAAGATTACACAGATATCAATCACAATGGAGCTTAGTTCAGAAGCACCGGGAGTAAACAGTGACTGGCCGTCTGACATAGAGTTTTATCTTAATGATAAACCGCTGGGATGCTGGACATCACCTGGAGATTTTGGTGATGTTAAAGGGCTTTTCACACCGACATGGTGGCCTGAAAACTGGAATCAGTACGGACTTTTAAAACTTCTTGTTATAAACAGAAAAGGCACATTTATAGATGGTCTTAAGATTTCGGATGTTACGATAAATGATTTTAATTTTGATTACAGAAGCAATATAAGATTTAAACTCGGTGTGGATGAAAATGCCACGCATAAGGGTGGTCTTACATTGTTTGGAAAGTCATTTGGAAATTATGGTCAGGATATTAATGTAGCCATCAGCTATACACCTATGACAGAGGATGAGATTTAAATATAATATAAATGTAAAACAGAACTGTTTAACAGTTCTGTTTTATTTGTTTTTTGCTGCAATAAAAATCCCACGGAATTTTACTGTTTCTAAAATTCCGTGGGATTAAATCATATTAATATGGCAGTTTGTCCGGTCGGACAATATTTATTTTTATTGTATAGCAAAGCACTGGTTTTGCTATTTTTTAATGGTTGAGCTTTGATAGCTGATTACTTAACTGTTACTTTATATGTAACCTTGTATTTGCCCATCTTTGCTGTTATAACAGCTTTACCTTTCTTCTTTGCAATAACTTTACCTGAATTATTAACTGCAAGTACGGCAGGTTTGTTTGATGACCATTTCACATTTGATAACTTAACACCATAGCCTTTTACTTTGAATTTAGCTGTTTTCTTTACTTTAAGAGAAGCCTTTTTGCTTGTGAACTTGATATAAGCTTTCTTGACTGTAAATGTTTTTGTGAGTGTCTTTGTCTTGTCACCTGAAGTTATTGTTGCAGTAACAGTAGTAGTACCGGCTTTTTTAGCTGTGAGAATACCATTTGATGTTTCAGCAACACCCGGATTTGAAGAAGTGTATGTAACTTCTTTTGTAATGCTTGGTGATGCTGAAACAGAAAGCTTAGCTGTTTTACCGGTATTTCCGCCTGCATAGAGAGTAGTTGCTGATGCATTAAACTTCAATGTCGGATATGCAGCAGATTCTTCTTTATATTTTTCTTTTACATTTTTATCAGAAAGTGCAGTTGAATAAAATTCAATATTGTCAAACTGTGCATTCTGTACATCTTCAAGGTACGACATAATACCGCTTCCTATACGGACATCATCAATATCGGATAATTTGTTATCTGAAAGTGCTTCTGAAAGAGAAACTTCCTGATTTGCACTTAAATCACCGTCAATATATGTTTTAACACCATCTTTAGAGACTGTATAAACAACATGACTCCATCTGCCTGAGATAAATGATGTCTGGTAACTTCCTTTTGCTGTTCCTTCCAAGCTTGCAAAGTCTGCGTAAACGCTTGAATGGAGTGCCGTGTATGGATAGCAGTTACGGTTCTTTGATGATTTTGCTTCAAATAATGCAGTTGCATCTGTAGTTTCTGAATTAACTTTTACCCACATTCCAACAGTAAAACCTGATTCATCAATGTTTTTAAATAGGTCGGAAGGAAGTGATAAATAGTTTTCATTACTCTTTGTATTTTTTATAGTAAGAACATTACCGTACCAGTTATCTTTGCTTACTTTTGCATTGCCGATAAGTGTTGCGGCAGCACTATTTTTTCCGCTGTTTGCTACTGATTTTTCACTTACGGATTCAAAGTCATATTTATAATCAGGTATAAGTGATGAAGCAAGAACTGTTGTTTTGTATGTTTTTGTAACAGTTTCATTTCCTGATTTTATAGTGGCAGTGAGTGTAACTTCTGTATCATTTTCAGGTCTTGTAACTTTTCCGTCATTTGCGATAATGTCAGCGTTGCTTGAAGACCATGTGATAGTTGAGCTATTAAATCCTTCTGTAGGAAGTGTGATGTCAGAAGTTGTCTTTGATATTACAGGACGGTCTGCATCAAGGTTTCCTGCTGCTCTTTCAAGGATTTCTTTGTCCGTGTACTTATAAGCATCTTTTTTTACACCCCAGACAGACTGGTTATTTGTTCCGATTGCCGTAAATGTCATAACTTTTTTGCAATCAGATGATTCATCATGCTGAAGGAAGAATACACCGCTGTAAGTTACTTTGTTTATAACAGCGTTCATATAATATGTGCCGTCTTTTGCTGTCCATGTACCTGTTACATCACCTGAAATGGTACCGTCTGCATTTAACTTTATCGACTGGGTCTTAGCAGTTGCAACACCCGATTTACCGTGGTTTACAAATTCGTATTCGCCGACTATATCATCTTTGGCATAACCTGTCTTTGAAATCTTATCACCTTTGTTTTCAAAAGGAGCAGTAACAGGCCAGCCTTCTTCATTCTGGAACTGCTGGTGAACTCTTACTTCGTGATAATCATCGCTGTCAGAAAATCTTGTGTGGTAGATAAGATACATCTGACCGTCATCATCTATCATTGCTGAGTTGTGCCCCTCGGCTTTGTAATACTTATCAAGGCATGAGAACTTGTATGTTCCCATAACTTTTATACCTACATCATTGTGGTCTTTGCCGTTTGATACATACATATTTGCGTTATTGCCTGCTGCATCGACGAAAGGTCCGTCAGGATTTTTTGAGCGGAAAAGTCTCATGTTATATCCGCCGTCAACACCAAGCCAGTCATATGACATATATAAATAGAAGTAATCCGTTTTTTCATCGTAGAGTATGAAAGGACCCTCACCTGAAGTTGCCTTACCTCCGGCGATTCTTGTACCGAAATACTGGTCTACCTGAAGTCCGTCATCTCTTGTATATGTCTTGCCGGGATATTTTGCCTTGCCGGTAGCAGGGTCAATCTCAAGTGTGAATATACCGCCTGACCATGAACCGTAAGTCATCCACATCTTTCCGGATTTATCATAGTAGATTTCCGGATCGATTGCATTAGGAGCATAAGAATTGTTATAAGAGTCTCCTGATGACCAGGTTGTATCATATTTTTCAATCTGACCGCTCTTTATAAGGTCCGGAATATTTGTGTTTGTATAACTTGTATCTTTAGAACCCTCGAAAGCCGGTTTATTCTTTGTGAAACCTGAGTAGATAAGAGTATCGACACAAGTGAAAGGTCCTTCAATGCTCTGTGAGACACCAAAAGCAATGACTGAACGCACTGCTGTTGAACTTGTGCAGAAGTAGATCATATATGCACCTTTTGTACCGTCAGTGTTTATATAATCAGGATTCCAGAAAACATCAGGAGCCCATACATTATAAAAAGAAGCATCTTCATCATGGTCACCTGCCCACTTAAATGGCTTTTTAAGATTTTCAGGCATATTTCCGAAAACAAAGTTGTTTGTTGCACTGGTTGAATCACCTGCATTAAGATCGTTTGAAAGCTTTGTCCAGTTTACAAGGTCAGTTGATTTTGCTGCAGCAGTGTGTGAACCATATACATAATATGTACCGTCACTTGATTTTGTGATAGATGGGTCATGCACGGAAACTCTCGTAGGAGAAGTCGTTACATGAGTTACGCTTGCAGCTTTTGCAACAGATTCATTATTAAATAAGGAAAGACTTGGTAATGAAGTCGTTGCAGTTGACAAAGCAAGTGCTGTCGAAAGTACGATGGCACCAGCCCGCTTAAAGTTTTTCTTCATAGTGTTACCTCCGAAAATTTGTTTTTTGTTTATAGTTATTTCATATAAAAGAATAACATATTATGTACCAATTTACAACAAAAATACTATTTTATTTTGAAAAAAACTAAAATAATTGTGTCAAAAATATGTAAAATGCATAAAAAACCTAAAAAAATCCATCTTTTATATTGCAAGTTTTGCATAAATTGTATATAATATTAAACAAATTATAAAATAATTTTTGTTTTGCTAAAAATTATAAAATAACAAATTTCTTGGGAGGAGAACACAGTATGAGAAAGACAAAATTATTTGCAAGCATACTTGCACTCAGCCTTGTTGCTACATCTGTTCCTGCGGTAAACAGTTTTTCAGGTTCAGACAAAGCAGAAGCATCTGAGACGGAAGTGTCTGTAACATCAGGCAGCAGTATAGTTAAAGAACCGCTCGGAGAGGGTGAAGTTGAAGTGGCAAAGAGCCAGTACACAAATCCTATAGGCGGATATGACAACAATGGCAAACTTACATATGGCGGTGACCCGTCAGCTATGGTAGACGGAGATACGGTCTATCTTTATACGGGACATGATGTGTCAACAGATCAGGAAGTAAACGATAAAGTATATGATATTGACGGCTGGATCTGCTATTCTACAAAGGATCTTGTTAATTGGAAATATGAGGGCGAGATAATGAGTGCCAAAGATATTTCATGGGCAACAGGAAGCACATCGGCTTGGGCAGCTCAGACTGTTAAGCACAATGGAAAATATTATTTCTACTATTGCACATGGGATGCGACATCAGGTAATGGACAGCAGTCTATCGGTGTTGCCGTATCAGACAGTCCTACAGGACCGTTTAAGGATTTAGGAAAGCCTGTTGTGAGCGGTAAGGTTACTGATTTTGGTACTGAGTCAAGCACATGGAATGACATCGATCCTACAGTATGGATTGAAAAAGATGACAAGGGCGAGGAGCACCGTTATCTTGCATGGGGAAATGGAAATTATTATATCTGTGAGTTAAATGATGATATGATTTCGGTAAAAGACCAGAATGGTGATGGAAAGATTACAGGCGGCACATCAACAAAGACTGCTGATGTTATCCAGAAAACATCAGTTACTTCATATACTGAAGCACCATGGCTTTACAGAAGACAGGATGCAAATGGCAATTACTATGGAAAGTATTATCTCTTCTATGCTTCAGGATGGAGAGAGGGAATGTCATATGCAACCACCGATGATTTATTAAATGGCGAGTGGTCAGAGGGAAAAGAAATCGCAAGACCAAATGTCACATCAAACACAAACCATATGGCAGTTATAGATTTTAAAGGAAAGACATATTTTATCTATCACAATGGTGCACTTGCAGGTGGAAACGGATACCGCAGAGTTGCAAACATAACTGAACTTAAGTTTAATGAAGACGGAAGTATTGATGAAGTACCTGAGACAACAGCAGGCATAGCAGGAAGCACTACAAAAATTTACACAAAGGCGGGTGCTGGCGTTCTTGCACATGAAAATTTCCTTAATTCGTTTGATGATGCAGATTATCCTTATGAAAATGTTTATGTAGGTGCTATGGGATATTCTGATGTAAAAGACGCACAGTGGGTACTCACAGACGGTAAGTCTGACAAGACAAAACCTGCATATGTGTCAATCCAGTCTGAAAATAAATCAGGACTTTATCTTACTGTAAATGATAATGGCAAGGTTACACTTAACCAGGATTCAACCGGTACTGATGAGATGGCAAAAAGACAGACATTCAGAAGTGTAAAGGCACTTGACGGCTCTGAGGATGGAGTTTCATTTGAGAGTGTTTATAAGCCGGGACAGTATCTTACAATAGTAAATAATACACTTAAGATAACAGACGGCACAGACAAGGCAGCCGCAACATTTATTGTAGGTGAGAACAGTGAGACAACTGTACTTCGCGGTATCAGTCTTTCGGCAGGAACAAATGTCATAACACAGGGAGAAAAGATTAAGAAAATTAATTTCTCTAATGTAAAGGCAATCTACTCTGATGAGACGCAGAAAACATTGGCTGCATCTGATTACAAGGTTGATTATTCAAATATAAATGTAAATAAAACAGGAACGCAGTATGCAGCAGTATCCTACACAGAGGGTGACATCACAAAGACTGTTTCAGTGGGTGTGACAGTAATGCCAAAACTTAAAGCTGTTACAAGTCTTAAAGCAAAAGTAACAAAGAAGAAAAAAGCTAAAAAGGCGAAAGTCGTACTTTCATGGAACTATTCATCAAAAGTAACAGGATATGAAGTATATTATAAGACAAGCAAAAACGGTAAGTTTAAATATGCTACGGAAGTAACAGGCAAGAAGTGCACTGTATCAGAAGAGACAACATTTAAGGCAGGAAAGACTTACTGGGTAGCTGTCAAAGCCTACAGAGAGTATAACGGAAAGACACTTACTGGACCTGTCAAATCAATCAAAATAAAGATTAAGAAATAAAAAAAGATAAAGCAGATATTTTGTTTTAGCATAAGCTGCCTGATAATGCGGTGGTTTTAAGCATGATTTGTCTTGTATATGAAAAATCATTTATTCGTAAAATACTTTATGAATAAATATACAAAAAAAGTTATATTTACGAATTGTTAATAATTTAGTCATAAACTGTTGACAAAATAGGTAACTAATGCTAAAATAATTTACAAATCAATAAAACATATTCTTTTATTAAAAGGAGGAATAAAACAATGTATAAGAAATTATTAAGCGGAGTTTTAGCAGCAGCTATGGTTGTTGGAGGAGCAGCTTATGCAGCACAGCCACAGACAGCAGCAGATGCAGCATCAGCTCCAAAGCCAAAGTACACATTCAGCATGAATGGTGCAAGCAAAAAAGTAGTAGGAGTTGCTCGTAAAGGTGATACAGCAAGTGGTGGAACAGGAAAGACAAAGACAGGTGTTTTACCTACAGCAAACAAGAAAGCAAAGCTTCAGTATAAGAAAGGTAAACATGGAAAGGCTCTTTACATCTCAAGAACAGTAGGTGGAAAGGCAGCTTCTATGGGTGCTGAGCTTAAAGGTGTTAAGCTTGGAAACGGTTCTTGGACAGTTTCATTCTGGGTTAAACCTGAGACAGATCTTTCAAACTTCATGGCTATGTTCTTCACAGGAAGCCATATTACAGATCCTAAGAACACAAAGTGGCTTTCAATTACAAAGGATTCATGGCTTGATAACAAGTCTAACTCTCCTACAATCTGGTCACACAGTGTATCAAACGGAAAGAATGATCAGTTCCCATGGTATGGTCACCAGGATAAAAAAGGTAAGTGGACAGCAGACCTTGCAGTATCAAAAGGAAAATGGACACACATCACACTCGTTGTAAATACAAAGAAAACTTCTTGGGATAAGAAGGGTTATTGTGAGTATGGTAAAAAGGGTGAAAAGACATATGTTAAATCTTACCATGCTTGGACATATGTAAACGGAAAACTTTTCGGAAACGGAACAGTTGCAAAGGGAACTATGTCAAACTCTAACAAGTTCTTCCTCGGACTTAATGCTTGGGATACAGGATTCAAGGGATACATCGATGATGTTAAACTTTGGAACAAAGCACTTTCTCCAAAGCAGGTTAAAGCTATCGCTAAATAATTAAATCAAAGTTTGATTACAGATAGTTTAGTATAAACTGTATATAAAACAGTTACATATGCGTAGTGAAATTGTAAAAATTTCACTACGCATTTTTGCTGTGTTAATAAAAATTGTGCAAAATATGAAAAAAAATATATGAAATATTTTATTTTTATGTTGACTTTTTGTAATATCTATGTTATTATAATAAAAACTAAAATAGTTTACGAAAACTTTAATAAATTGAAATCGAGAGGAGAATTAGACATGAGAAAGAAAATTTTAGCAATCGCACTTGCAACAACAATGGCATTTTCAACAGCAGTAGTTGCTGTACCAGCAAACAAGAATGTAGCAGAAGCGGCAGTTGGTGATGCAACAGTTAAGGATCTTGATATTGGAGATGCATTTACAGCAAATACAGGTGATGAAGATGTTAGCGGAAACTTCCAGCTTGTATATAAATTTACAAACAAATCAGTTGGAACAAACAACTGGGACAATTACATTGTAGAAATTTTTGACGGAGCAGGACAGTACATTTCAACTCGTGCAGATAACTTTGGATGGTTTGCAGGAACATGGGTTGATGATGGCTCTACTATGGAGTGGGGCGATGGTGCTGCTGATTGGAATACATACCTTGAAGTAATGAAAGATGCTTCGGTTACAGTAACAGTAAAGAGAGTTGGCTCAAAAATTACTATCACAAACAAGATTGTAAGCAATGCAGATTCATCAAAATCTTATAAATTTGTAGCAAATTGTGATGTTCCTAATGCAGCAGATGCACTTAAGGTTCATATTACAGGTGAAAAAGTTGGACTTTCTGGTATAACTACAGAGTATAAAAAGGTATCAGCATCAAACAAGTCAAACAGCTCATCATCTTCTAAGAAGAAGTCAATGTCTGTAAAGAAAGTTACAGCAAAGGCAGGAACAAAGGTTGTTAAAGGATCTGTTTCAGTTGCAAAAGCAAAAGTAAAAGTTACAGTTGGAAAAGATAAAGCTAAAACAGCTAAAGTAAGTGGAAAGAATTTCACATTGAAGGTTTCTTCTAAACTTAAGAAGAACACAAAGATTACTGTAAAGGTTACAAAGTCTGGTTATAAGACAGTAACAAAGACAGTAAAGGTTAAATAGGTTATAAGTTTATATTTGTAACATAAATTTTCTCATTTATTATCCAAAATAGAGAGTCGGTTATGCCGGCTCTCTATTTTGTTGTAAAATAATATTTAAGTGTTTTATTTGATAAGTTTTGTTTATTAAGCAAGAAAGTGTTTGACTTCATGTTATATGGGAAATATAATGGTTGATGTCTAAGTAAGTGGTATCTTACTAAAGTTATATACAATTAACTTTAAAGATATTTATCATGAACGGACAAAACATTTATTATACAAATACACATGATAGGAGACAGCAACGATGAGGAAAATTATTAAGAAAAGCATTGCAGTCGCATTGTCAACGGCAATGGTTGTCACACTGGGATATGCAGCAGACATTAAAACAAAGGCAGCAGATGATTATACATATCTTTATGCCGGACTTACATGGGATCAGTATTGGGATGCAGAGGATATTTACCTGCAGAGTACAAAGAGTATGACTGATGCAAACACTGAGGCTGATGCAAGAGGAGAGTTGGATAAAGGTGCTTTTGATGCTGTTTCAAGAGCAACTACAAATCATGGACTTCATAGAGGAAGTTATCAGTGTGATACTGTTATCTATGGTGAAGATGGAAGTGAGTTTAATGTATCTCATTGGTCAGCAGATGGAAAAACACTTTATCTCACAGACGGAACAAGTGTATCATATAGCAAAGGAACTATCACAAAGGCTGATGGTTCACAGACAAAATTAAAAGAATACAAAGTTACAGGTCTTAAATATGTTCCTGTTGCCGTAAAGACATCTGAACTTTCTGATTTTAAGAAAATCTATAAAGTTGTTGAAAATGACGGTGAACTTGCAGGTGGTTACAGTGAGATGAATCTTTCAGCTTATTACCTTAAAGCAGATGTTACTGCAAATACAAACGGTCTTAAGACTGCGGCAGAGCAGAAAGATGGAACATTTAAGTTTAGTGCAAGAAAGACGGGAAATGATTCTGGTATAAAGGATGAGACACTTGCAAAAGCTTCAAAGCTGAAAACTCAGGTTCAGAAAGCAAATGGAAGTTATGGTGAATTTTTAAGAGTAGACTTAAACAATGCAGATGATGCAGATACATCAAAAGGCGAGGGTTACGGTGCACTCGGTGCAAAGATGCAGGCTGTAAAGTGGACATATTATGGAAATGACTCTACACGCAAAAATGCACTTGCAGCATTTGGTACAAAATTTGCGGCAGACAACTGGATGCACAAAGCAATGGGTATTCAGCTTGGTCTTACAGATTCATATAGAGCAGCACTTCCGGGTGGAACAGACGGAACAGGCTATTGGAGTATTACAGTCTATGCACTTGGTTTTGAGGACACAACAGTTGATTTTGAAGTGACAGAGGACAATATCGTTGACACGGTTACAACTACTGAAAATGCCGACATAAGCAAGCTTGAAGCACTTGTTAAAGATGCTAAGACATTAAAAGAAGCTGATTACACAGCGGACAGTTGGAAGAATTTTGCAGGAGAGCTTGAAGAAGCAGAGGAAGAACTTGCAAAAACAGCTCATTATCAGGCGGTTGTAGATGAAGCTTACAATCATTTAAGCGACGCAATGAAAAATCTTGTAAAAGCTGTAAAGACACCGAAAACACCAACAGGCGTAAAGGTAAAAGCTAAAAAAACAAAAGCGGTAGTAAGCTGGAAAAAATCAGCTAATGCAGCAAGTTATCAGGTGCAGTATTCACTTACAAAAAACTTTAAAAAGTCAACAACAAAGACTACAAAGAAAACAACATTGACAGTAAGCGGATTAAAATCAGGTAAAAAATACTTTGTAAGAGTAAAAGCTGTAGGAAGTGGAAAAACAGCAAGTAAATGGTCTGCCGTAAAGAATGTGAAAGTTAAATAGTTTTTAACTAATTTTAAGTACATATTATGATATGTTTGTAAATATGTATAGGCAAAATAAAAAGGAAGGTGTTATACATGGTGCGATAGTGTCGCATCATGGTGAGCCTTCCGTTTTGTGCGTTATACGGGGTTATGGAAAATAATACCAGAAAAAATAAATATGGATAGAAAGAAAATAAATACTATTACATAGAGCGATAATTGTTGGCTGGGGATTTGATTGGTGAAAATGTGTGTGAATATGATGTATTTGTGGATTATAAAATAGAGGTTGTTTGGAAGTGAGGAAGAGATTTGAAAGATAAGGTTGCGGAAAAGAATAATATTGAGGATACAGATAAAAATATAGAAAAAAATAACATTGAAGATAAGGCTGTGGGAAAGAATAATATTGAGGATACGGGAAATGTTGCTGCAAAAAATACAGCAGGAGAAGATAAGGTTTTTGAAAAGATAAATATACCAAAAAATCTTATCAAAAATCTTAAAATGCTGATTTTTATTATTCCATCAATAGTGATAGCCGGATTTTCACTTCGTGGAATATATGTTGCAAATAATGACCTTGCGCATTACAGGAAAATTGAGAAAAATATTTCAGCGGATACATCTGGCGGAAATGATGATACTAAGCAGAAATCAGAGGATAAGGCGGATACTGATAAAACAGATACAAAGTTAAGCGATACAGATACAAAGACAAAAGTAACGGCTGTTGCTGATACAAAGAAAAAGAGCGGGAAACCTGCTGACGGAGAATTTAGCGGTGAGAGTATCTGTGAAAAATTCGGCTATACGGTAAGTCTGAAGGCGAGGTTTAAAAATGGAGAGGCAGTTGCGGTTTATGGGATGAAAATGTCAGGCAATACGGACAGTGCAAATAATGCATTTATGAATAAGGCATGGAGCGGCATGGTAAACCGGCTTGTAGGAAAAAATGCGTCTGATGCAGATGCTGTATCGGGGGCTACATATTCGTCAAAAGCTATTATAAATGCGTATATGGATGCCTATAATAAGGCAGTTGCAAAGGCAGACGGAAAGACGATAAAAACTGCATTAAAAAAGACTACCATGCCTGTTTCGACAAAAAAGCCTGTGGCAATAAAAGTTGATAAAAAGAAAAAAGTGCCAAAAAGCAGTATAGCAGACGGAAATTATAAAGTCAGTGCGGTATGTGAGCCTGATGAAAATGAAGATTTTGAAAAATATTTACTTAGTGCGGTTGTGAAATTTTCAAAAGGAAAATGCGTAAAGATAGCTGATTTTTTATCAACAGCCGAAGCGAACAAGACTTATTACATGAGAGCGGCGAATGGAGCATCAGGAGAAAAGGGTGTTGTCGGACAGATAGTAAACAGGCAGTTGTCAGATGGGATAAGTGCGGTATCGGGAGCTACCTGTTCCTCAAAAACAATAGTGAACCTGTATCTGAAAGCACTTAATAAGGCAGCAAAAAAAGGAGGAATAAAACCACAAAAAACTCCTGCTCCTTCAAAAATTCCGGTTGAAGTACCTGCACCGGCAGATACGGCAGTACCAGCAAATACAGTAAATCCTTTACAGACAGATGTGCCGGCTTCTTCAAAGCCTCTAACATCTTCTGAACCTATGATAAGCAGTACACCGCAGGAGACGGCTTTGCCTGAACCGTCAATTCTGCTTAGAAGCGGTACATATTCTAAAGTGGCAACGGTATATCCTGATGAGTCAAAAGCATTTGAGGAATATACGATTTCGGCAGATTTGTTATTTAATGACAATCACTTTGCAGGATTTTCAAATGTGGTTCTCTCAGATGAGACAAATCGATTTTACTATAATAAATCGGTAAACGGAACAAAGAAAATTCCGGGACTTCTGACTCAGATAAATGCGGCATTAAATGGTGAGTTTGATGCGGTGTCAGGTGCGACCTGTACATCAAAAACTCTTATAGGTATGTATCGTGAGGCACTTGATGAAGCTGTTATAAAATAACTGTTGTAAAAATGCAATAGCAATACAGGTATAGATTGGGCGGAAAGGTAAAAAGACGGATATTTAGAAAAAGTTTGATAAATAAAAAGGCGGTAAACTGATGAGAGTTTTTATTATAAAAAGCGTTAATCTGTTGATTGTTGCAGGAATACTAGCTTTATACTGCATCAATGTGCACAAAGTCGGTGAGGAGAAAAAAGCAATAGCCGAAAAAACAGATAAAAAAGAAGTTGTAAGTGATAGTGGTAATAACATTTATTTTGCTGATGACGGTATTTATGAGGGCAGCGGTGACGGATTTGGCGGAGAGATAAAAGTCCGTCTTACCGTAAAGGATAATAAGCTTGAAAAAGTAGAGATATTATCGGCTGAAAACGAGACGAAAGATTATCTTGAGTCGGCAAAAAAAATACTTGATGATGTCATTGATAAACAGTTGGTTGATGTTGATACGGTATCGGGAGCAACATTGTCGTCAAATGGGATAATAAGTGCGATGAAAGATGCTATAAAAAACGGAAAGAAAAAAAGTAATGATTCAGCTTTTTAAACTTTATATTCACGAATTAAAGCTTAATTAGAACTGAAATGTTACAAAAAGAAAAATTTACGGAAAGGTAAAAGTTTAGAAATAATGAATGTTAAAGAAAAAATAAGGACTTTAAAGATTTTCAGGGTGATAGTCCAGATAATATTTTTTATATTTATGCCGTCACTTTTCTCACAGGCATTTGCAGGTGTGAAAGAAGCGGTGGCACTGATAGGAAAAGGCGAAAATCTCATATTATCTGATTTCGTGATAAAACTGTTGATATTATGTGCTGTCACGATTATATTTGGGAGGATATTTTGTGGATTTGTCTGTTCATTCGGTGCTGTTGGAGACTGGTTTTATATGCTCTCAGAATTTATTCAGAAAAAGACGGGGAGAAAATTACCTGTCATACCGTCAAAATGGCAGGTTTACTTGCAAAAATTAAAATATATCGTGCTGATTTGTGTCATTGGATTTTGCTTTTTGGGAAAAGGGGAATATGTTACAAAATACAGTCCGTGGACGGTATTTTCTCTTATAACGAGCAGAAACTTTAAACTTGGTGCATACATTACCGGAGTTGTGCTGTTATTACTGATAGTAGTCGGAATGATGCTTAAGGAAAGATTTTTCTGTCAGTTTCTCTGCCCTCTTGGAGCAGTGTTTTCACTACTTCCAAAACTTCCGATATTTCATGTAAAGAAGAAAGGGCAGCAGTGCTTTGAACGTTGTAGTGCCTGTACAAACAGATGCCCCGTTCATTTGAAATATGATGAAGCAGATATAAGGGACGGAGAATGTATAAGCTGTGGCAGATGCTTTGTTGTGTGTCCGCACAGGATAAAGAAGAATAAGTAAGCGGTTGGCAGTAAGTGGGAAAGTAGTGAAAATCTAAAAGAATAAAAGTTATTTTGGCAGGGAAAGAAAACTCACCATTGCGAAAATGCAAAATATTATTTATATGCAGGAAAGCCGTAATTGTGAGATTATAAGAGAAAATGTTATAAAGCCGGGCAGAAAATCATAAAAATGTGCATATATAGCTGAAAAATGAATATTATTTATATGAAATAAAAGCACAGTGTTATGAACAGACGGCAGAGCAAATTGCGAATATCTGCTTAACAGTCAAGATAAAATGCTGCGAAATTCAAGTTTGTACAGCAATGTTGAAATTCATGTAATTATAAAATTATGATGCAAGGGGCAAAATACCTTTTGACCCCAACATCAAAATTGTGGTAACAGTTCAGTCTTGCATTTCTTACATTCATAAACCTGCCAGCAAGCTGTCAGTCGCTGCTTTGCAGCTTTTGTTTATTTACGCGAAAGCAAAGTGAGGATGGAACAAATAAATTTGTTCCATCTGAGCGTGCTCGCGAGGGCTTTGCCCTCATTTCAGAAATGAAAGGCTATTCTACCATAAAAAGGTACTTAACAATACAATGAACAAGCTCATTGTATTGCCAATTATCTTTTTATGGCTGAACTGTTACAGATTGTGGGATAATGTTAAAAAATCTTGGAGGAAAAGTATGCTTAATTATATATGGGCATTTATGATTCTTGGGGGAATATCATACGGTCTTGCAAACGGAAAAGCACAGGCTTTGTCTGATGTTATAATAGAGAGTGCGGGCGAAGCAGTTTCATTATCAATAACAATGCTTGGGGTAATGGCAATGTGGTGTGGGATTATGGAAGTTGCAAGGCAGGCAGGTCTTATGGATAGAATGACAAAATTTTTATCACCTGTCGTTCATTTTCTGTTTCCTGATATTGACAGAAACCATGTTGTCAATGAATACATAACTGCCAATATGGTTGCAAATATGCTTGGACTAGGCTGGGCGGCAACACCAATGGGACTTAAGGCAATCAAAGAGATGGCAGAGATTGAGAGAGCAAGAATAAAAAAAGCTCATAAAGATATAAGTAAGATAAAGATGCGTGCCAGCAATGAAATGTGTACATTTCTTGTAATAAACATATCATCACTACAGTTAATACCCGTAAACATAATAGCCTACAGGAGTCAGTACGGAAGCGTAAATCCTGTAGGTATTGTTGTACCGGGACTGATAGCTACGGGAATAAGCACACTGGTGGCGGTAGTATTCTGTAAAACGGCATCACACTTTAGAAAAAAGAAGCTAAAAAATGACTTGAAAAGATAAAACAAAGGTGGTATTATATCTAAAAATCGTGTACGCACACGGAAATTTGAAATTATATTGTTTATGGATAGAAAGTTATATTTGCGAAACGACCTTTAGCTGTAATTAAATTATTTGTTATATCATAGCAATTAACACAACATAACAGTAGTTTCGCAAATACTTCGATAAGCAATTAAAAGAGGTGATATATATTTCATGTACAATTAAGGAACTTGCAAAGGCCTGCGGTGTTTCCGAGGGAACGGTTGACAGGGCGGTCAATAACAGGAGCGGCATCAGGGAGAGCACTAAGCAGCACATACTTGAAATGGCAGAGCAGATGGATTACAGACCAAATCATCTTGCTAAAAGTCTTGCAATCGGAAGTACAAAAACCATAGGGATTGTTTCGGTTGACCTTAGCAACAACTTTTTTGCACTTCTTGTTGAAAGCATAGAGCAGACGGCGAGGGAGCATGGTTATTTTGTAAATCTTGCATTGTCTCACAATGACCCTGAAAAAGAGATGGAAGCTATAAAGTATATGGCAGAACGCCGTGTTGACGGTATCATACTTTTTCCACTTGGCAAGGGCGTGGAGTTTAGTTCTTTTTTAAAGAAACTTGGGATTCCTATAGTTACCATATATAACAGGATAGAGTGTGATTTTGTCCATGTTGATGTTGACTGCCGTCAGATTATGAGAAATGTAGTTTCTTTTCTTGCACAAAAAGGATATAACGAAATGATATATATCGACCCGCATTTTGAAAAGATGAAATCAGGCGGCATCAATGTTTTTTCTATTGAACAGCGTCGTATTGGTTATCTTGAGGGACTGAAAGAGGAGATGCTCGGCGATGGTGAAATCCTTGAAGATATGGATGAAAGACAGCTTGTTGGGATAGCAAAAAGAAAAGACGGTATGAAAAAGGTCTTCATTTGCCGTAATGACACCCCGGCGGTCAGACTTATGACGATGTTTAGGGAAAATAATATCAGAGTGCCGGAGGATGTTGGTATTATAGGTTTTGATAATATTGCAATACTTGACAATATTTCACCGAGACTTACATCGGTTGACTGTAATATAAAGACAACGGGACGAAAGGCGACAATGAATCTTATCAGGATGATAAATGGTGAGAAAGATATAAAGGACTGCGTTGTTGGTTACAATATTGTTGAGGGTGAAACACTTTAAGGATGTTGGGATTTGCGAAACTAACTATATGTTGTATCAATTGCACAGATATAACAAATAATATCGTCGGCACGCTTTCGCTATGTTGTCGTTCGTAGCAGTACATAAATCAGCAAAAAACGCTGATATAAAAATGAATGCTACAGCTGGAAAATAAAATTTTCTCGCTGTTCGTTTCACTCATATAATTTTCAGCAAAAATAATTGTATGCAAGCATACATTATTTTTACTTAGAAAATTGCATTCATTTGTGTGTACAAAAATGCCGACTAACACTATTTGTTATATCTGCACAATTTAATCAAGATTTATGATAGTTTCGCAAATACCTAAATATAATTAAGAATATAAGGAGGGTAGTGATTTACCCTCTTTATATAAGATTAAAATCGTGTACGCACACGAAAAAAATATAAAAATTTATCTTATCATTAAATAGAAATGAAATAAGGAAAGGATTAAGAATGGATGCGATAAAATTTGGTTTTAAATACTGGAAAAAGTACATAGTGGCGGCGGTTGTCCTGCAATTTGTGAGTTTTCTTGCAATTATTGCGGATTTGCTGATTCCGTTTGTGTCGGAGCTTTTTGTTGATTTTGTTATTATGGATAACGACAATAAGGCGAGTGGAGTTTTTGCATTTTTGATTGATGGAGATTACGGAAAAAGGCACAGTTTTGAATTGTTTTTTAATATTGCGATGGTGTTTGTCGGACTTCTTGTTTTCAGACTTGTTTTTATATATATCAAAAACACAATGTTTGAAAAGTATGCGTTGAAGTTTGAGACGGATTTACGAATTGTAACTTTTGATAAGCTGATGGAACTTGACAGCCAGACTGTATCTGAGTACAACACGGGTGAACTTTTAACTACGCTTCATACTGACACGATTATGATGAAAGACCTGTTTGGAAGAATTATTCCGGGAATGTTTGACAGTATGTTTGTGTTTGGTGCGTGTATAATATTGCTTACATCGATAAATATCACACTGCTTATAATTCCGGTTATACTTGCACCATTTTTTGTTGTGGCACTTTTGAAATTTAGGAAAAAGGCTCAGAAAAATTACAGAGCCATAAGAACCAGCAACAGTAATATGAATCTTACAGTTCAGGAAAATATAGAGGCTGTCCGTCTTGTAAGGTCATTTACAAATGAGGGAAGGGAAAAAGAGAAGTTTGATAAATCAAATATGAACATGAAACAGTCATATATAAATCAGGTTAAACTTTCGGCAGGTTTTGAGGTTATATTTAGTTCGATAAAACAGGTTGCTTATATTGGAACTATCGCATTATGTGCATTGCTTGTTATAAAGGGTGAGATGCTTGTAGGATTTTTGGTTGCAGCGTCAGGTTATGTCATGAAAATAATGGATCATGTATCACAGATAAACAATCTTCTCTTTCAGATGCAGCAGCAGATTGTTGCAGGGGATAAGATAATGAGGTTTATGGATTGTAAGACAAAGATTAAGGATGGCAAAAAAACTGCAAAAGATATAGATAAGCCTGATATAGAGTTTGAAAATGTTACATTGGAACTTGGCGGGAAAAAGGTTCTTGACAATATAAATCTTTCGATTCCTTATGGCAAAAAGGTCGGTATTGTCGGAGCAACGGGAAGCGGAAAGAGTATTTTATTAAAATCAATAGTAAGGATAAATGATGTAAATGACGGTCAGATAAAAATGAACGGAACAAATGTCAAGGAGTATAAAACAGCGGAGCTTAGGGAAAAAATCTCATATGTTTTTCAGGATGCATTCTTATTTTCAAATACCATTGACAGTAATATTGCATTTGCAAACCCTGATGTTGATGAGAGCAGGGTGAGGGAATGTGCAAAAAGAGCAATGGCAGATGATTTTATAAATGAACTTTCTGACGGCTATCAGACGATAGTAGGTGAAAAAGGATTTGGTCTTTCAGGAGGTCAGAAACAGAGGGTTTCTATTGCCAGGGCAATGCTAAAGGATGCACCGGTATTTGTATTTGATGATTCAACAAGTGCACTTGATGCAGAGACAGAAAGAAAACTTCTTGAAAATTTGAGGACATATTATAAGGAAAGAACTATTCTTATAGCGGCACACAAAATGTCATCCGTTGTCGATTGTGACGAGATAATTTATCTCAGCAATGGAAAAATTGTTGAGAGGGGCACCTTTGATGAACTGATGGAGCTTGACGGACATTTTGCTGGTGTGTATAAGACGCAGATGGCAAAGCAGACGGTGGCATAAATGATATGCGAAACTTATGATTTGCTAAGAAGTTAGTATATTGAAAGTTTCGCAAATATTTTTGAGAAATTAGTTGGGATTTGATTATAACGGAGGAATTTAATGGCTAAGAGGAATACATATTTTGAGGATGAGGTTGTTCATAAAAAAATTGATATTAAGCAGTTTGGCAGGATTTTAAAATATATAATGCCGTATAAGCATATATTTATCATTGTTTGTGTGCTTATGCTTGTTTCAGCGTGTACTGCATTGCTGCCGCCGATGCTGCTTAGATATGTTATAAATGATGTTGTTGTTGAAAAAAGTATGGCTAAGCTTTTTTATGTTGTGTGTGGTCTTGTTTTTCTGGCTGCGACGGATATAGGGCTTACTTATGCACAGCAGCGTATGATGGGACAGATGGGGCACAGTGTTATTGCGGATATGAGAAAGGATATTTTTTATAAATTGCAGGAACTTCCTTTTGAGTATTTTGACAACAGACCTGACGGAAAGATTGTTGTGCGTGTCACTGATTATATAAATGACCTTGCAAATTTCTTTACGAATTATGTCGTGATGTTTCTTGTCTATCTTGTAAAGATTGTCATTGTTACGATATTTATGCTCTCACTCAGTCCGGAGCTTACGATTATTGTCGTGTGTACGGTAGTTCCTATGATGGCTCTTGTGTTCTTGTTGAGATATAAGATAAGAAGGAGATTTGCATGGCACAGGGCGAAGCTTTCAAACCGTTCAGCTTTTCTTATCGAGACTATCATGGGCGAAAAGATAGTAAAGAATTATAACAGAGTTGAGAAAAATAAGTCGATTTATGAGGATTTGCATAATCAGAGTGTCAATGTATGGTGGGGAATTGTCAAATTAAATAACTTAAATACGCCGATTGTTGAAATATTCTGGAATATCGGGACACTTTGTCTTTACGGAGTTGCACTTTATCTTATATTAAATGGAAGCAGCCAGGTAGATGCAGGTACGGTTGTTGCGTTTATAAGCTATATGGGACTTTTCAGCGGACCACTCACACAGATAGCGATAATAATTCAGCAGATGGCACAGGTAAGCTCAAATCTTGAGCAGGTGTTTGATACGATTGATTATGAAGTGCAGATAAAAGATGAGGAGGGCGATGTATCGCTTGATAATGTAAAAGGTCAGGTTGATTTTGACAATGTGACTTTTTCATATGAGGATGATATAAATATTCTTGAGAATATGAACCTCCATGTAAAGCCCGGAGAGACGATAGCACTTGTAGGACCGACGGGTGCAGGAAAGACTACAATTATAAATCTTATAACAAGATTTTATGATGTGACCGGAGGTTCAGTAAAAATAGATGGAAATGATGTAAGAAAAGTAACATTGGAGTCACTTAGAGAGGAAGTAGGAGTGCTTATGCAGGATCCTTTCATATTTAAAGGGACTGTTATGGAGAATATAAGATACGGCAGACTTGATGCGACGGACGAGGAGTGCATAGCAGCCGCAAAATATATTTATGCCGATGAATTTATCGGGAGACTGCCACATGGATATGACGAGGAACTCGAAGAGAGAGGGGAGGGACTTTCAGCAGGAGAAAAACAGCTTATCAGCTTTGCGAGGATAATACTTAAAAATCCGTCAGTGATAATACTTGACGAAGCGACAAGTTCGATAGATACGGAAACTGAAAATATGATACAGAAAGCACTTGATGTTATACTGTCAGAAAAAACAGCATTCATAGTGGCACATAGGCTTTCGACGATAAGAAATGCGGACAGGATACTTTATATAGCTGACAAGGGAATTGCCGAGGAAGGAAATCATAGAGAACTTATGGAAAAAAGAGGTCTTTATTATCAATTAAATAGTAGCAATTACATTAAATAATTAAAATAAAAAAGAACTGCTTTGCAAAAAAACGATAAAACAATTAAGATTGAAATAATGCTTGTAATGTGTTATATTAAAATCTGTTTGAAAAAATTTACTTTTTAAGATATGAGTGTGGAAATTTTTTTACACTCAGGATTTGTGTCGGTGTACACTTGAAACAAATTCTAATATGCACAAAAGATAAGTGCAGAAACGGGGAGCATTATGAGTTTATATGGATTTAAAAGAAAACACGGACTTAGTTTTTCGGGTTTGGGAAGCAGTTCTAAAGGCAGCAGTTTTTTGAGATTTATTGCATCACACAAAATTGAGATTCTGATGTTTCTGCCTTTTTTTATCATGGATTTAAGTATCCGTATCATGGGATACAAAATAGATTTTTATCCGGCATATTATATTCAGCCAAATCTTTTTACAATAATATGGACAGGGCTGTTTATTGCATTAGCAAAATATCTTAAGGGGGTTATAGGAAAGATTTTTTACTTCCTTATGTTTATTATAAGTTTTGTGATGTTTCTGACTAATGCTGTATATTATTCTCTCACGAACTTTTATTTTAATTTTTCTCTGCTGGAGCTGGCAAGTGAGGGAAGTTCTTATATAGCTGATACTATAAAAAATACACCGGTTTATGTATATATTCTTGCAATTTTTATATTTGTACTTGCGATTGTGGCGGTAAAAAACATGAAAAAAGGTGAGTGTTTTCAGTGGAAAAAACTTTTAGCTGCAGTTGTAATATTTATATGTCTGCATCTGATTATCCCGGTTACAATGGGAAGCGGAAACAAAAATCTTAAGTGGAACAGCTTTAAAAAAGCAAGAAATGTTTATAATGAATTTAGTGATACAAATAAGAGTATGAAAGTTGCCGGACTTTATGAATATACTTTAAGAAATTTATATATAACTTTTTTAAAGCCAAAGGAAAAGATAAGTGACAGTGACAGAAAATTCCTTAAAAACATATATGAGGCGAAAGATGAGAAAAAGCCAAATAAATATACCGGTATGCTAAAAGGAAAGAATGTGATTTTTTTGCAGCTGGAGGGTATGGATGAATGGCTTCTGACAAAGAAGAACACACCAAATCTATATAAACTCAAGAATGAGTCCATTGATTTTACGGATCACTATTCTATTTATACCGGAGGTGGTTCGACTTTTAATTCAGAGTTTGCTGTGAATACAGGTTTTACGACACCTATTTCATATAATGAAAATGTATATACATTTAATAAGAATACATTCAATAATACCATGGCGAAACTGTTTAAAAAAGAGGGATATGCAGTCAATGCTTTTCATATGAACAGCAGTGAGTTTTATTCCAGAGGAATAAACTATAAGAGCTGGGGTTATGACAATTATTATGGTCTTAAGGATATACTTGACAGTAAAGATAAAAATGACCTTAGTTATGAGCTTGATAGAAAGCTTATTGAGAATAAAACTTTCTATAATAAAATGTTTAAAGGCAGTGAAAGATTTGTTGACTATATTATATCCTATACGCCACATACGCCATTTACGACTGAAAAGGAAGTTGGAAAGCTTGTAGCTGAGATGAAGTATGGAAAAGGAAAAATTCCAAAACTTTCTGAGGAGCAGGTGGCAGATCTTATGGTTGGTGAAACTGATTATATGGTTGGACTTCTGATGCAGGCTTTAAAGGATAATAATCTATATGATAATACAGTTATAGTGGCTTATGCAGATCATTATCTTTATACCATAAATGACAAGTCTGTGCTTGATAAATACAAAGAAACTGATAATAATCTTATAAATCGTACACCATTTTTTATATGGAGCAGTGACATGAAAGCAGAAAAGATTGACAGGACAAATATGCAGATGAATATTTTGCCTACTGTACTAAATCTTTTTGGTATTGATTACAATAGTAACTATTATATAGGTAAGGATATTCTTTCAAATGACTATAGTTCGTTGGCTTTTTTCGCAGATTCAAGCTGGTATGATGGAAATGCGTATGTAGCTGATGGCAAGGTGACTAATGGTGTAGGAATATCTAAAACTCAGATTGAGAAAAAGAGCAGTATTGTGAGTGAACTTATTAAGAAGAATGATCTTACATTAAAATATGACTTTTTGAAAGATTATAAATAAAAAAGATACAAAAGTATTATGGAGTGGAGAGAATAATGAATATTACAAATGTGTTGTTAAGTGTTGGAATTATAGACGATATAGGACATTTTTTAGGCAATATTTATACTCCCAGCCTGTTTTTGTTTACGGCTATCGGGATGTTTATGAAAATATTGAGCATACATAATGTTCCATATATGATAATAGGGCTTTTCTGTACAAGAAAGTTTAAACCGGCTAAGAATAATCACAAATATGCGGTGCTTATTCCGGCTAGAAATGAGGAGCCTGTTATAGGAAATCTTATAAACAGCATAAAAAAGCAGGATTATCCGCAGGAACTCTTAACGATTTTTGTCGTTGCTGACAACTGTACGGATAATACGGCAAAGATAGCACAGGAGCTTGGTGCAATCTGTTATGAGCATAATAATCCTGATGAGAGGACAAAGGGATTTGGTCTTAAATACCTTTTTGAGCAGATTGAAAAAGATTATGGAATACAGTCATTTGAGGGGTATTTTATATTTGACTCTGACAATCTTTTAAAAAGAGATTATATATCAAGAATGAACGATTCATTTGATGCAGGGGAGAAGATAATCACATCATATAGAAGTACAAAAAATCTTACTGAGGGATGGATAGCATCGCTTTATGCAATTCATTGGCTCCGTTCGATAAGACAGCGTCACCGCACAAGATCATTTCTTCATCTTGCTACGAATATTCAGGGTACTGGATTTTTGTTCGCAAATGAGATAGTAAAGGACGGCTGGAAATATACATCACTTACAGAGGACAGATCACTGACAGCCGACTGCGTGGTAAATGGCTATGAGATTTCATATAACAACGATGCGATATTTTATGATGAGCAGCCTACAAGCTTAAAAGTTGCTTTGCGCCAGCGTTTAAGATGGGCTAAGGGACATCTTCAGGCATTTGGGGAAAGTGGCTGGGGATTATTTAAGAATATTTTTATAGATAAAAATACAAAGTGGGAAAAAGACGATACATGGTACAGATTTTTATGGCGTACCATAAGACACAGATTTATGTCGTTTGATACTTTTGCACAGCTTCTGCCCAAACAGATAATTACCGCATTTAAGTGGCTTTTCTGGAATTTATTTTTATTTCCTTTCACCATTTACAATGCAGGCGGACAGATGTATATATTCAGAAACGGTACATGGCTTTCAAAGCTTGTCAGACAGTTCACGGGAAATGTTACCATAAATCTTGAACCGGGATGGAAGTCATATGCGATATGCGTTTTGCTTGTTATATGGATGAGAATTTTTTACAGAATAGGGATGTATCTTGCAAATATATGGATGGCAATATACATATTTATAATAGAAAGAAAACGAATCCAAAAAGTAAGTTTTTGGAAAAAAGTATTATATTGTCTTACATGGCCTATTTATGATGTGATAGAACGCTATGTAAAATACATAGCGCTCTTTAAGAAAGTCGAGTGGAAACCAATACCACACGAAAGTAAGATAACAATAGACGATATTCAGGAAAATTAGTTCCGGAATGAAACAGTAAATTTGGGGACGAATCATCAGATTCTAGGACGAATCGTTAGATTCGTCCTGTAATAGTGATGGTTGTTGTTCCCGGTGCTATACTCCAGGCTCCGGTTGCAGGATCCTGTGTGTATGTGGCAGCGGGAACTGTTATTTTACCGGCAACAGTTTCAAAACTTCCTGTAGTGGCATCATATGTGTAGTTGCCTGTTTCAGCCCATGGTGCAGAGTTGTAAGTCACGGAAATATTGTTGAGAGCCGGTGTAAATACATCCGAGATACTAAGCAGATCCTCAGCAGCAGCGGCAGTATTGCCAAAGTTTTCTATTACAAAAGTATAAGTTATCTGACCGTTTTCTGTAATTGTTGTAGGTGAGAGGGATTTGTTTATACTTAAGTTTGTTCCATTTTCAGTAGAAATTGTTTCAGCAGCCGTAACAGGATTTGCAATATCATTGCCTGATATTGATGCTGTATTTGTAATTGTAGAGTCTGTTGACAAAGGAGCGAAATTGTTTATTTTTGCATCATATATGATAGTGGTATTGCCGCCTGCGGGAACAGTTATATTTGAAAAAGCAAGTTCAGGAATGGTTGTGGCAGCAGGAGCCGCCTGTAATACACCGTTTATATAGTATTTGACTGAACCCTCAATATAGTCAAGCGGTTTTAAAGTGAGGGCACCAAATGGGTAAGAACCAAGTGTATCAGTGATTGTAAGACCTGATATTGCTGCCTGACTTGAATTTAATAGACTAAGGACATAAGTTATGGTGCTGTTGGCGTTGTAAGTCGGTACAATGGCTGTTTTTGTTGCTGTTAAGGCTTCGATGATTTCTCCGGTAGTGATGTTTGAAACTGTTGATGTTCCATTGTGTGAAAGGGTAGCCTGATTAAAAAAGAGTGCCATAAATTTTCTTCCTGTATATAAATAAAATTAAAGAAGATATATTGCAAAAAGTTGTAATACTCTACTTTTAATAAGAATATATTCATGATTTTTTTGTGTGTTACATAAAACAGATTTTGATTGATTGATTTTGTTATGTGGTGAAATGCATTTGAGATTTGCATTGTTGTCCGGCAATGAATTGTTACCAAAAAGTTTAACAATATATAAAATACTATAGTTTTTTCTAAAAAATAATGTTAATATATGTATATGATAAAAAGATTGAAGGAGATGTTTTCGTGTATGACAGATTGACCAGAAAAGATGTTGAAAAAATGAAGAAGGAGGTGGAAGAAAGAAAACTTGTTGTCAGAAAACAGGCACTTGAGGATGTTAAAGAGGCAAGAGCACAGGGAGACTTGAGTGAGAATTTTGAATATAAGGCAGCAAAGCAGTTCAAAAACAGAAATGAGAGTCGTATCAGGTATCTTGAAAAGATGATAAAAACTGCAAAGATTATTGAAGATGATTCTGATGAAAGTCAGGTCGGATTAAATGATTCTGTTACTATTTACATAGAAGAAGATGATATGGAAGAATGTTTTAAGATAGTAACGACTATAAGATCTGATGCGATAAACAATATGGTAAGCATTGAGTCCCCGATAGGAAGAAGTCTTATGAAGCACAAGGTTGGAGACAGAGTGTATATAAAAATAAATGATTCAGATGGTTATTATGCTGTTATCAGAAATATTGATAAGAGTGATGATGAATCAGAAAAAATAAGCAGTTATTAAGAGAAGACTATAGATAAGAACAGACTATAGAGAAAGAGGTAATATTATGAGTATGAAGTTTAGGAGTGTAAGGATTTATCTTGTGATTCCGGTATTGATACTTGGAATATGCAGTATGGTGTCACTTGCAATGACAGGTGTTTCGCTAAGGAGTGTGAGTAATGTAAGTAAAAATATAGCTCAAAAGCAGATAAACAGTGTAAGCTGTCTTGATGCAGTCAAATCAAATGTTATCGAGATGCAAAAGGAAGTAATGTCATATTGTCTTATCACTCAGGATTCACAGCGTGAAAGTGTTGTCAAGAACATAACCAGATTAAAGAATGATACAGAATCATATCTTAAAAAATTGAATACCATGCTCCAGTCGGATGAACTGGAAAAACAGCTTGATACATTAGAAGCTAATTACCGGACATATGAAAAAAAGGTCGATGAGATACGAGAGATTGCTTCGACAGATGCTATGACAGCACTTGAGGATGCAAACAGAACACTTGGCAAATATGGTACTGTTGTTGAAAGTATGGCAGATAAAATGATAGCATCAAATGATAAGATAACAAAATCACAGGTAAGAGATTTTTCGGCTAAGAGTTCACAGGCAAATTTAGTTACCACAACTGCATTTATCATGGTTATTATAATTATAATAGCAGTAGTATTATGTATTGAGCTTATTGTCATAAAACCGTTAAAAAAGATAGACAAAGAACTTGGTGTTATAATAGATGAGATAAATCAGGACAGAGGAGATCTCACAAAGAGAATAAACATTAACAGAAAAGATGAAATTGGCAAAGTTGCGACAAATATCAATGTATTTATAGAAAAACTTCAGTCTATAATGCAAAAGATAACATCAAATTCAAAACAGCTTGATGAGACTGTAGGTAATGTTGTGGGTAAAGTAAATACGGCGAATGGAAGTGCCTGTGATATATCTGCTGTTATGGAAGAACTTTCAGCTACAATGGAAGAGGTTGCCGCAACGGTTAAAAATATAGATGAAAATACTGCTGTTGCAAATACTAAGGTTGACAAGATGACGATTGAGACAGGCAATGTAGTAGATTATTCCAATGAGATGAATGAGAGAGCGATAAAGCTTCAGGAGACTGCTCAGGCAAACAAGGATGAGACAACTAAGATGGTAGGCTCTATTATCGAAGAACTTAAGAATGCGATGAAAGAAAGCAAAAAGGTTGAAAAAATATCACAGCTTACCTCAGATATTTTAAGTATATCAAGCCAGACAAATCTTCTTGCGTTAAATGCCTCTATCGAGGCTGCAAGGGCGGGCGAGGCAGGAAAAGGCTTTGCGGTTGTTGCAGATGAGATAAGAGAGCTTGCAGAATCCAGCAGAAATACGGCAAACAACATTCAGGAGATAAATGAGATGGTTATCTCAGCAGTTGAAGGTCTTATTTCATCATCAAATAAGATTGTTGATTATGTAGATGAAACGATACTTCCTGATTATGATGATTTTGTATCCAGTGGTAAGCAGTATAATGATGATTCAACTCATATAAAAAATATAATGGATGAGTTTACCGGATTGTCTAATGATATGCAAAAGACAATAAAATCTATGGTCGATGCCATAAATGGAATTACTAAGGCTGTAGAGGAAAGTGCTGATGGAGTGACAAGTGCAGCCATGAGCGTTGATTCATTAGTTGCAGATATGAATGATGTAAACAAAGAAATGGATACAAATCAGAATGTATCTGACAAACTCAGAAAAGAAACTGAGTGCTTTGTAAAGCTTTGATAATGATGCATGAGTTAAAACAGATAATGGTATGATGGTTCGTAACATAAGTAGGGCAGAATACATTTTGAAACAAACATCATGAAATAATGATAAATAAAAAAGCGATGACAGATTACAAAAGTAAAATGTCACCGCTTTTTTGATACATAAGCACAAAATATTCTCACGGATAGCACATTTAAAAATATTATGCCATAATTAAATTGTCTCAAAATTGGAAATATTCACTCCAATAATCCTGAAGTTTCTTATTCAATAATGGAGCTGTTTACTACAAAATTACACAAAGTGAGGAGAAAATAAATATGGCAAATAAAAAATTATACTATGATAAAATTTATGACCTTGTCATGCAGTGTCGTAAGAGCGGTTTGTCAGATAAGCAATGGTGTATTAATAATGATATTGCACCAAGTACATTTATTGGTGGATAAAAAAGCTCGGACAGCAGGCCTGCTATGAGATACCAGAACGCAGTTTCAAATGTAACACTAATATAGTTACTGAAAAAACAGGATGTTGTCTGTGTAAATGTGTTACCAGAAGCAACAGAAAACATAACATTGTTTATGGAAACAAATGATACACAGATGGCACATATTATGTTTAAATATAAAAATGCAAGCATAACATTACAGGATGATTTCAATAATGGATTTTCAGCAAAAATAAGTAGTGATACAGGTAAGATAATGAATGTATAAGGTAAAGGAAAATCTGCTAAAAATGTATAAAAAAGCCATAATAACAAAAAGTGCAAGAGCTGTATATCGTTTTTTATGCTGTTAAGTGCTATTAAAAGTATATTTTTTAATGTATATAAAATAATTGTAAGTTCTAATATATAGTTGAACATATGTCCGAAATTATCTGCTGTAATATTCATAACATACCCCATATCTTTCTGAATAAATACACTAAAATAATTATAAAATACAGTTTTATGGATAACAATGTAAGGATATAATAAATATTGTTTGAAACAATATTTTGATTATAAAATAACTTGACAAAAAATGTTTTGTATGATAAAGTTTGAATGAAACAAATATACAGCATAAAATATATGTTTAAATTATATGCTGAACACCGAAATATAACAGAGTGGAGGAAGATATATATATGATTAAAAATGTGAAAAAAGGTATTGTGGTAGCAAGTATTATAGCTATTTTAGGAGGAAGTACAGCAGCATCGGCTGCAAATAATTTCAGATTTAGCATGGTCAGTAATGTTATAGGGAAAAAGGAATTTAATCTTAAAAATAAAACTACAAATTGTGAAAGTAAGGCTTCGACATATAGATATAATACAGAAAATCTAGTTGATTTTGTTGGAAAATATTCTGTTGATTTAGATGGAAATGGTTTTTTAAAGAAAGATTATAAAGGAAGTTATAAAAAAGCAGATGGAAAAGTACATACAACAGGTTATGGAAAAATAAATAAAAATACATATACGGTTAATGTAGGTGTAGATCCAAGATGTAACCTGATACCACAAGGTGGACAGATTAAAGGAGAAGGGGAGATAAAACAGGCAAATTAAGTAACACTATTTTGTTAGATATTTGATAAAATTTGTAAATTTAAATATTAGCTCCGGTCAAAAGCCGGAGCTTTAAAGTAAAGTATAATACGGGGGGAAATAATGATAAAAAAGGATGAAATAATATTGTCATGTGATGATATTTCAAAATCATATGAAAACGGAAATTCTAGAACAAATGTATTGAAGCATGTAAGTATTGAGATAAAAAATGAATCTGTCAATTTGATATATGGAAAGAGTGGTAGTGGAAAAACAACACTTCTAAATATTCTTGCCGGTATTGATAAGGCGTCTCAGGGAAATGTTTATTATTGTGGGAAAAGATATGGCTCTATGGGAGAGAGTAAATTGGCAAAGCTGAGAGGAAATAATTTTGGTTTTGTGTTTCAGGGATATCATTTAATACCACGCATAAGTGTAGAAGAGAATATTTTGTGTCCTGCTTATATTAATGGAAAGAATTATGACAGAGAATATTATGCGTATCTGTTACAGGAATTAGGAATAAATAAATTGACAAAGAAAACATCATATCAATTATCTGGTGGGGAACAACAGCGTGTAGCAATAGCACGAGCGATGCTTTTAAAACCAAAGATTGTGTTTGCAGATGAGCCGACCGGAAATCTTGATTCTGAAAATACCATGATAATAACGGAATTATTTAGTAAACTAAACAAAGAATATAAAACCACTTATATAATAGTTACACATGAAGAAAATCTCATGGAGAATTGTACTCAGACAATTCGCATAAAGGATGGTGAGATTACAGTTGAATAAAAAAATAAAAAAACAAATTAAGTTAATAGGGGTGCTTATTGGCAATGAAAAAAAGCTGATGCTTTGTAGTTTTGTTTCTGTTATTGTAGGATTTACATTTATGTTTATGGTTAGTTCGCTTAGTGGAACTATTATAAAGACAAAGCAGGATAATACAGTAAACAAATATGGAAAATTTCTTATGGTTTTACCGGATATTGATAATGAAAGTGAAAAAGAAATAAAACAAAAATGTATTGATTTTAAATATGAACATTTTGGAGTGGTTGGAAATGTAGAATATGCAAACAAAAAAATAACTATTGGAACGATGACAGAAGATATGGGTGCGACACTTGCTTTTAAATTGATTAAAGGAAAATGGGTAAAAGGATCTGATCAGATTGTTGTCGAAGAATATTTACTTAAGTTATTTGGAAAAGAAAATACACAATTACCTTTTGATATAAAATTAAAAAAGGATGGCAGATTTATAAATTATAAGGTTACGGGAGTTATTTCAAATTATTCATCAGTTATATCAACATCATATGACAAAGAGTTGGAAACAAAAGTATATCCGTCAATTATATGTGGACAGAAAAATGATAAAGATGTAAAAAACTCTTTAGTTATTTTGCAGAAAAAACTTGATTTTAAAAAAGCAAAGAGTGATATAGAAAATGTCTTATTTCAAAACATTTCCGAAGAGGCTATATGTGCTAATGAAAAACTACATTGGCATGGATATAGTGATAATGAAGATATGATAAATATAAATATTTGGTATCCTATCTTACTGGGAATAATGCTATTATTAGAGCAGGCTGTAGTGATAAGAGCATTTGTTATTCGCAATCAAAATACATTTCATTTATTTCAGGTATTAGGAATGACAACAAAAGAAATAAAAAGACTTTTCTTTTATATAATGCAGATATTTATATGGTTTGGAGTGCTGACAGGATATATATTATCAGTGATTATTGGCAACACATATATAAGTAATGTTTTTGGGGAATATGGCAGATATTATCTAAGCTCATTAAATAATAATGTTTTGATAATGATGATTGTATTTGCAATGATTTCAATATGTAGTTATTTTATACTTATGGGAATAGAACAGCATTCCAGGTTATTTTCTAATAATAATTTTAGAAAAAACAGAAAATACAGATTTAGAAAAATAGATATAAGCATTATTATTGTTCAGACAGTATGTATTTTTTTTACGATTGCATCGTTTTATTTTATGAATACTTTTAGTTGTAAATCAGAAAATATTGAGTATTATTTGTGTAGCAAAAGTGAGGCAAGTGCATATCCGTTGAGGGGGTATTATATAGAGACAGATGGAGAAGAGTATTTTGGGTTTGATGTTTTAAATGTATTTGATAAGTATAAGGATAAAATAAGTATGTCCATCGAAGCGGAAACAAAGCGATGTTCAATATTATTGGATAAAAATAATGTAGATGAGTATTTTAAAAATTATATAAAAGAAAACAGATTGTATTCTTTAGATGAAAGTGATGCCGAAACTAAAGAAAAAAATAATAGATTGTGGAAACAGGTTTCGGTTAAAACAGAAAAGTACAAGCCGGTATCAGATAATGTGCTTGTGACAGTTTTAAGAGAAAAAGAATTTAAAGACTTTGTGAAAAAGAAAGAAATTAAAAATACATGTTTTGAAAACAATAAATCAAAATCCTGTATAGTTATTTTGCCGGACTATAAAGAGATAGCAAGTCCGTCAATTAAAGAAAATGGGATGATACGGCTCGGGGGAATAAGAGGTGATGAGAAAAAGGTAAAGTTTTATTCAGAAAAATTTAATGTTGGTGCTGTGCTTAGTGGAAGTAGTGAAGAGTACAATGGCATAGAAATAGTTATGGATGAGAAAACAGCTATAAAAAGCAGAACGGTTTTGGGATGTAACACAATAACAATAGAAATGAAAAAAGACGCACCGTTATTTATACAAAAAGAAGTGGATAAAAATGTTATGTTTACAATGGCATCAATACAGGGAGGCTTGTTAGATTCTTCAGAAAACAGAGAAAGTGATGATAAGCTGATGGCAGCTTATACATCAGTTCTAAGTAATACAATATTGCTGTTTTGTGCAATTATCATATGTATCTATATTAATTTGAGTATTTATATAGATTGGGAGAAACACAGATATGAATATGGGGTATTGCGAAGTTTTGGAATGAGTTATGCTCAGTTACAGAGAAAAGTATTTTTTAGATATAGCAGTAGCATTTTGTTTGCGTGTGCTTTAAATATGTTTTTAGGAAAATATGCATTTACAAATGGGACATTGACAAGCAGGCAAATAATTGTTTCTGTCGGATTGACCGTAGGAATTACTTATGTTTGCAGGCTCATATCATATTATAGAAAAAAAGATGAAACAGTAAGTCGGATGTTGAGTGAAGGGGAGTAGAAATAAATCGAAAGATAGATAAAGACAAAAAATAACTTAGCATAAAGAGTAAATAATATTTATGCTAAGTTATTTTAGAATATACGCCTGAGTTTTTTGTGCTTGCTTTGATGCATGATAAATCAGGCAGATATTTGCAATCAGCTATGCTGACGACTCATAATACCGTCAACTTATCATCAGATAAGGCACTCTAAAAGTTTTTCATTTACCGGAAGATAAATCTCAGGAATCTTATGGTTTGCATCACCGTATGTGTGTTTAGCAAAACAGTTACATACGGCATCATGAGTCTGTTGTGTGTATTTAAATGAAAATACTTTTGCTATACGATTGAAAAATACAGGCGAAATAGAACAGCCCCAGTCAGTAGTATCATTTGCATTGATAAGATTTGGAGTTATGACAAGCTCCTTATTCGTAACAGTGTTGTAAGCCGTGAGGATGATGTAATCTGTAGTTTCATTGACAGAAAACTTAAGTTCGCATAACTGTGAAACATCCTCTCGGAAACCAAGAGTTGCAAGTACAGAGTTGTCAACATGTGCAAATGGATCAAATACATCCGTGATAATCCTGTCACTGTCACTTGAAATAAGTTTAATAAGTTTATCTATGCTTTTCTGGCTTAATACATCACTGTCTAAAGAATTTTTCTGCTCTGAGAGGAAACCTATGAGGGAATCAATCTCTTTCTGGTTTAAAAGTGAAAAACTTGAATTTTGTGTATTGCTCATAAACTAACACCTCCATTATTATTAAGATGATTTTTCATAAATTACTTAAATATATTATATGATGTTGGGGTCAAAAGGTATTTTGACCCCAACATCATTATATAGTTTATCGCAAGATGTTTCAAGGGAGGAAAGGTAAATAATATGAATAATATTTGTAATGTAATAAATGAGGGGCTGAACTGTTACCCATAATGCTGTTTATTTCAATAACGGACTTGATAAATGCGGGAAAATTTAGTACCATATACAATGAAAAAAATAATTATATCTTTTTTTACATAAATAAAAGCTGCAAAGCAGCGACTGACAGCTCGCCGGCAGGTTTATGAATGTAAGAAATGCAAGGTTGGACTGTTACGAAAAGAAACATATATGCATTTTTTTAACATAGAAAAATAGTGTGTAATTAAAATCGTAATGCTATAATATGTATGTTGTGCTGACAGTACAAATATAACAGATAAATGGAGGAAGCAAGTTGAGAGACATCAATATTTATAATACATTGACGAAAAAAGTTGATAAATTTGTACCAAATGAGCCGGGAAAGGTCAAGATGTACACCTGTGGTCCTACGGTATATCATTTTGCACATATTGGAAATTTAAGGAGTTATCTTGTCGAGGACATTCTTGAAAAATATCTGCGTTATGCGGGATATGATGTAAAGAGAGTTATGAACATCACGGATGTAGGTCATTTGACAAGTGATGCGGACAGCGGTGAGGATAAGATGCTCAAGGGTGCAAAAAGAGAGCATAAGACAGTCATGGAAATCGCAAAGTTTTACAGAGACGCATTTTTCAGCGACTGCGGCAAGTTAAACATTAAGACACCTGATGTTGTTGAACCTGCGACAAATTGTATTCCTGAGTTCATTCATATGATAGAAGTGCTTATCGAAAAGGGATATGCTTATGTGGCAGGAGGAAATGTTTATTTTGACACATCAAAACTCAAAGAGTATTATGTTTTGTCAAACCAGAATGAGGAGGAACTTCAGGTCGGTGTGCGTGACGATGTAGAGGAGGATGACAATAAGAAAAACAAAACGGATTTCGTCCTCTGGTTCACAAAATCAAAGTTTGACTCACAGGAACTTAAGTGGGACAGTCCGTGGGGAGTAGGTTATCCGGGATGGCATATTGAGTGTTCGTGCATAAGCATGAAACATCTTGGCGAGTATCTGGATATTCACTGCGGCGGTGTCGATAATATTTTCCCACATCACACAAACGAGATAGCCCAGAGTGAATCATACATCGGTCATAAATGGTGCAATTACTGGTTCCATGTCCAGCACTTAAATGACAAGTCAGGAAAGATGAGCAAGTCAAAAGGAGAGTTCCTTACCGTATCACTTCTTGAGGAAAAAGGCTACAATCCGCTTGTTTACAGACTTTTCTGCTTACAGTCACATTACCGCAAGCCGCTTTTGTTCAGCTATGATGTAATGGACAATGTAAAGACGACTTACGAAAAACTCGTCAAGAGAACATCATCACTTTCTAAAGAGGGTGAGGTTGACAAAGAGATATTTGAAAAGTATCAGAATGAATTTGCTGATGCAATGGGAAATGACCTTAATACATCACAGGCGGTTACTGTTCTCTATGATGTGTTAAAGGCAGATACAAATGATGCTACAAAGAGAGCACTTGTAGAAGATTTTGATAGTGTTTTATCACTTGACCTTTTGAAAGAGCAGGAAGAAAAGACAGCGGATGACGGACTTAAGGCAATGGTTGAAGATATGATAGCAAAGAGAAATGCAGCACGCAAAGAAAAGGATTTTGCGGCAGCAGATGCCATAAGAGATGAACTTCTTTCTAAAGGAATTGAAATAAAAGATACAAGAGAGGGTACAGTCTGGAAATTGATTTAGCACAATAAAAAACTAATTATTTATTGTAGATTGTACCGGTGATTGAAATAAGGCTACCTTAACCCATCGTCTAAAGCCAGTGGGATTGCGGTAGCCTTATTTTAAAAATATGATTATAGATGAGAGATTAGTAGTAGAGATTGACAACTTTTGGAAAATAGTGTTTTAATTGAAATCGAAATCCAAAGGAGCGGTGGCTATGGATAATAAATTACAAAAAACAGGACAAAATAGTCTTATGGATAATTTTGTTAAAACTGATGACATTTTAAATGATATGTGTGGGATTATTGAGTCTTCACAAAAAGCTGCATATCAGGCGGTCAATACAACACTGATACAGAGAAACTGGCTGCTTGGGTATCGAATTGCAGAAGAAGAATTACAGGGTGAGGACAGGGCAAAATATGGAGCTGAAGTTATAAAAAAGCTGGCAAAAGAATTGTCGGCTGAATATGGAAGAGGTTATACAAAATCAAATTTATATAGCTTTTATTCTTTTTATAAGACTTATCCTGAAATTTTCCAGACACCGTCTGGAAAATCTGTTGGGTTATTGTCATGGTCGCATTACTCGGCTTTATTGCAGGTCAAAGACCATGATGCCCGTGCATGGTATGAGAAAGAAGCTGCAGAACAGACTTGGAGTGTCCGCACTTTGCAAAGAAATATTTCTTCTCAGTATTATTATCGTATGCTCAAGACACAGAAAAAAGAAAAACTCAGGAGGAAAGATATGAAACTTAAAAAGAGATTACTTGTTTGTACGCTTTTGCTTATTTGCATATGTTCACTTGCAGGCTGCAAGAAAGGCTCACAAAAGGATAATGAAAAAAGTGGGAAATTATCGGTGGTGACGACAATATTCCCATATTATGATTTTGTGAAGAATATAGCAGGTGACAAAGTGGAGCTTTCGATGATAGTTCCGGCTGGACAGGATTTACATTCATTTAAACCGGATTCAACGGATATGTCAAATGTATTAAAGGCGGATGTTCTTATTTACAATAGTGGAACTTCTGAAAAATGGGTTGACAGCCTTTTGAAAGTAAAAAGTAAAGAAGCAAAGAAAATTAAAAAAGTTCCTATGATGGATAATGCGTCAGATATTGTGAGTTCGCTGAATGAAGATGGCGACATAAAGGAGCAGACAGGACAGCGTGAATATGATGAACATTTGTGGACTTCACCGGTATGTGCAAAAAAGATTGTTTCAATTATAGAGGAAAAGCTTTGTGATGCCGATAAAGAAAATGCAGATTATTATAAGAAAAATGCTAAAAAATATATAAAGAAACTTGAAGATGTAGATTATGAGCTTAGAGAAGTGTCCGAAAATGCAGGAATTAAGCATCTTATATTTGCCGATGGATTTTCGATGAGATACATGGCAAGCGAACTTGGCCTTGCTTATAGTGCGGCATATCCTGTCTGTGGTGGATATCAGAAACCTAAAAAGCAGACAATATCTTATCTTGAAGAGAGAATAAAGGAAGAAAAAATTCCGGTTATATTTAAAAGTGAGAATGATAAGTCAGATGTGGCAGAGAAGATAGCAAAAAAGACAGGGGCAAAAGTAGAGGTATTTAATACCTGTCACATGGTATCGGCAAAACAGTTAAAAAACGGTGTGTCTTACATTGAGCTTATGAATGAAAATATAAAGCTGCTTAAAAAAGCACTTAAATTTAAAGGTTAGAGAGACATAAGTCAGGGTGATGCAGATTCAGATGGTACATGAAAATATATGTTATGGTTGATATAGCGGCAACATTTGTAACAGTAATTGCTTATTTCTTCTATGATTTTCATTTAAACCGGGTGTCAGGATATTACCGGGTATTTATGATAATGGGACTTTTAAGCCTGTTTATTGCTAATTTTAGGAGAATATTCAACAATGTTGATGACAAGTTGAGAGCATCTGTGTTATGGGTACTTATAATAAGTAATACGATACCACTGCTTTCATTTGTTCTTTCAAAAAATCCGGGTGGTATGTCAGATTTGCCTGTATATCTTATGCCTGTAGGAAATATTTACATAATATTAGCATTATTATTCAGCTATCTTATGAATTATATGAAAGTTTTTAAGGATGATGTTGAACGACAAGTGTTGCTTAGGATGGCATATACTGATTCCATGACCGGACTATACAACAGGGCGAAGTCGATGGAAGAATTTGAAAAACTTGACAATGGCAGTGAAGCGTATTGTGTGGTGTGGCTAGATCTGAATTATCTGAAAAGAACAAATGACAGATATGGTCATGAAGAAGGGGATATGCTTATCACGAGATTTTCCGGGATATTAAAAAATGCTTTTGATGATATAGGCACGGTCTGCCGCATGGGTGGAGATGAGTTCTGTGTCATCATCAAAAAGTCGATGAATGATATAAAAATAAAGAAATGTATCAACAAAATGCTTGAATTTATCGATGAGGATAATAAAGGCGGGAATAGGTATTTTATGCAGACTTCTTATGGAATAGCAGGCAGTGAGGAATTTGATATGCCGAAAACTGACGGAGTCTGTTCAAGGGCAGATGAGCGTATGTATGAGATGAAAGTAAAGATGAAAGCCCAGAGAACTGATTAGAAATATCTGGTATTATAACTGATATGTACGGTGAAGTTACAGCGAAACTTTCTGTATAGATACATAAGTGTGTATGTTATCATAATAGTGTTAAAAATCGCACTAATAATTATAGACGAACCAAAAAAGTGCTTATATAATGTAATCAAAGTTAAGTAAATGGGAAAAAAAGAAAGGAGATTTCTAATGAAAGTAGCAGACGGATTTTGGTTAAGTAAAAAAGGTTATAATGTAAACTATGCTTCACAGGCATACAAAGTTGAAACTACTGAAAATTCCATTAAGGTTCTTGCAACACCTTATACGGTTATGAACAGAGGTATGACTCTCGGAGGACCAAACCTTGAGATTACATACAGCTCTACTTCAGAAAACATCATTAAAGTTCATATTGACCATTACAGGGGAGGGCTTGACAATAGTCCTCGTTATGAGCTCAATGAGGATACAGGTTATACTCCTGTAATCGAGAGAACAGAAGATAAGGTTACACTTACTTCAGGTGATACAAGAGTTGAGATTAAGATTGGCGATGACTGGGATGTTCAGTTCTATTACAAAGACAGACACCTTACAGGCGGTGCATGGAGAGCAACATCTATCATTTCAGAGAGTCAGTTCACGGCTAATGCACGCATGAATCTTCAGGAAGATGACGAGTTCTTCAACTATCCACAGGATGCTCATACAACATATCTCAGAGAACAGTTAAAGACAGACATAGGTGAGTGTATTTATGGTTTCGGTGAGAAGTTCACACCATTTGTAAAGAATGGTCAGACAGTTGAGACATGGAACTGCGATGGTGGTACCTGTTCAGACCAGAGTTACAAGACAGTACCGTTCTACATTTCATCAAAGAGCTACGGTGTACTTGTAAATAGTTCAGACAAGGTTTCATTTGAAGTAAACTCAGATACAGTATCAAAAGTTACATTTACGGTACCTGGAGAGGAACTTGAATACTTTATCATTGGTGGAGAAAACCTTGAGCATGTTCTTGAAAACTATACTACACTTACAGGAAAGCCTGCACTTCCACCAGCATATACATTTGGTTTATGGCTTTCAACATCATTTACTACAAGCTATGATGAAAAGACAGTTATGAGCTTTATCGATGGGATGAAAGAGCGTAAGATTCCGCTTCAGGTATTCCATTTCGACTGCTTCTGGATGAAAGAGTATGAGTGGTGTAACTTTGAGTGGGATAAGGATATGTTCCCGGATCCTAAGGGACTTTTAGACAAGCTTCACAATGAAAAAGGTCTTGAAGTCTGCGTATGGATTAACTCATACATCGGACAGCAGTCAAAACTTTTTGACATCGGAAAAGAAAAGGGATATTTCATCAAAAACCTTGACGGAAGCGTATTCCAGTCAGATATGTGGCAGCCTGGTATGGCTATCGTTGACTTTACAAATCCTGAGGCTTGTGAGTGGTTCAAGGGATTACTTAAGAAACTTTTTGATATGGGTGTAAATAACATCAAGACAGACTTTGGTGAGAGAATACCTACAAAGTGCAAATATTACAATGGAATGGATCCTATCAAGATGCACAACTACTATACATACCTCTACAACAAGTGTGTATTTGAAGCTCTTGAAGATTACTACGGAAAAGATAAGGCTTGTCTCTTTGCGAGAAGTGCAACAGTAGGCGGACAGAAATTCCCTGTTCACTGGGGCGGTGACTGCTACGCTGAGTATTCAGCAATGTCAGAGACTCTCCGTGGCGGACTTTCACTCTGCTCATCTGGATTCGGTTTCTTCTCACACGATATGGGTGGATTTGAAGCTACTGCACCTGCTGATGTTTATAAGAGATGGTGTGCATTCGGACTTCTCTCTACACACAGCCGTTTACATGGTTCAACATCTTACAGAGTACCTTGGGTTTACGATGAAGATGGTGATACAGAAGCTTGTGATGTACTTCGTCACTATACAGTCCTTAAAGGAAGACTTATGCCTTACCTCTGGGCACAGGCAAACAAGACACACAATGTTGGTGTTCCTATGATGCGTTCAATGATAGTTGCATTCTCTGATGATACAGCTTGCAAGTATCTTGACCAGCAGTATATGCTCGGTGACAATCTCTGTATCGTACCTGTTATGAATGAAGAAGGAATTGCAGAATTCTATGTACCTGACTGCGGAACATGGACAGACATTCAGAGCGGTGAAACATACGAGGGCGGAAAATATTACAAGAGACAGTGTGACTACTTCCAGACACCTATCCTTGCCCGTCCAAACAGCATTGTCACATATGGTAACTTTGATGCAGAAGACAAGATGACAGTAGTTTATGATTATCTTGAAAAAGCTGATGCGGTCATTTACGGTCTTGAAGATGGAAAGAGTGCGACAGCAACTATCTATGACAGTGAGTCAAACAAACTTACAGACATAAAAGCTGAGCGTAACGCAAATGTCATCACAGTATCTTATGACTCTACAGATAAGAACTTTACTGTAACAGCAGAAGGAAAGACTGTAGAAGCTAAAGCCGGAACAACAAGCGTTGAGATTGCATTGTAATAAAAAAGCCATGTTAAATTAAAAAGATATAGATAATGAACCCCGTAGCATTGAGGCGGACTGCTTTATGCTGCGGGGTTTTGTTTTGGCTGTTGTAAAAAATGTAAGAAATTGCTATAATAATATAAATAGACTTATTTTTACAAAAAACGATATAAAATTCAACACTATTAGGTAAACAGTATAAATTTCAGGAGGTACGATATATGAGCATATCAAAAATAAAATTTGGAGTTACGGCAAATGGGGACGAGGTTACAAAATATACTTTGAAAAATAATAATGGTATAGAAGTTTCATTTATTGATCTGGGTGGCATTATTACCAATCTGATGATGCCGGACAAGGATGGAAATATTGATGATATTGTACTCGGATATGATACAGTAGCTGAGTATGAGGTAAATATGCCAAGTTTTGGTGCACCACTGGGAAGATATGCAAACAGAGTGTCAAATGCCATATTTACCCTTAATGGAAAAGAGTATAAGCTTGATAAGAATGAGAGCACAAACTGTCTCCATGGAGGAAATACGAGATACAACCGCATGATGTATAATGCAGAGACGGATGTGGTTGAGAATGGTGACAGCATTACATTTTCAAGACTGAGTCCTGACGGTGAGCAGGGATTTCCGGGAAATCTCACAGTTGCCATTACATATACATTAAATGATGACAATGAACTTATGATAGATTATTATGCAGTTGGTGATGAAGATACCATCGTAAATATGACAAATCATTCGTATTTCAATCTAGGAAAAGGCGGACATAAGTGTAAGGATATTCTCGACCAGGAGATTACAATTTATGCTGATAATTATACTCCGGTAAACGATATATTGGTGCCTACCGGTGAGATTAAGAGTGTCGAAGGTACAGCACTTGATTTTAGAAACGGAAAGCCGGTGCGTGAAGGTCTTGGTGCGTATGACAAAGACGAAAAGACCGTTACCGAGTATGATCATAACTTTGTACTTAATGGAGACGATGTATGTGATGTTGCAAAGGCAGCACAGTTTGTTTGCAAAGAGACAGGCAGAATGATGGAAGTATATACGGATCAGCCGGGATTACAGCTTTATACGGCAGGTGGACTTACGACGGAAAATTCAAAAGACGGTATAAATTATGCTAATTTCTGTGGTGCGTGCTTTGAGTCACAGAATTTTCCAAATGCCATAAATACTAAAGGATTTCCAAATGCGGTATTAAAGGCTGGAGATGAATATACTACTACTACAGTATTTCGTTTTTCTATTATATGATGTAAGTGTCAAAAGTTGTTATTGACACTTTATTGTATAGATATGAGATTTATCACAGGGAGGATAGTTGAACATAGATGAAGAAGCTTAGTGAATTAGATGTTCTTGTTGTTGATGACAATAGTGCAAATACACTTGTTCTTAAGGCTATGATCGAAAGATATGGTGCAAATGCAGATACCGCTGAGTCCGGCATGGAAGCGATTGAAATGTCATGTTCTAAAAGTTATGATATAGTTCTGATGGATTATCTTATGCCTGATATGGATGGAGTGGAAAGTATAAGGCAGATAAAGTTTGTTGCAGGAGATAATGACAATACTCTCTATTTTGGAGTATCCGCAACAGTAGACAATCAGGTTATGGAAATGTTTCGGGCAGCAGGTGCTTCAGATGTACTCAGAAAACCGGTCAGGAAAGAAAATTTAGAGGAAGTTTTCTCGGCGAATGGAATTGAGATTGACACGATAGAAGTTGAAGAGGAAGAAGAAAAGGACAGGACAATGTTTTTAAATGCAGTTGAGGGACTCAATTATCAAGAGGGTCTTTCACTTATGGCAGGCAGTCTTGAAAATTATATGAAAGTGCTCGCAGTCAGTGTCAGAAATATAATTGAAAATTATAATATGATTGATGTGATAAGAAATACTGAGCAGATGGAAACAATGACGCTTTATTTTCATAGCTTAAAAGGTATATTTTTGAATATAGGTGCAGATGAACTTGCTGGGCAGTCAAAACGTATGGAATTTGCAGCAAGAGAGTTTGAAAATCCTTATGTTCATGAGATGATGGATGGTTATCTTGACAAAGTCAAAAAATTCCATGATGAACTTGAACAGGCATGTATTTTTTATAAGGAGCAGGATATAAATAAAAGTAAAATTGAAGTTATGCCTGCAACGGAATTTATGCAGAATATTGAAAGACTAAAGGAATATATTGAGGATTTCAACTATATAGATATTATTGAATTATTAGAAAAAATGATGGGAAGTGCATCGGCTGAAACGCAGAGTATTTTAAATGATGTGTATGATAATGTGCAGAATTTTGAGTACGATACTGCCCTTGAAATATTAAATAATGTGACGGAGAATTAATGATGAATGTCTTTAAAAAGTGTTTGCGTAAGGAATTTGGAAAAAAAGGATATGAACATTATGTTGACCTCTTTAATGAAGAAGTGAAAAATTATGCCAATATAAAAAATGATATAGAAAGTAAAAAGATTTACAAAGATATGTATGAGGTTTTATCAAAAGACCCAAAGAAAGTTACAACGGAAAAACTTGAAAATCTGTCATGCACACTTTATAAAGCATTGCAAATTGCAAGAAAGTTTACGGGGGTGCTTTCTGCGTATGTTGTGGGGAATATAGTGCTTCTTGCACTTAATCTTGACTATTATGTCACCTGCATTAGCGTGGCATTTCTCGGAGCAGCATTTTTGTATAAATTATTGGAATTTTTGGAAAATAAATTCTGTTTTATAGATGCATATCTGATAATGATATACAAGACTGTCCTTGAAAAGATAAGGTAAATCTGCTTATTAAAAAAGATACTTTGCATAGTGTTTTTAGCAAAGTATCTTTTTTGATAATATGATTTTTTAAGTTATAGGAAAATGCTAATAACATAGTGGGAAACCAACGAGAATTGCAAAGCAATTTTTGGATGGCAAAACGCAGGCTTTTTTACTGACTTTTAGGTTTAAGTGTCAATGATTAGATAAGTTCAAAATGTTTCATGGCATTATATATGCCATCGTCAAATACATCGTCTGTCACATAATCAGCTTTTTCAAGAACAATAGGACTGCTGTGTTTCATGGCTATGCTGGTGCCGGCAAATTCAAGCATGGTAAGATCATTCGTGCTGTCACCTATTGCAATAGTATCTTTTTTATCTACATTGAAATGCTTCATCAGAAATTCCATACCGGTTGCTTTTGAACAGTTGGCAGGAACAATTTCATAGAAATTATTGCCACGGTCTATTATTGTAAATATTTTTGAATATTTTGCTTCAAATGACTTGAAATCACTGTTTTTGTGAATACCTATGCAGAATTTGTCAAATACAAGGTCAGAAGCCTTTGATGGTTCAAGTTCTTTATAGGCAGAAGGGTAAAGATGCTTTTGCTCATCTTTAAAATCACCAATATGTGTTGTGTAAGGTTTATTTCTGTAATAAAGCGTTTTCTCGCCCTCAAGAAGCCATTCAATGTTGTATTTTTCAAGGTCGCTTACAAGTTCATTACCGATTTCAAAGGGTACTGTCTGTGAAAAAAGGACTTCATTCTTATATAAAATATAAGTACCGCATCCGCACACAAAACCATCCATATTTAATTCTTTGAGATATACATCTATTTCAGATAATGAACGACCTGTATTTACAAAACAGAGGTGGCCGTTTTCCTGAAGCTTTTTAATTGCATCTTTCGCTGACTGTGGAACTACATTTTTTTTGCCGACTCTGTCTGCGAGTGTTCCGTCTACATCAAAAAATAATAATTTTCTCATATGCAAATCCTTTCGATATTGTTATAATGATTTGAGGTGGTATGTTAATCTAAAAAATACCGCAAAATAATTGGTATATATTTTAATTCGCTGTGTTATTTAGCTGAAAGTCAGAGATACAATATATAAAAATCTCACCGGTGTATTTTTATTAAGTTGTTTATATAGTTTTTTACAGTATATATGATAATATAAAGCGACTGTGCCGCCTGTTGTGTTATTTTATATTGACAATTTCAGCGGTGTTTATTATATAGCACATGGTATGTTTTAGTCAATTATAATGTTTTTGTTTAGTAATAAAAAGAGAATTTGGCATACAATAAACAAGCTCATTGTATTGCCGATTATCTTTTTATGGCTGAAAGGTTACAATGTTAAAAGATTAGAAATGAGGTTTTTATAGATGAGTTACGATAATGATGAGAGAGATTTTTTGCCGGTTTGCAGAGAGGATATGCTTAGGCGTGGCTGGGAACAGGTTGATTTTGTTTACATCTGCGGTGATGCCTATGTGGATCATTCGTCTTTTGGTGCAGCTATTATTACGAGGGTTTTGGAGAGTCACGGATATAAGATAGGTTTTATCGCACAGCCTGACTGGAAAGATGAGGAGAGTATCAAAGTGTTTGGTATGCCAAGACTTGGTTTTCTTGTGTCGGCAGGCAATATGGATTCGATGGTTAATCATTATACCGTATCTAAAAAGAGGAGAAGTTCGGATGCATATACTCCGGGTGGTGTTATCGGGAAAAGACCTGATTATGCGACTATAGTTTATTGCAATCTTATAAGAAAAGTTTATAAGAAAGTGCCTATTATTATCGGGGGTATTGAGGCGAGTCTTAGGAGACTTGCTCATTATGATTACTGGTCTGACAAACTTAAACATTCGATACTTGTCGATTCGCAGGCGGATATATGTATATACGGAATGGGTGAACTTTCAGTTGTCGAGATAGCAGATGCTCTTGAAAGCGGGATTGATGTGTCAGATATTACTTTTGTAAACGGAACTGTTTACAGAGCCAAAAATCTGGACAGCGTTTATGATGCAAAAACATTGCCTGATTTTGAGACGATGCAGAATGATAAGCTTGAGTATGCAAAAAGTTTTTATATACAGTATTGTAATACAGACTCTATTACGGCGAGCAGACTTGTGGAAAAGTACAACGACCATCTTTATGTGGTGCAAAATCCTCCGGCAAGACCGCTTACACAGCTTGAAATGGATGATGTGTATGCACTGCCGTATATGAGGGCATATCACCCGATGTATGAGAAAGACGGTGGTGTACCTGCTTTGTCTGAGATAAAGTTTAGTCTTACAAGCAACAGAGGGTGTTTTGGGGGCTGCAGTTTTTGTGCACTTAAATTTCATCAGGGCAGGGTTTTGCAGACAAGAAGCCACGAATCGATAATAGCAGAAGCAAAGCAGATGATAAAAGAGCCGGATTTTAAGGGATATATACATGATGTCGGAGGTCCGACGGCTGATTTCAGGGGGAGAGCGTGTGACAAACAGGTTGAGCATGGTGTATGTATGAACAGGCAGTGTCTTTTTCCAAAACCGTGTCCAAATCTTAAAGTTGACCACAGCGATTACCTTAATCTTTTGCGTAAACTCAGAAAGCTTGACGGAGTAAAAAAAGTTTTTGTGCGTTCAGGTCTTAGGTTTGATTATATAATGGCAGACAGTGATGATACATTCTTAAAAGAACTTTGCGAGTACCACATAAGCGGTCAGTTAAGGGTTGCACCGGAGCATATATCCGATGAAGTTCTTAGAAATATGGGAAAACCTGAAAATGCCGTGTATGAAGCATTTAAGAGAAGATATGACAGGATAAATAAAAAAGTCGGTAAAAAGCAGTTTGTCGTGCCTTATCTTATGTCATCACATCCGGGTTCTACACTTAAAGAAGCCGTGGAGCTGGCGGTTCATCTTAGGGATTTAGGTTATATGCCTGAACAGGTACAGGATTTTTATCCGACACCGTCGACAATATCAACTTGTATGTATTATACGGGTGTTGATCCAAGAACAATGAAAAAGGTTTACACACCTGTAAATCCTCACGAAAAGGCTATGCAGAGGGCACTTATACAGTATAAAAATCCTAAGAATTATGACCTTGTAAAAGAAGCACTTATAAAAGCCGGCAGGGAGGATCTTATCGGTTTTGATGAAAAATGTCTTATAAGACCGAGAAAGGAAAAATGGAGGGAAGAAGCGTGGGAGAAAAAATCGAGGTCAGGAAGCAGTTTAAGGTCGGGAGAAAAGTCAGGAAAAAATGACAGACCAGGTAAAAAAGCGAATGGCGGCAAAAAGTCTGACAGACGAAATAACGGTTTGGAAAATATGTATGGAAACAGAAAAAATTCTGCATCAAATGGAACAAACGGCAGAGGTAATAAAAATGCCAAAATAAGTGATAGAGCAGGTAATAAAGGCGGGGCGTTGTCAAACAATAGAAAAAGAGCAAAAAGCAAAAAAAGATAAAGTTTATTAAAAAACAGACGATATAAAATATAGATAATCAGGCGGAAAAAATAAAAGGAGTGTGATCATTATGTCATCAATATTTTCAATAAATGGTGCAGGCAGTATGTTCTTTGCCGACAGCAGCAATAGCACACAGAATTCAGCATCATCAATTTTTGGCAATACAAGTTCATTACTTGGCGATTACGCCATGATAAAGTCCGGTGGATATAAGAAACTTTTGACAGCGTATTATGCTTCACAAAAAACAGACAGTACGGCATCTGGCAGCAGCACATCATCGGCTTCTGATTCTAAGTCGGCTTTACTTGAGGTAAAGACAAATTCAACTAAGTTAAAGGAGTCATTATCAAAATTGTCTGACTCTTCATTATACGAAAAGAAAACGGACAAGGATGGCAATAAGGACTATGACAGGGATGCCATCACAAGTGCGGTAAAGGGATTTGTAGAAGCATATAACAATTATGTTGATTCAAGTTCAAAAGTTGACTCAACAGGAATATTAAGAAGAAGTGTCAGCATGGTAAATAATACAAGTGCAAATTCAGTGCTTCTTTCAAAGAGCGGAATCAGTATCGGAAAGGACAATAAACTTACACTTGATGAGGATACCTTGAAAAAAACAGATGTAAATGTGTTAAAGACATTGTTCAGTGGTGTTGGTTCACTCGGAGATACCATATCTTCAAAGGCAGGTGAAAGTTTCGGACTTGCTAATAGTGCAGCATTTACAATGGGGCATGCTGCTACATATACTTACAGTGGTGCGTATTCTACATTTGCAAACAGCAATAACTGGTTTAACGGTCTTATGTAAAGCTTATGTTACTGTTCTTAAACAGCAGGTGTTCACTGGACTGTAATATATAAATGAATGGAAATCGCAGAACAAAGTAAAAATAAAAATACAGGCATGTATGGATAAAAATTCTGTCATGCCTGTATCTTTATGTAGGTATTTGCGAAACTGTCATAAATCTTGATTAAATTGTGCAGATATAACAAATAGTGTTAGTCGGCATTTTTGTCGTCGTCAGCACTTAATCAGCGTTTTTTGCTGATTTATGTACTGCTACGAACGACAACATAGCGAAAGCGTGCCGACGATATTATTTGTTATAGCTGTGCAATTGACACAACATATATTTAGTTTCGCAATTACCTATGTATCTTTATGTAATGAAAGGAAAAAATATGTATCGTTTTTATGTATCCAAAGAGCAGATTACAGATGATAAAGTTTATATAGATGGGACGGATGTAAATCATATAAAAAATGTTTTAAGGCTTGAGAAGGGTGACTGGATAATTGCCTGTGACAAAGAAGGAACGGATTATGTTTCAAGGATAAGTGATATATCTTCTGAAAGGGTAGTGCTTAATATCGAGAAGGTTCAGGATTCAGATACCGAACTTCCATGTAAAATAGTGTTGTTTCAGGGACTTCCCAAGAAAGACAAAATGGAGTTTATCATTCAAAAGGCGGTTGAACTCGGTGTGTCCAAGATAGTTCCTGTGGCAATGAAAAGATGCGTTGTGAAGCTTGATGATAAAAAAGCTGACAAAAAGGCAAAACGCTGGCAGACGATAGCAGAAGCAGCCGCAAAACAGAGTGGCAGGGGGATTATTCCGGAAGTGACAAATCCTGTAAGTATCAAAGAGGCATTTGACATTGCGTGTGGCTTAGAGTACAATATGATACCATATGAGTTACAGGACGGAATAGAAAAGTCAAGAGAAATAGTAAAAGAAGGCTGCACGAAAAAATCAGTTGGAATTTTTATTGGACCAGAGGGCGGTTTTGAAAAAGACGAAGTTGAAGAGGCTGTATCAAGAGGGATAAAGCCTATATCTCTCGGTAAGAGGATATTAAGGACGGAAACTGCCGGAATAGCGGTCGTTTCAATAATGATGTTTGAGATGCAGGACTAGGTACGGAGGAATAAGACAAATGGAGGCTTATCTTGATAATGCTGCCACAACACAGACATTCCCGGAGGTTTGTGACATAGTTAAAAGAGTTATGATGACTGATTTTGGAAACCCGTCATCAAAGCATACAAAGGGAATGGAGGCAGAAAATTATATAAATGAGGCAAAGGAAAATATAGCAGCAACGCTTAAATGCCAGCCAAAAGAGATTGTATTTACATCGGGCGGAACAGAGTCAAACAATATGGCTCTCATCGGCACTGTTATGGCAAATAAAAGGGCAGGAAAGCATATAATAACGACAAGAATAGAACACGCGTCAATCCATGAGCCGCTTGCATTTCTTGAGGAGATGGGTTACGAGGTGACTTATCTTAAGGTGGACAGGCTCGGTCATATTGACTTGGAAGAACTGAAAGAAGCCATAAGGGATGATACGGTTATTGTTTCAATTATGTTTGTGAATAATGAGATGGGTGCAGTTGAGGATATAAAAAAAATATCTGAGATAATTAAAAGCAAAAATAAAAATACGCTCTTTCATGTGGATGCGATACAGGCATACGGCAAATATAAGATAGTGCCTAAAAAAATGGGCATAGATCTTATGTCAGTAAGCGGTCATAAAATTCACGGACCTAAGGGAAGCGGATTTTTATATATAAAAGAAAATACAAAGATAAGACCTATAATCTTTGGCGGGGGACAGCAGAAAGGTATGCGTTCGGGAACTGAGAATGTTCCGGCGATAGCAGGACTTGGACTTGCGGCAAAGCTCATATATGGGGGGCACAGTGAAAAGACAGAAAAACTTTATGAATTAAAGAAGATGCTTATTGACGGTCTTTACAAGATAGGTGATGATAATAAATGTGCTGACGGCTCGTGTGGTGTTGTTATAAATGGAATAGATGGTATTGATATAAAAGAGACTGCTCCTCATGTCGTAAGTGCATCGTTTTATGGGATAAAGAGTGAGGTTCTTCTTCATGCACTTGCGGCAAAAGGTGTTTATGTATCGTCAGGTTCGGCGTGTTCGTCAAATCATCCCGAACTTAGCGGCACATTAAAAGCAATAGGTGTAAGTGATGAACTTCTCGATTCCACGATAAGGTTCAGTTTTTCGGTAGAAACGACAAAAGAACAGGTTGAGTATGCATTGGAGGTACTAAAAAAACAGCTTCCGATACTTAAGAGATTTATTAAACAGTAAATAAATGGAGGAAAAGATGGCACAGGGATTTTTATTAAAATACGCGGAGATAGGCGTTAAGGGAAAGAACCGTTATAAATTTGAAGATGCGTTATGTGATCAGATAAGATTAAGGCTTTCCGGTATAGACGGTGATTTTACGGTTCAAAAAGAATCGGGACGAGTGTTTGTTCAGGCTGATGGCGACTTTGATTTTGATGAAGTTATCGAGACTTTACAAAGAGTATTTGGTCTTGCAGGAATAAGTCCGGTCGAGGTTGTCGAGGACAAAAACTGGGACAATGTGACAAAGGCGGTAGGAGACTTCGTAGAGAAACAGTACGATAAATGCGATTTTTCATTTAAGGTAAAATCAAAGAGAAGTGACAAGCATTATCCGTACACATCACCTGAGGTGTGTGTTGAGATGGGCGGCTATCTTCTTGACCGTTTTCCGGAACTTTCGGTAGATGTGCACAATCCTGATGTTTATATATGGGTGGAGATAAGAGAAAAAGCCTATATTTATTCAAAGGTATATAAGGGAATAGGCGGTATGCCTCTTGGAACTGCAGGAAAAGCAATGCTTCTTCTATCAGGAGGAATCGACAGTCCCGTTGCGGGATATATGATTTCTAAGAGAGGTGTCTGGATAGATGCGGTATATTTCCATGCCCCACCATACACAAGTGAGAGAGCAAAACAGAAAGTTGTAGACCTTGCAAAACTTGTCTCAAGATATACAGGAAAGATAAGACTTCATGTTGTCAATTTCACTGACATTCAGATGTATATTTATGAGCAGTGTCCTCATGAGGAACTCACTATCATAATGAGAAGATATATGATGAGGATAGCACAGCATCTTGCCAAAGAAAACGGCTGTCTTGGTCTTGTTACGGGAGAGAGCATAGGTCAGGTTGCAAGCCAGACTATGCAGAGTCTTGCAGCTACAAATGAAGTTTGTGACATACCGGTTTACAGACCGCTTATAGCATTTGACAAGCAGGATATAGTTGACATTTCAGAGAAAATCGGAACATATGAGACTTCTATACAGCCATACGAAGACTGTTGTACGATATTTGTTGCAAAACATCCTGTCACAAAACCAAATCTTAAAGCGATAAACAAATCAGAGGAAAATCTTACCGAGAAGATTGATGAGATGGTAAAAGAAGCTCTTGATACTATTGAGATAATCGAAATCGGAAAATAATAATATATAATTCATAAAGAAAAATTATAAAGAATAACAGATAAAAGAGAACACCAAAGATATGAATAATATGTATCATAAGGTGTTCTCTGAAATTACATTTTAAATTTTAAATTGAGAAGGCGTAGCCTTCCCGGTGTTTAGTATAAACTGTTGTGTCATTGTTGACAAACTCTTTTACTCAACGATGTAAGGTGCTAATGTTTTAAGGATATCATCCATGTTGTCATCATCGTGAATGTTTAAGTCGATAGCCTTTGAAAGGTCAAGACTGAAAATTCCCATGATAGATTTTGCATCGATAACATATCTTCCTGAAACTAAATCAAAATCTGTGTTGAATTTAGTTACATCATTTACAAATGCCTTTACTTTGTCGATAGAGTTTAAAGAAATCTTTACGGTTTTCATACTAACTACCTCCCTTATATTTTGTTCACATATAATACTAGACATTGAACAGTGAAAAGTCAATATACAATGTTGCCAAAAAAATGGTCTGTAGTGTGTGTATAGTTACCATTAGAACGACAATAAATACGGAAAGAACAAAAAAATTTGTGATATGTTACAAAAATAAGGTGAAAAATATAGTAGAGTTTACAGAAAAATGTGAGGTTGAACTGTAAAAAATAGTTTACATATAAAATATCAGGAGGAAAAAAGTGCGTGTAGCTTTTTTAACATTAGGATGTAAGGTAAATTCTTACGAAACGGAAAAAATGAAGATTAATTTTGAAAAAAAAGGTCACAGCGTTGTAGCTTTTGATGAGGAAGCAGATGCCTATATAATAAATACCTGCACGGTTACTAATATAGCTGACAGAAAATCCAGAAAAATGCTTCACCGGGCAAAACGCTTAAATCCTGAAGCTGTCGTAGTTGCCACCGGCTGTTATGTTGATTCTGCAAGGGCAAAGGGTGAAGTGGATGAGAGTGTTGACCTTTTTATATCAAATAGCGACAAGGATAATCTTGTAGAGATAGTTTTAGAAAGATTCTATCAGATAAACGGTCAGACTTTAGAACAGGATGCTCAAAATAATTGTCATGCAGATATACAGTTAAACAGCTTAGTTCATGAAAATATGTCTGAAGCAGCAATTAAAGAGGAACACACAAGAGCGTATATTAAAATACAGGATGGCTGCAATCAGTATTGCACATACTGCATAATCCCATATGTGAGAGGACCATTGAGAAGTAAGTCTCTTGAGGATATAAGGGATGAGGTTACAAAGCTTGCGGCAGCAGGTTATAAAGAGATAGTTGTAACCGGAATACATCTCTCGTCATATGGAGTAAATGGAAAAAAATTAGGGGAATTTCTTGAAAAAGCCGGTAAACCGCTGCTTGAAGCACTTGAAACGATAGACAGCGTTGAGGGTGTGGAGAGGATAAGACTTGGCTCGCTTGAACCGAGGATAATCACTGACGGGTTTGCAAGCAGACTTTCTAAGATAAAAACGATTTGTCCTCACTTTCATCTTTCACTACAAAGCGGAAGTGAGAGCGTTTTGAAGAGGATGAACAGACATTATTCACCACAGGAATATTTAGACGGTGTAAAGATATTAGAAAAATATTTTGAAAATCCGGCAGTAACGACTGATATAATAGTAGGTTTTCCGATGGAGACAGAGGAAGAATTTTTAGAAACTGTTCAGTTTGCCAAAGAGGTGCGTTTTGCACAGATTCATGTGTTTAAGTATTCAAGAAGACAGGGGACTGTCGCAGACAGGATGGACGGACAGATAACCGAACATGAAAAATCATTGAGAAGTGATAGACTTCTTAAATGTGAAAAGCGTCTGGAAAATGAATATATGGATAGGGCACTTAAGAAAAATGAAAAAGTTTTGTTTGAGGAGATAACAGAAATTGGCGGTAAAAAATATATCATAGGATATAATGAGAGATATATAAGAATTGCCGTAAATGCCGATGAAATCAAGGATGCACAGAGTAAATGCAATACTATAACTGATGTTGAAATCATCGGAAAAGCAGATGATGATGATATAATTCTTGGAAAAATAAATGATAACATTTAAAAAATTATGTTGTTTTTTTTTACGGGATATATTAGTATATAAATATATATTTTGAACGTGAAAAGAAATGGAGGGCAGTTGCCTTTATGCAGGAAATAAACAATACACAATATTTTAAAGTACAGAAAGACCAGGTAATAGAAGTTAAAGATGTTATAGCAAGAGTATATGAAGCTCTTACAGAAAAGGGGTACAACCCTGTAAACCAGATAGTCGGTTATGTCATGAGTGGAGATCCGACATATATCACAAGCCACAAGGGTGCCAGAAGTCTTATCAGGCGTGTAGAGAGAGATGAGATAATCGAGCTTTTGCTGGAGGACTATATAAACAACAACTTTAAGTAAAGTTGTTGTTATTAGAAGTTTCTGCGAAACTTCGTTAAGTATAAGTGCATATAACAGGTACAAGATATTAAAAAGTTTCTGCGTTACTTCGTTAGGAATAAGTGCATATAACAGGTACAAGATATTAAAAAGTTTCTGCGTTACTTCGTTAGGAATAAGTGCATATAACAGGTACAAGATATTAAAAAGTTTCTGCGTTACTTCGTTAGGAATAAGTGCATATAACAGGTACAAGATATTAAAAAGTTTCTGCGAAACTTCGTTCGGTATAAGTGCATATAACAGGTACAAGATATTAAAAAGTTTCTGCAAAGCTTCGTAAAACAGATAATGAGTGCGAATTTATAAAATTGAATATATAGAAAGATTGAATGGGTGAATTTATGAGAATAATGGGTCTTGATTATGGTGCAAAGACGGTTGGTGTTGCGATAAGTGATGAGATGCTTCTTACGGCACAGCCTATCGAAACGATACGGCGCGAGCGACCTGCTAAACTCAGACAGACTCTTGCAAGAATCGAAAGCCTTATGAAAGATTATGATATTGATAAGGTTGTTATCGGTCTGCCTAAAAAACTCAATAATGAGGAGGGTGACCGCTGCGAAAAGACGAGAGAGTTTGGCGAGATGGTGGAGAGAAGAAGTGGTCTTGAGGTTATCTATCAGGATGAGAGGCTTACGACCGTTCAGGCTGACAATGTACTTGCTGAGGGAGGAGTTCGTAAAGAGAACAGAAAGCAGTATATTGACAAGATGGCGGCATCATTGATCTTACAGAGTTATTTAGACGGTTTAGAACGGAATTAATGAAAGGATACAATTAAATATGGAAGAAAACAAGGAAAGCAAAGTTGTTTATTTTACAACAGATGAGGGAGAGGAAGTTCCTTTTTTTGTGGTAGAAGAAACTAAGATAGCAGGTGAAAATTATCTTCTTGTAACGGACAGTGAGGAAGATGAGGCGGATGCATATATATTTAGAGAAGTTTCTGAAAACGAAAACGACAGTTTTTACGAGATGGTCGAAGATGAAGAAAAAATAAATGCACTTTCAAAGGTTTTTGCGGAATTATTAGATGATGTGGACTTTGAAGGTTAGTACAGAAAGGCAGGGAAAAAGATTGAATAGTAATAATAAAAATCCGGAGACAGAAAATTCTCAAAATGAGAATATTGAAGTTGAAGAAAAAGTTGTCAAAAGACCGGGAAGACCAAGAAGAAAGACAACTAATGATAAACCGGCAGCAGTAAAAAGAACACAGACAAGGGGAGCAAAGAAAAAAGAAGATGCACCACTTGGCAAAGGTCTTAAGATAATACCGCTTGGCGGACTTGAACAGATCGGAATGAATATCACGGCATTTGAGTATGATGACAGCATAGTTGTAGTAGACTGCGGGTTATCATTTCCGGAAGATGAAATGCTTGGTATAGACCTTGTTATACCGGATATAACATATCTTAAAGAAAATATAGATAAAGTTAAAGGTTTTGTGATAACACACGGACACGAGGATCATATAGGTGCACTTCCCTATGTGCTTAAAGAGATAAATGTACCTGTATATGCGACAAAGCTGACTATGGGACTTATCGAAAACAAGTTAAAGGAGCATGTTCTTCCAAAACCGGTTAAGAGAAAAGTTGTAAAGTACGGTCAGTCGATAAATCTCGGATGTTTCAGAATAGAATTTATCAGAACGAACCACAGTATATCAGATGCAGCAGCACTTGCGATATTCTCACCGGCAGGAATAGTAGTTCACACCGGAGACTTTAAGGTAGATTATACTCCTGTAAACGGAGAAACTATAGATCTTCAGAGATTTGCGGAACTTGGTAAAAAAGGTGTACTCGCACTTATGTGTGACAGTACAAATGTAATGAAGCCGGGTTACACAATGTCGGAGAGGACAGTGGGAAAGACATTTGATAATATTTTTGCAGACAATGAAAAGCACAGGATTATAGTAGCGACATTTGCTTCAAATGTTGACAGAGTACAGCAGATAATAAATTCAGCCGAAAAATACGGAAGAAAAGTTGTCGTTGAGGGACGAAGTATGGTAAATGTTATCTCAACAGCGGCAGAGCTCGGCTATCTTGATGTTCCTAAAAATATAATTATAGAAATGGAGCAGATGAAGAATTATCCGCCGGAAAAACTTGTACTTATAACAACAGGAAGTCAGGGTGAGGCTATGGCGGCTCTTTCAAGAATGGCAGCAAATCTTCACCGTAAAGTCAGCATAGAGCCGGGAGATACTGTTATATTCAGTTCACGACCAATTCCGGGAAATGAAAAAAATGTATCAAAGGTTATAAACGAACTCGCACAGAAAGGTGCAAAAGTAATCGTACAGGATACTCATGTATCGGGTCATGCTTCGCAGGAGGAGATAAAACTTATATATTCTCTTACAAGACCTAAGTATGCTATTCCGGTTCACGGTGAATATCAGCATCTTAAAGCTCATGCAGAGCTTGCACAGGGGATGGGCATACCAAAGGAAAATACAATAGTTTTATCTTCAGGTGATGTTCTTGAACTCACACAGGAGAGAGCAACACTCATCGGTAAAGTACAGGCACAGGGAATCATGGTTGACGGACTCGGTGTAGGCGATGTTGGAAATATCGTTTTACGAGACAGACAGCATCTTTCAGAAAATGGTCTTATCATTATCGTGCTTACACTTGAAAAATATACAAACCAGCTTCTTGCAGGACCAGATATTGTTTCAAGAGGATTTGTCTATGTAAGGGAGTCAGAGTATCTTATGGATGAAGCAAAGAGTATCGTTTATGCGGCACTTGAGAGATGCCTTGACAATAAGGTTTCAGACTGGAGCAAGATAAAGACAGAGATAAAAGACAGTCTTAGTGATTATCTCTGGAAGAAGATGAAGCGTAATCCAATGATATTACCTATAATCATGGAAGTTGAGTAGATTTTTGTATTGCCCGCATCATAGGTGCGAACGGTAACATTTTTATTGTAGCCTGATTTTAGAGCTGTGGGGAGGAAAAGGTTTTATGAGAGAGATTGAGGATGCTTTAAACACATTGATAGATACTATAAAGTCAACAAAAGAATATAATCAGTATCAGACACTTTTAAATAAAGTAAAAAATGAGCCGGAATTATATGGCAGAATATGTGATTATAGAAGACAGAGCCTCGCCCTGCAGCTTTCGGATAATGAAAATTTTATTCAGGAAAATAATGAGCTGCAGAAACGTTTTTCTGATCTGCTAAATATAGGGCTTTCAAATGAATATTTTGCAGCAGAACATCAATATTGTATGATGATAAGAGAAATTCAGGAGCGTTATCTCGAACAGATAAATATCGAGACTGATTTTTTGGAGGGATAGGTATGGAAAAAAACAAAAAATCAGATCAGGCATTGAAGCTTTTATGCAGAGGTTTACTGCTTCTTGTAAATATACTTGTATTTTTGATTATAATTTTTATACTTTTTCACGCCTGCAGGGCATTTTACAATCTTGGTTATGAGATATATGGGCCTGTTGTGGTGGAGGAAGCACCGGGGACGGATAAAGAGTTTTCCGTGTCAAAAGGTGAATCTATGCATAAAGTTGCGGACACTCTTTATAATAAAGGACTCATAGTAAATAAATATTCATTTTATGCTAGAACAAGATTGATGGACAAGGATGAGATTAAGTTAAAACCTGGAATTTATACATTAAATACGAGCATGGGATATGAGGAGATACTTGACATTCTTACTCAAAGTGAATAAAAAGAGAGGAAAAGATTTTGATCATCGATGAAAGATTATCGACATATATTGATTCAATATCATGGGACATACCAAAATATTTAAAGGAAGTTGAAAAAGCGGCATTAGCTGATGAAGTGCCTATAATAAGGCGTTCGATGCAGTCACTTATATCATTCCTTTTAGAAATGAAAAAACCGAATGCCGTGCTTGAGATAGGTACCGCAGTCGGTTTTTCAAGTATGTTTATGAGTGAATATGTGCCGGAAGATACAATTATAGATACGATAGAAAAAGTTCCGATAAGGATTAAATGTGCTAAAGAAAATTTTGAGAGATACGGGAAGAATGACAGGATAACTTTGTATGAGGGAGATGCGGTTGATGTTCTTAAAAAGCTTGCCGCTGAGGGAAGAAAATATGATTTTATTTTTATGGATGCAGCTAAGGGGCAGTATCTTAATTTCCTTGAACCGGTTCTTGATATGCTTACTGATGATGGACTTTTAGTGACAGACAATGTACTTCAGGATGGAGATATAATACAGTCAAGGTATGCCATCACAAAGCGTGACAGGACGATACACGGCAGGATGAGAGAGTATCTTTATTTTCTGACACATTCGGAAAGGTTTAAGACGGTAGTATTGCCTGTTGGTGATGGGGCGGCTTTGTCACAGGTAATCCGGGCGGACAGAAAAAAAGAATAAGACATGGAAACTGGCAAAATGATGCAGGGATAAAAATAATCTTTGGCATCAGTTGAGAAAAAATCAAACATCATAAGATTTAAAGAAAGGAAAAGCTATAAATTTTAGCAGGGAAAATATATGTTAGCAAATGGAAAACCGGAGCTGCTTGTACCTGCAAGCAGTCTTGATGTTTTAAAGGTTGCCGTTATGTATGGTGCAGATGCAGTATATATCGGCGGAGAAATGTATGGATTAAGGGCAAAGGCAAAGAATTTTTCAAACGAGGATATAAAAGCCGGAATAGAATTTGCACACAAGTACGGAAAAAGAGTATTTATAACGGCAAATATCACGGCACACAACAGAGATCTTGAGGGTGTCAGAAAATATTTTGAGGAATTAAAAGAGATAAATCCTGATGCACTTATAATTTCAGACCCCGGTGTGTTTACCATAGCAAAGGAAGTATGTCCTGAGATTGAAATTCACATAAGCACACAGGCAAATAATGTAAATTATGCCGATTATCTTTTCTGGCAGAGATTAGGTGCAAAGAGAGTTGTTTCGGCGAGAGAGCTTTCCGTAAAAGAGATTAAGGAGATAAGAGCAAATATTCCTGATGACTTAGAAATAGAAACGTTTGTTCATGGTGCAATGTGTATCTCATATTCGGGAAGATGTCTTTTGAGCAATTATTTTACGGGCAGGGATGCAAATCTCGGAGCCTGCACACACCCTTGCAGATGGAAATATCATATTGTTGAGGAGAGCAGACCGGGTGAGTATCTCCCTATCGAAGAAAATGAGAGAGGAACATATATCTTTAATTCAAAAGACCTCTGCATGATAGAACATATTCCTGACCTTGTAGATGCGGGTATCGACAGTTTCAAGATAGAGGGACGAATGAAAACAGCATTATATGTTGCAGATGTTGCAAGAACATATCGTCAGGCGATTGACGATTATTTTGAGTCACCAAAGCTTTATGAGTCAAAGAAAGAATATTATATGGAAGAAATCTCAAAATGTACTTACAGACAGTTCACAACAGGATTTTTCTATGGACCTACTACTCATGAGACTCAGATATATGACAATAACACATATGTAAGGGGATATGTATTTTTAGGAATAATAAGGGATATTGATAAAGAAGGATATGCACTTATTGAACAGAAAAATAAATTCTGTGTTGGTGATGAGATAGAGATAATGAAGCCATCGGGTGAAAATGTGATGGTAAAAGTGCTCGACATGAAAAATGAAAAAGGTGAGAAAGTCGAGAGCTGCCCTCATCCGGGAGAACTTGTTAGGATACTTCTGAGCGAGAAACCGGAGATTATGAACCTTATTCGAGTTAAAGAAGAGAGCAAATAAATTTAATATAAAATATTTTGAATTATTTATGTAGTATGGCAGGCTGTATAAGGTGTAAGATAATATTTGGAATAGTGTCTGTGCACACTTGACACAAACTTGATAGGCACAAAAAAGCATGTGCAGAAATGAGGAGTTGAATGACAATACAGGAAAAATATTTAAAGATTGTTGACGAAGTAATAGAAAAAGGACCTTATAAGCCTGACTGGGTTTCCTTGTCTGAATATGAAGCACCAAAGTGGTTCAGGGATGCAAAGTTTGGAATTTTTATCCACTGGGGACTCTTCAGTGTTCCTGCCTTCAACAATGAATGGTATTCAAGAAATATGTATATTCAGGATATGGAGGAGTGGAAACACCACAGAGAAACTTTCGGTGAGCATACAAAGTTTGGATATAAGGACTTTATACCAATGTTTACTGCACCAAAGTTTGACCCTAAAGAGTGGGTTAAATTGTTCAAAAAAGCAGGGGCAAAATATATTATGCCTGTTGCCGAGCACCACGACGGATTTCAGATGTATGACAGTGAGATAAGTGAGTGGACAAGCGTAAAAAAGGCTATGAGAAGGGATGTCTTAGGAGAACTTAAAGAGGCAATACAGGATGAGGGACTTGTTTTCTGCGAGTCAAATCATCGAGTTGAGCACGCTTTCTTTATGGGACATGGCTGCGAGTTTGAGAGTGATATAAAACAGCCTATGAAACTTGGTGACTTTTACTGGCCGGCAATGCCTGAACCTGACAATCAGGATCTTTTCAGTCCTGCACCTCCAAAGGAATTTCTTGAGGACTGGCTTGCAAGAAACTGTGAGCTTGTTGAAAAATACAAGCCGTCAATGGTCTATTTTGACTGGTGGATACAACATGATTCAGTAAAAGAGTATTTAAAGAAATTTGCCGCATATTATTATAATCGTGCAGAGGAATGGAACATGAAAGTAGGTATTTCATACAAGCATGATGCAATGATGCTGGGAACGGGAATACTTGATATGGAGAGAGGTCACTTTTCAGAAGCAAAGCCATTCTACTGGCAGGCTGACACATCAATGGCATTTAATTCATGGTGTTATACTGAGCAGAACAGATTTAAGAAATCAAGTGATATTTTGCAGGATCTTGTTGATATTGTCAGCAAGAACGGCTGCCTCTTACTCAATGTAGGACCGAAAGCAGATGGAACCATCTGTGATGAAGAAATAAAGATAATGGAAGAAATCGGAGAGTGGATGGATGTAAACGGTGAAGCAATATATGGAACTCATCCGTGGAGAGTGCAGGAGGAGGGAAGTACCGAGGTAGTAGAGGGAATGTTCTCGGAGGAGGGCAGAAAAGACTTTACATCTGAGGATATAAGATTTACCTGTAAGGCGGACTGCATCTACATAATCCCTATGAAGCAGAATGGAGAGGACATAATCGTAAAGAGCATGGGAGAAAACAGCAAAGACTTCCACGGTATCATTGAAGAATTTACCGTACTCGGTTATGATGAGCAGCCTGAGTTTATCAGGGAAGATGACAGAATGATAATAAAAGCTCCATTTGTAAAGAGTGATAAGCCGGTTGTCTATAGAATGAGACTTAAATAGTTTTGAACCTAACATCATAATATTAAAAAGGAACTGTCGCATCATCAGCGGCAGCTCCTTTTTAATGTCTCATTATAATCTTGTCAAAAAATCAAAAATATTAAAATAAATTTTGTTTATCTATAAAAATAAGAATGGATCCATGCTTCGATTATAATAAATGTAAAGATGAATTAGCCAATCTTTACAACATTTGAAGCCTGTGGTCCTTTTTCGCCGTTTACTACGTCAAATTCCACTTCTTCACCTTCGTCAAGAACTTTGAAACCATCCATCTGAAGTGCTGAGTAATGTACAAATACATCCTTGCCTGTCTCATCTGAAATGAAACCAAAACCCTTTTTTGCGTTAAACCACTTAACTGTACCCTTCATTGTACTGCCTCCTAAAACTTTAAAAAATATTTGTGTCATGCCGTGGGCGGCACGACTTGGGCTGTCAGAGGATTTATATACCCGCCGACACATTAAATCTATCATATAAAATGATTAGTGTCAACGCATTTTTACACTGTAATGCTTTATTTTACCGCAAAAACGGCATCTGTTGTTCACGCGTTGCCGGCTATTTTATCTGCAAGTTCTTCAAGATACATCCAGCGATCCATTTTGTGTTCAAGCTCTTTTTGCAATTCCTCTTTTTTGGCTGATAATTCTCCGAGTTTGACAAAATCATTTGCAGCTTTTAACATTTCATTGTCAGTATCTTCAATCTGCTGTTCAAGTGTTGCAATATCGTTTTCTATCGTTTCAAATTCCTTTTCTTCTTTATAAGACATTTTAAGTTTTTTTGTCTGACCGTCTTTCCAGTTATCTTTTGTCACTTTAGGTTTGTCTGTTTCCTCTGCTGTATCGTCATCAGGTGAATTTTTCTCAGATGAAGAAATGCCTGCATCAGTTACATCAAGTTTATGTGTTGTGTGATTGAGATAATCTGTGTAACCGCCCTCATACTGCTTTATCGTGCCGTTTTCAAAGCAGAATATCCTTGAAACGACCCTGTCAAGGAAATAGCGGTCATGCGAGACCGTGATTACGATTCCCTCAAAAGAATCGAGATAATCTTCAAGTCGTGTGAGAGTAGCTATATCAAGGTCGTTAGTAGGCTCGTCGAGTATAAGTATATTAGGTGCTTCCATAAGTATTCTAAGAAGATATAACCGTCTTTTTTCACCGCCCGACAGTTTGCCGATAATGGAATACTGCTGGTCGGGCGGGAATAAGAATCTTTCGAGCATTACGGATGCTGATACAGTGCCGTCTTTCGTATGTATCACTTCGCCGCCCTCTCTTACATAGTCAATAACTCTTAAAGACTCGTCCATCGCTTCATTTTCCTGCGAGAAATAGCCTATTTTTACGGTCTGACCGATGGTGACGATACCGGAATCAGGAGTGACATTTCCGGTGATGATGTTCATAAGTGTTGATTTGCCGCAGCCATTTGGACCGATGATACCTACACGGTCATTTCTTAAAAAGAAATATGTAAAATCGGAAATTACAGGGATGTTGTCATATGATTTTGAGATATGTTCAAGTTCTATCGTTGTCTTTCCAAGTCTTGACGAAGCTGAACTTATCTCTATGGTGCTGTCAGTGGCAGGGGCTTTCATGTCACGAAGATTTTCATATCTCTGTATGTGAGCTTTCTGTTTTGTGGAACGCGCTCTTGCACCACGCATCATCCATGCAATCTCGGTTTTTAACAGACTTTGTCTTTTTCTCTCGGTTGCATTTGCGATTTCTTCTCTCTGTGCCTTTCGCTCAAGAAATCCAAGATAATTACATTCGTAGCTGTAGAGTTTTCCTTTGTCTATCTCAACGATGCGGTTTACAACAGTATCAAGAAAATATCTGTCATGTGTTATCATAATGAGTGCACCGCGGTATTTTTTCAGATAATCCTCAAGCCATTCGTTCATTGCACTGTCAAGGTGGTTTGTTGGCTCATCAAGAATAAGTATATCAGCCGGTGTGAGAAGTGTTCTGATAAGAGCAATTCTTTTGCGCTGGCCTCCGGAGAGTTCCTCTATCGGCTGGGTATGATTTTTAAAACCGAGTTTGTTCATCATATTTTTTGCCTGTGGTTCGTAATTTGCCGGAGAATCAGCTATATCCTTTTTTAGCGGAAGTGCTGCTTCAAGAGCAGTTATTTTGTTTGCAAATTCAGGTTTCTGTGAAAGGTAGCCTATTCTTAAGTTTCGCCCCATCGTTATCTTTCCACTGTCAGGCTCAACAATTCCGGCGAGTATTTTAAGCAGAGTTGATTTGCCTGTTCCGTTTATTCCTATAATACCGACTTTTTCGTTTTCTCCCAGACTAAATGAAGTATCATCGAGTAAAAGCCTTTCGGTATATGAATGTGTGAGATGTTCTGCCGTAATAAGATTCATAAAATCCTCATTTCCGTGTACTGAGTGATTATTGTTTATGTTTTTGGTTAAAGACAGCCGTAAATTTTTTAGAAAAGCCGTCACAAAACAATAATCGGTAATGCACACTTGTTAATAGTTTATAAATGTATGTCCTTTGTTATTGCAAAGCAACTTTTAATAAGTTATAATTATAATAGGTATGGATAAGTAAAGCAACAACTATTTGTTATTGTCAGCACTGCGGGTGCAAAAGAAAACCATTATTTTGGGAGGCAGTAAGTTATGGATGAAAAGGGTACTGTGTATGAGCACACAATAAATTATTATGAGACTGACAGAATGGGGATAGTACATCATTCTAATTATATACGCTTTTTTGAAGAAGCGAGAATAGATTATCTAAAGAAAATAGGACTTGATTATAAAAAAGTCGAGGATATGGGACTTATAATGCCTGTGCTTGGAGTAGAGTGTAAATATATTAAACCGCTTCATTTTGGAGATAAAGCAATTATAAGCTCAAGACTTGTAAAATATAATGGTATGAAATTAAGTGTGGAGTACAATATTACAAATGAGGCTGGGGAGCTTGTCACAACGGGAAAAAGTGAGCATTGTCTGCTTGATGCGGATATGAAACCAGTCAATATAAAAAGAAATTATCCTGATATATATAAAAGATTAAAAGAAGAGGTTGATTTATAAAGATTGCTTAGTATTAGATTAGGTGCTGCCATTTGCGGCTATAGCATGACCGGCAGAAATTAAGTTTTAGAGAAATGAGGGCATACAAAGATGAAGAAAAAATTGATGACGATATTGATCACAAGTATAGTTATGCTTGCAGGTATGGGAATATTCGTATGGAAAATGAGTGACATATCAAACGGACTTAGTGGCGAAGATAAGGCAAAGATAAAAGAAGAAAAAGACCTGCTTGCCGATCAACATGGAAAGGCAATAGATGATGTAAAGCAGCTTGATATAAACAATCTTTATCTGTCAGGACGACATAAAAATGTGGTTACGATAAATTATAAATCAATTAAAGATGTTTATAATCAGAGCAATTCAGCAAGAGCTGAGGAGAATATCACAAATATCAAAAAGAAAGCAAAAGATTATACGCCTGAAGATGCACTGTGGGCATATAATCCTTATGGAACAAATTATTGTTCTATGTATGTGTATTTTAAGACGGATGGAAGATGTTATTGTAAATATACGATTTCCGTTAAAGACCGCAAAATTCCTGATTTTACGAGAACACTTATAGCAGACGGCAGCGGCAATGTATCAACAGAGCATGAATATCAGCTTATAGGTCTTGTTCCGGGAATGAGAAATTACATAACATTAAAGCTGTACAACAGAAAAGACCAGTTATCAAAAAGTATAGTATATGCGGTAGATATACCTAAGAGTGCTACACAGGCGAAAACAAGAATTTCAACATGTGATGGAAGAAGCAGACAGGAAATAAGCAATGGTCTTTATACGGTATTTGGTAATGGAAGGACGACAGCACAAAAATCAGTAAAGATTGTTACAAAAAAAGTTACAAAGAATGGCAAAAAAGTAACAAAGCGTGTCAAAAAGACAGTTACAAAGAAAGTCAGAAAAAATGTTATTGCAATGTATGACAACTCAGGAGTTTTAAGGAGTGAGATGCCGCTTGAAGCTAATGTGGCAAAAAATATGCAGATAATATATGACAATATTGTTTATCCGTGTTCAGCAAATAAATTTACAAGGATAAATGATCTCGGTCAGGTTACAAGAATTTATCAGGTAAACGGATATAAGCAGGATGGAGAGTTTGCTTATGACGGTTATGGAAATATATATTTTATAGCTAGTGCACTCGGAAAAAAGACTTCAAGAAACAGCAGGATAATGAGCCTTGAGCTTGAGACGGGAAAAGTAAGTCTTGCACTTGATTTTGATAATTTTCTTTCAGAGATGTATAAAAAATCCGGTAAAAAGGCAAACTGGATAGATATAAATTCAGTTCAGGTCTGCGGAACGAACAAACTTATTATAAGTTCAAAATCGCTGTCAAGTATATTTAAGGTCAGCAATGTGGGAAGTCTGCTTCCAAAGCTTGATTACATTATTGCCGATAAGGACATATGGGCAAAATGTAAAAATCTTAAGAAAAAAGTTCTTAAGAAATATTCTAAAGATGATGCAGATGAGTCGGCAACTGCAGATCCTTCAGCAACAGACGATACTGACAGTATAGAGTCTATTTTAAATCAGGGAAAGAAAAAGCCTGATCCGTTTAGATCACAGTATGGACAAAATGCACTTACCAGCAATTCGTCAGGCACTCTGATAACAATGTTGAACAATAATGCAGGAAAATATGCAAAGAAATCAAATGATAAGTCATATTATTACCAGTTTAAGGTAAATGAATCTGCAAAAAATTATCGTGTTTCGGAAAAAAAGGCTTTTGAAAAAACATCAAATAATGGCAATATAATAAAAGGAGACAGCAGATATATATATTGCTGCAGTGATAAAGGAAAGTTTATTGAAACTGATTCGGCAGGAAAGCTGATAAAAGGCTTTAAAACCGGCGGCAGACCTTACAGGGTATATAAGAATGACTGGAAAAACTTCTGGTTTTATTGATTTTTTCTGTAAAATATATGTTAAAGGTTATAAGCCGGCTGAGGAGAAAATGCGGCAAATTAAAATTTTGTCAAATGAATTTAATCATATCGTTGACCTTAGGTAGTAAAAGTTGTATAATCACATTAACAAACTCGTTTAGAGTTTTATATAATAATTTAAAAAAAAATAAACAATGATATTTTAAGGAGGAAATAAGAGTATGAAATTTTTCGTAGACACAGCAAAGATTGAGGACATTAAGAAAGCCAATGATATGGGAGTTATCTGTGGTGTAACAACAAATCCGTCACTTATCGCAAAAGAGGGTGGAAAGAGCCAGGAAGAAGTTTTAAAAGAAATCGCTGAAATCGTTGACGGACCTATCAGTGGAGAGGTTAAAGCTACAACAGTAGATGCAGAGGGAATGATTAAAGAAGGAAGAGAAATTGCAAAACTTCACAAGAACATGATCGTTAAGATTCCTATGACAGTTGAAGGTCTTAAGGCAACAAAAGTTCTTTCAAGTGAGGGAATTAAATGTAATGTAACACTTATCTTCTCAGCAAACCAGGCACTTCTTGCAGCAAGAGCAGGTGCAGCTTATGTTTCACCATTCCTCGGCCGTCTTGATGATATTTCAACACCTGGTATCGATCTTATCCAGAGCATTGCAGATATTTTTGCAAACTATCCTGAGATTAAGACAGAGATAATTGCAGCAAGCGTTCGTAACCCTATCCATGTAACAGACTGTGCACTTGCAGGTGCAGACATTGCAACAGTTCCTTACAGTGTAATAGAACAGATGACAAAGCATCCTCTTACAGATCAGGGTATTGAAAAATTCCAGAAGGACTACATAGCTGTTTTTGGTAAATAGTAAGCTGAGAATACCGGAAGTGACAGCATAGCTGTCTTTGGTAAATAGTAAGCTGAGAATACCGGAAATGACAGCATAGCTGTTTTTGGAGAATAAAGCATGAAAATAAATTTTCATGCACAAGATTTGTGCTTTGCACAAACTTGAAAGTGCCGTAATAACAGATTGAGTATGGCATATAAAAATAATTTTGAGAGAAAGGAAGATATCATGGATATTTTAGCATTAAAGAAAACTGCAAATGAAGTCCGCAAGGGCATTGTTACAGCAGTACACAGCGCAAAATCAGGACATCCGGGTGGATCTTTATCTGCAGCAGACCTCTTAACATATTTATATTTTGAGGAGATGAATATCGACCCTAAAGATCCTAAGAAAGCAGACAGAGATCGTTTCGTTTTATCAAAAGGTCATATCGCACCAGGTTTATATTCAACACTTGCACAGAGAGGATTTTTCCCAGTTGAAGATTTAAAGACACTCCGTCATGTAGGTTCATATCTTCAGGGGCATCCTGACATGAAGCATATTCCGGGCGTTGATATGTCAAGCGGTTCACTCGGACAGGGTATATCAGCAGCAGTTGGTATGGCTCTTTCAGCAAAGCTTGATGATGCATCATACAGAGTATATACACTTCTTGGTGATGGTGAGATTCAGGAAGGACAGGTCTGGGAGGCTTCTATGTTTGCCGGAGCAAGAAAACTTGATAATCTTTGTGTTATTGTTGATAATAACGGACTTCAGATTGACGGAAAGATTGAGGATGTTTGTTCACCATATCCTATTACAGACAAGTTTAAGGCATTTAATTTCAATGTTATTGAGATTGATGCACACGATTTTGAACAGATTGCAGATGCATTTAAGAAAGCAAGAGAAACTAAAGGAATGCCTACGGCTATCATTATGAAGAGTGTGAAAGGTAAAGGTGTATCTTTCATGGAGAACAATGTAAGCTGGCATGGTACAGCTCCAAATGATGAGCAGTATGCACAGGCAATGGCTGACCTTGAAAAAATCGGTGAGGGCTTGAAATAAGCAGATAGGAGGAAAAAATGGCAGAAGTAAAGAAAATTGCTACAAGAGAAAGCTATGGTAATGCTTTGACAGAGCTTGCAGAGCAGTATCCAAATCTTGTTGTACTTGATGCTGACTTAGCAGCAGCAACAAAGACAGGTATCTTCAAGAAAGCTTATCCTGAAAGACATATAGATTGTGGTATTGCTGAGTGTAACATGATGGGTATTGCGGCAGGACTTGCAACAACAGGAAAAATCCCATTTGTAAGTTCATTTGCAATGTTTGCAGCAGGACGTGCTTTTGAGCAGGTTCGCAACTCAGTAGGATATCCGAAACTCAATGTAAAGATTGGTGCAACTCATGCAGGAATTTCAGTAGGTGAAGACGGTGCGACACATCAGTGTTGTGAAGACCTTGCACTTATGCGTACAATTCCGGGAATGGTAGTTATGAATCCATCAGATGATGTTGAAGCAAAAGCAGCAGTAAAGGCAGCACTTGACCATGAAGGTCCGGTATATATCCGTTTCGGAAGACTTGCCGTACCTGTAATAAACGACAGACCTGATTACAAATTTGAACTTGGAAAAGGTGTTGTTCTCCGCGAAGGAAAAGATGTAACACTTGTTGCAACAGGACTTGAGGTTTCTGAGACACTTGCGGCAGCAGAAAAACTTGCAGCAGATGGAATTGATGCGAAAGTTATCAATATTCATACTATCAAACCTCTCGATGAGGAACTCATAGTTGCGGCTGCTAAGGAGACAGGAAAAGTTGTTACTATTGAGGAACACTCTGTTATTGGTGGACTTGGAAGTGCAGTATGTGATTGTCTCAGTGCAAAAGCACCAACTAAGGTTCTTAAGATTGGTGTAAATGATACTTACGGCGAGTCTGGTCCTGCAGTAGAACTTATCAAGAAATACGGTCTTGACAGTGAAGGTATCTACGCAAAAGTTAAAGAATTTATGGCTTAATATAATTGGTGTACGGGCTCAATGATACATTAAGTACATTTATGTTTACAGTCTAAAAATATATTTACAAGTAAATATATACACTCTCAAAGTGAATACCCTAAAGGTTGTTATTTATTCAATGGTTTGACAGTGACTGCCAGACTTGTGTAAATGAGTAAATTTTGTATTAAACCCGAAAAAGTATTGCTTTGGGAGTGTTTTTTTGAGGGATAAATGACTCGTTTTGAGGAGATACCGAGAGTACATATAATAAGAAAAGAGGATAAAAATGAAATCAAAAACAACAAAGAAACTAGCTATGGCAGGTGTTTTTACGGCTCTTGCGGTGGTGGGAAGTATGCTTAGTGTGCCTGTTGCATCAAGTAAGTGTGCACCTGTTCAGCACATGATAAATATTTTGTCGGCGGTTCTTTTAGGACCCGGTTACAGTGTTGGTATTGCTTTTGTGGCAAGTTTGCTCAGAAATATCTTAGGGCTTGGAAGTTTTCTTGCATTTCCGGGAAGTATGGTCGGTGCTTTATGCTGTGGTCTTGTCTATAAATTTTCAAAAAAGGTGCTTCCTACCTGTGTTGCCGAGGCATTTGGAACAGGTGTGCTTGGTGGAATAGCGGCTTATCCGGTGGCAAAATATGCGATGGGACTTCAGGATATAGGAATGTTTGTGTATGTTGTTCCGTTTCTTATATCAACTGTAGCAGGAAGTATTCTTGCATTTGTACTTGTGACTGCACTTAAAAAGAGTGGAGTGACGGAGTTTTTTGAGTAGATGTGATGAACATATTGTATAAAAATAAGGAAGTTTATTATGATGATAGATGAAAAGTCTAAAGACTCAGATAATGAAAAAAATAAATTTGGTGAAAAGTTTAAGAAAGATGAGGCGAAGAATGATACTACAAAAAGTGGCAGTATCAAAAGCAGTGTCATAAAGAGCAAACGAGCCCTGGAAAATATAGTAAATGAAAATATCGGGTATATAAAAAGCACAGCTCCAAATGTGCACTGCCTTACAAATGTTGTGACTATGCAGGATGTTGCAAATATGCTGCTTGCAGCAGGTGGAAGTGCGATAATGGCACAGGACATAAAGGAAATGGAGGAGATAACGCAGATTACATCGGCAACGCTTTTAAATATGGGAGTGCCGTCTGATGAAAAGATAGCGGCATATATTGCGGCAGGAAAATTTGCAAATAAACTCGGACATCCGGTGATATTTGACCCTGTCGGAGTCGGTGCAAGTAATTATAGAAAAAAATGTGCAAAGGACATACTTGCAAATGTGCACCCTGACATAATAAGATGTAACCAGGAAGAGGCAAAGATTTTGCTTGAATTTAAAAATTTTGGCAGAGAAGCAAAGAATTTATTTGATTTTGAAAAACTTAACATAGAAGAAGCAGATTTTAGCACTAAAGAAAGATTAAAGAGTGATTTTTCTGAAAATAAAATAGGGTTGTCAGAAGATAAAGAAAATATAAAAATCAAATCAAACGGAGTGGAGAGTAGTATAAAACTGTCGGAGGAGGAACAGGAAAGAGCAGCAATGGCTCTTGCCGGTAAATATAATACGGTTGCTTTTATAAGTGGAAATATTGACATTATCTCCGATGGGGAAAATGTGTTAAAAATAGATGGTGGGGACAGCAGGATGAGAAAAGTCAGCGGAACGGGATGTATGCTGTCTGCTCTCTGTGCATTGTTTGCAGCGGGGGCATATTTGTCTCATGTATCTGCGGCGGGCGATAGGAGCAAAATTCAATTTGCAGAAACAGCGGACAATAAAACAGAAACTGGAATAAATGGAAGTAAATATGACAGAAAACATGGATTAAGTGAGAAGTATTTTTATACGGCATACTCAGCAGGAAAAGTCTGGAAAGAAACAGCAAAGAATACCGGTGTTTCGACCGATATAAAAAGTGTAGGGAAAGGTACTATAGGCACATATCACAGTTTGTTATTTAATGAACTGGAAGGAATAATCGGAAAGGGGATATAATATTGAAGAAAATAGGTATAGTAATATGTAATTTTAATAAAGTTGACAAGGTGCTTGAATGTATTCAGTGTATCCTTGAAAATAAATTTACTGATTATGATCTGTATGTGGTTGACAATGCGTCAACAGATGGTGCACCGGAGGCTATTAAGGAAAAATACGGTGATAAGGTAAGACTTATTGTAAATAAAGAAAATCTTGGTGGTTCGGGCGGATTTAATACAGGACTTCGTGCGGCATACAAAGAGGGATATGAATATCTTATGTGTGTTGACAATGATGCGATGCTCGATGAAAATGCAATAGGAAATCTATATGAATTTCTTGAGGAGCATGACGAAGTGGGTATGGCGGCATCAAAGATATATCATCTTGAAGCACCTGATTATATTCAGCAGTTCGGACAGACGATAGATTTTGAATATTTCTGTACGGATGTACCTCATCTTGATATGTATGAGGATGGATCCATGCCTGATTATCTTTATGTAGACAGTGTAGCTGCCTGCTCGCTTATGATAAGAAGAAGCACGATAGATAAGATTGGATTTATGCCTGAAGAAAATTTTCTTTACTGGGATGATACGGAGTGGTGTTATCTTTGCAATAAGTCAGGAATGAAAGTGGCATCTGTAGGAACATCAAAAGCACTTCATGCAATGGGGGCAAAAAAGGAAACTGTAAACACATTTCCTACATATTATGCGTGGAGAAACTGGATAAATTTCTTTGTAAAGTACACAACTGAAAAAGACCTAGACAGAATGACAGACACATTTTTAAATTCAATGTTCCAGATAGTATATGAGGGACTTCACAATGGCGAATACAACCGGGCAAAAACGGTAATGCTCGCATACGATGATGCCATTCATGGAATTACCGGAAAAGCAGGTGAAAACAGAATATTTGAACTTGATTTCAATGAGAAGCCTTTCAGGGAACTTTTTGAAAGTGCAGACAGTTTTTATATAAATGAAAATGAACATTCCGTAATGGCAGAGAGAGTAAGAATTCTTGCAAAGAATTTGGGATATGACATAAAGTGGTGCGAAAAAGCGGCGGCTGGTGTAAAAGAGATAGTCATATGTGATAATATATTTGATATAGACGACCTTTCAGGAGAAAAGATTTACATAGATATAAATGACTGCATATTGAGAACGGAAGATGATATGCTTGATGTGATAAATTATAATTACAGTAAGCGCAGTTTTGTATTTGCCAATAAGCCGGTGTTTATGCAGAAAGTCAGGGAGTTGAGAAAACAGGATGCATGATTATAGATGGATGTAATATTTTAACATCAAAATTGTGGGCGGAATTATTTCAGGTGTATATATTTTTGTATTAAGATAATATGTATAGAAATATACTAAGTGAGAGATTGTGTATCATAAAAACAAATGGGTTTGAGTGGGGAGAATTTTAATAATTTTACAGTTTTAATAAAAGCTGCCTGTTAAAATTAAAACAAGCAGCTTTTTAATTTGCAACATAAAGTGTATTTTATTTATTGAGTATAGATGATTTTACATTATATCTCAAATTTATGCTTGTGCAACAGTGGGACTTTCACACATTTTCAAAAATCTTTCATGAATTTTCGTACTCTCATCAAGTTCAGGATGGAAAGAGATGGCAATTTGATTTTTATATTCAACTCCTACGATATTGTCATTGACAACAGCCGTTACATCGACTTCCGGTTTTGCCTCGGCAACAAAGGGTGCGCGTATAAAAGTCATCGGGATTTCACCAAGTCCCTCATAATCACTTTCCGTATAAAAACTTCCGAGCTGTCTGCCGTAAGCATTTCTTTTAACTGTGATAGGAAGTGTTGAGAGGTGTTTAGTGTCATCATCTTCAATATCCTTAGCAAGAAGAATCATACCGGCACAAGTGGCGAGAACGGGAAGACCATCCTCAATCTGTTCTTTTATATTCTCAAACATATCCAGCTCTCTTAAAAGTTTTCCCTGAACCGTACTCTCACCGCCGGGAAGAATGATACCGTCAAGTTTGGTATCAAGGTCAGATTTCTGACGAAGCTCCGTATAATCAACACCAAGTTTATCAAGTACCTTTTCATGCTCAATAAAAGCACCCTGTAAAGCTAAGACTCCAATATTCATAGCCGTATCCCTCTTTTCTGATTTTCAAATTTATTTAGTGAAAAAATTTGCGTATATGATTTTTTCTCCTTATTTACCTCTTTCAGCCATAAGAAGTGCAATTTCCTGTTCATTGATACCGACCATTGCTTCTCCTAAATCCTCTGAAAGTTCTGCTATAAGTTTTGCATCTGTATAGTTTGTTACTGCCTTTACGATAGCAGCGGCTCTTTTTGCAGGATTTCCTGATTTGAATATACCGGAACCTACGAATACACCTTCAGCACCAAGCTGCATCATAAGTGCTGCATCAGCAGGAGTAGCAACACCGCCGGCTGCGAAGTTTACAACAGGAAGTTTACCGTTCTCGTGAACATACTCTACAAGTTCATAAGGTACCTGATACTGTTTTGCTGCTTCAAAAAGTTCATCTTCTCTAAGGCTTGTGAGCTTTCTTATTGCACTGTTCATCATACGCATATGTCTTACTGCCTGAACGATGTCACCTGTTCCCGGTTCACCTTTTGTTCTAATCATAGATGCGCCTTCGTTGATTCTTCTGAGTGCCTCGCCAAGGTCTTTTGCTCCACATACGAAAGGAACTTTGAAATCTCTCTTATTGATATGGTAAACATCATCGGCTGGCGATAATACTTCGCTTTCATCTATGTAATCAATCTCAATGGCTTCAAGTACCTGGGCTTCTGCAAAGTGACCAATACGGCATTTTGCCATTACAGGGATTGAAACTGCTTCCTGAATACCTTTTATCATTTTAGGGTCACTCATTCTTGAAACACCACCGGCTGCTCTTATGTCAGCAGGGATTCTCTCAAGTGCCATAACAGCACAGGCACCGGCTTCCTGTGCAATCTTTGCCTGTTCAGGAGTAGTTACATCCATGATAACTCCACCTTTTAACATTTGTGCAAGTTCTTTATTAAGTTCATATCTTTTATTCATCGTTTTTCCTCCAAATTTCTTAAATGTTTATTTTAAATTTGTATGATGTTAGCAGGATTGCGAAAATTGCGTAGCAATGAAGCAATCCTGAGCATCAGTTAGGGTCAAAATACCTTTTGCCCCCAACAGCTTTGTATTAAAATGTAATATTCTTTACATTCAGCATACACAAGATTATAATAGTATCTGGATATAAAAAAATCGTCAAAATAAACATATTCAAAAAGGTCAGTTTGAAAGGATTAACAGATATGCTTACATATTCATTTGCAGATATAGGTTCAGATTCACTTTATGAACATTTATATAAATGTATCAAAAATGATATAAAAAAAGGGGTCTTGGAGAAAAATGAAAAACTTCCGTCAAAGAGAAGTCTTGCAAAAAATCTGGGTATAAGCGTCATTACGGTTGAGAATGCATATGCCCAGTTGCTTGCCGAGGGATATATATATTCGATTTCCAAAAAAGGCTATTATGTTTCTGATATTAAAAGTGGTTATATCTGGGACAGTAGTGCAATGGAAAATGAGAGGGAAAAGACTTCTATTAAAAATGGTGTTGAGCATATAAATCTTGTGAAAGAAAAAATGTGTGACAGGATTGATGAGGAATTTGCAATTTCACAGGCTCGGACAGAGGGAAGATATATTGCGGATTTTACAAAAAACAGAATGATTTCCGATATGTTTCCTTTTACCATATGGACAAAACTGATAAGGCAGGTTTTATCAGAACAGCAAAATGCACTTATGACAAATCCACCAAGTGGTGGTGCTATGGAGCTTAGAAGGGCAATAGCAAAGCATCTTAAGGAGTTCAGGGGAATGATAGTTGCCCCCGAACAGATAATAGTCGGAGCGGGTACTGAGTATCTTTATGGTCTTATCATACAGCTTCTTGGAATGGACAAGAAATATGGTGTTGAAGATCCCGGATACGATAAGATTTCAAAAATTTACAGGTGTCACGGTGTAAAACAGGATTATATAGGAATGGATGAGTACGGTGTTATTCCATCGCAGATAAGTGAAAAAAAGATAGACATACTTCATATCACACCGTCGCATCATTTCCCGACAGGAATAGTAATGCCGATAAGCAGGAGATATGAACTTTTAGGATGGGCAAATCAGGATGAAGAAAGATATATAATAGAAGATGATTATGACAGTGAGCTTAGGCTGAACGGACAGCCAATACCTGCATTGCAAAGTATAGATGTGTCGGAGAAAGTCATCTACATAAATACATTTACAAAAACACTTTCGTCAACAGTCAGAATTAGTTATATGGTACTGCCGGAAAAATTGTTGGATAAATTTTATAAAACGCTGTTTTTCTATTCATGTACAGTGTCAAATTTTGAACAGTACACGCTTGCAAAGTTTATAGACGAGGGGTGTTTTGAGAAGCATATAAACAGAATGAGAAAATATTATTCGGACAAGCGAAAAAAACTGTTTTTGGCTATAAAGAAAAGTAAACTCAACAAATATGTTACAGTGCATGAAGAGGATGCAGGGCTGCAGTTTTTGATGGAGATAAAAACGAAATACAGTGATGAAGAATTTGTAAGACGGGCAGCAAAAGAGGGGATAAAAATGTCACCGCTGTCGGGCTTTTACCATCTGAAAGAAAACAGAACAGAGCATATATTTGTGATGAATTATCTCGGTGTCGAAGAGAGTAATATAGAAAAAACGGTGGAGAAATTATGTAAGATAATAGCTATAAAGAAATAATTTGACTAAATCTTTGCTGTATCGTACACTATAAGATAGCAATTTCTAATAAATAAAAATGATGTGAGGATTAAAAATTTATTTGGAAAATATTAATAATGCAATACATTAAACATCATAAAAACAAGGATTAAGATAATGACAAGTTACAAAGTAAAAAAATATTTAAAAGAAGATATAGTGGCAGAAGTTCCAGGTTCAAAAAGCATGACAAACAGGGCACTTCTGCTCGCTGCGATGGCAGACGGAACATCGAGGCTTGAGGGAGCAGCGTTTAGTGAGGACTCGGTTCACTTTTTAAAGGCACTTGAAAGTATGGGATTTAAAGTTGAAGCTGATGAGAAAAGGTGCACTGTCATAATCGAGGGGCATGGAGGAAATATTCCAAATAAAACTGCCGGGATATATGTGGGCAGTGCAGGAACTGCGGCAAGGTTTCTTACGGCTTTTACGGCAATGGGGGATGGTGAGTATGTGCTTGATTCGTCAGACCAGATGAGAAAAAGGCCTATGCGTGAACTGCTTGAGGCACTTGAAAGTCTTGGGGCAGAGTTTACATGGCTCGGTGAAGAATATACTTTCCCAATGAAAGTAAGAGGTATTTTATATGGAAGAAATCCTGTCGGAGATGTTAAAGAAAAAGCTGAGATATATTCGGATGAACCTGAAAAAAACAGGACTGATATATCAGGAAAAGTAAAATTAAATAATGATAAGGCAGATGAACCTAAGAAAAAATTATTAAATATAGAAAGAATAAATGAGCCTAAGGCTGTTGCTCTAAACATAGACAGGAGCAGTCAGTTTTTAAGTGCACTTTTGATGGTCTTACCGATTGCATTTGATGATGTTACTATTAAAATGACAGGGACGAGAGAGGCAAGGTCATATGTTGAGATGACTGAGCAGATGATGAAACAGTTTGGGCATAGGGGTGTTGAAAAACTTGAAAATGACAGCTACCGTGTAAGAGGTGGAGATTATATTGCAAGAGATTATGATATAGAGCCTGATGTATCGGCGGCGTGTTATTTTTATGCACTTGCGGCGGCGACAGGAAAGTGGGCTATGGTTAAGCGTATGCGTAAAGAGTCGCTTCAGGGTGACATGAAGTTTATAAAACTGCTTGAAAAGATGGGATGCACTGTAAGCTGGGAGCGTGATGGCAGACAAAATCTCTGGCTTAAGGGACCTGACGGTAAGTTAAAAGGAATGGAAGTTAAAATGTCAGATTTTTCAGACCAGGCTCTTACGCTTGCGGCGATAGCACCTTTTGCTGACTCGGAAGTTACTATAACGGGGATAGCACATATAAGAGGTCAGGAATCCGACAGGATAAAAGTTATTGTTGACGAACTGGCTAAGATGGGGATATTATGTAATGAACTGCCTGACGGTGTAAAGATACATCCCGATACACCTAAAAACACAAATATAGAGACATATAATGACCACAGAGTTGCAATGTCATTTGCGGTTACCGGACTTGCAGGTGATGGAATGACAATATTAAATCCTATGTGCTGTAAAAAGACATTTGCGGGATTTTTTGATGAAATAGACAGATTGGAGGAATAAATTTTAATGAAAAAAGTAATCGAGATATTACAGGAAGAACTTAGTGCTGCTTTTGAAAAAGCGGGCTATGATAAGAAATATGCAAAGGTTGGTGTTTCAAACAGACCTGATCTTTGCCAGTATCAGTGTAACGGAGCGCTTGCGGCAGCTAAAGAGTACCACAAAGCTCCTATACAGATGGCAAATGAAGTTGTTGAATTTTTAAAAGACAGTGAAAGTTTTAAGGAGATAGCTGCACAGGCACCAGGATTTATAAATATGAGTGTAAGTGACAGATTTCTTGCTGATTACATAAATAAGATGGCGGCATCAGAGACACTCGGTCTTGATAAAGCCGAAAATCCGGAAACAATAGTTATCGACTACGGCGGAGCAAATGTTGCAAAACCACTCCATGTGGGGCATCTTCGCTCAGCAGTTATCGGTGAGAGCATAAAGAGAACGGCGCGTTATCTTGGACATAAGGTAATCGGTGATGTTCATCTTGGAGACTGGGGACTTCAGATAGGTCTTATCATTACAGAGTTAAAACACCGCAAACCTGAACTTGTATATTTTGATGAGAGTTTTGACGGGGAATATCCTACAGAGCCTCCATTTACAATGTCTGACCTCGAGGAGATATATCCTTATGCATCAGGTTATTCAAAAGAGCATCCGGAGTATAAAGAGGAAGCACAGACAGCAACAGCCGAACTCCAGTCGGGAAGAAAAGGTTATCTTGCACTCTGGCAGCACATTATCAATGTGTCTGTTGCAGATTTAAAGAAGATTTATACAAAGTTAAATGTAGAGTTTGACCTCTGGAAGAAAGAGTCTGATGCACAGCCATATATTCCACAGATGGTGCAGGATATGAAAGACGGTGGATATGCACACATCGATCAGGGGGCACTTGTCGTTGATGTAAAAGAGGAGACTGACACAAAAGAAATACCACCTTGTATGATTCTTAAATCAAACGGAGCAACTCTTTACAATACAACTGACCTTGCGACTATCGTTGAGAGACGCAGACTTTTTGATCCTGATGAGATAATCTATGTAGTTGATAAGAGACAGTCGCTTTACTTCGAGCAGGTATTCAGATGTGCGAGAAAGACAAAGATAATCGGTGAAGATGTAAAACTTGAGTTCGTAGGATTCGGTACTATGAACGGCAAGGACGGCAAACCATTTAAGACTCGTGACGGCGGAGTGTTAAGGCTTGAAAAACTTCTTGAAGATGTAAATGAACAGGTACTTGACAAGATGAAAGACAGGGATATGGACAAGGATATGATAGATGATGCGGCAGCTAAGATAAGCCTTGCAGCCATCAAATACGGTGACTTAAGCAATCAGGCATCAAAAGATTATATATTCGATGTTGACAGATTTACATCATTTGAGGGAAATACAGGACCATATATCTTATATACGATAGTCCGCACAAAATCACTTCTTGCAAAAGTAAAAGCACAGAATATAACTGTTGATGAAAAATCAGCTATTGAGCCTGCTGACAGCAAATCTGAGACAGATGTGATGCTCGCCCTCACAAAGTGGTCAGAGACAGTAAACGCTGCATTTGAGGAGCACGCACCGCACAAGATATGCCAGTTCGTATATGAACTTTCAGATACATTCAATAAGTTCTATCATGAAAATAAGATAGTGACAAATGAAAATGAAAAGCAGAGAGACTCATATATAAAACTCAGTGCATTGGTTGGAAAAGTTCTTGAAACAGCTATCGATCTTTTAGGACTTGAAGCACCTGAGAGAATGTAAAAAAATTAAATTTATAAATTAAAATGTAACTATGATTAGATGTTAAAAATTTGTGCAATCGTAATTGCATAAGATATACAGCTAAGAGTTGGTTTTAGAAATAAATAACAGAAGTTAAAAATTGGAGGCGATTTTTCGATGTATCGTTTGACATCAAAACTTGTAATTTACAGAAATATAGGAAAAGACAGCATTTTATTTAAGCTTGCCGACATTTTTCAGAGGTTTTCAACAGGTCAGTATGTGAAAGAGGATCTTATTACGGAGATATATGACCAGATACATAATCTTCTTGACCTTTCAACACGCTACGGTTTTGACAAAAATCTCTGGCATAATTACCTTGCATTTCTCCTTGCGATGAGTGAAAATCCATTCACTCTCGTCTCTGAGAAAGTTGGAGCGAACGAGGGTACGGTAAACGAGTTTGCAAAGGGAGATTTTGCCATATTCAAACAGCTTTTTGACTATGATTTTTCGGCTATTGAAAAAGAGCTTGGAATCGACTGTTTCAGTGTCGTGTTAAATTATAAGGCAATCGTTAAAAGTGAGCAGATATTTAATAAGAGCGTAAGCGAGAAAGTCCAGCAGCTTAGCACTGATATTGAAAAGGCAGAAGATGAGTCTGAGATGTATAAGATAGTAACAGATTTTTACAGGACTTACGGTGTCGGAAAGTTTGGTCTTAATAAGGCATTCAGAGTAAATCACAATGAGAATACGAGACAGGCAGGTGAGATATTAGAGCCTATCACGACAACGGGAAATATGTCACTTGATGACCTTATAGGATATGAGTCACAGAAACAGAAACTTATTGAAAACACTGAGGCATTCGTAAAGGGAAAGAAAGCAAACAATGTTCTTCTTTTCGGTGATGCAGGTACAGGAAAGTCAACGAGTATCAAGGCTATCTTAAATAAATATTACAGTCAGGGACTTAGAATGATAGAGGTTTATAAGCATGAATTTAAAGATCTCTCGACGATAATCTCTGAGATAAAGAACAGAAATTATAGATTTATAATCTATATGGATGATCTCTCATTTGAGGAATTTGAGATTGAATATAAATATCTTAAAGCTGTTATAGAGGGCGGTCTTGAAACGAAACCTGACAATATTCTTATATATGCAACTTCAAACAGAAGACATCTTATAAGAGAGACATGGAGCGACCGTTCCGATATGTCGAAGGATGAACTTCACCGCTCAGATACCATGCAGGAGAAGTTATCGCTTGTTGCAAGATTTGGTGTTACGATTGGTTACTACAGACCATCACAGCAGGAATATTTTGATATTGTTATCAATCTTGCAAAGAAATATCCTGAGATTAAGCTTACAGAGGACGAGTTAAGGCTTGAGGCAAACAAGTGGGAATTAAGCCACGGCGGTATTTCAGGCCGTACGGCGCAGCAGTTTATCAACCATCTTATAGGTGTTGCAGATGATTAAAAGATGGTATATTTCTGCACGCAGGATTATCAATGGTTAGGCAGGTGTATTGCTATAAGAACTAAAGAGATATTAAATGAGAAAAGAGAAAAATATATCACAGATATGTTTATGTTGAAGAAAGACATATGTTTTAGGCACAGCAGATGTATATACATCTGCTGTATGCTTATATGTATGCTCATGTGTTTTTCAGATGCTCTTGGGCAAAGAGTATCGGCAATGGAAAAGACGGATTATGAAAGGTTGAAAACAAAAGTCATACAGGCATACAAAAATTATAAAACAGAAGTGGATGTAAGTTCTTTTGAACTTTATGTTGACAGTGATAAAAGCACTATAAAAGAGATTATGACTGAGGTTGTAAATAAGACAACAATGATATTTTATAACAATCACAGCTATTCTCTGGAATATACAGGGACAACCGGAAAAATAACAAAGATAGAACTTGGTTATGCATCAGAATATAAAAAAACAAACGGTTCAGTAAAAGAGGCTGCTATAAAAAAAGCTGCAGCAAAGCTAAATAAAGAGATAAACAAGATAACTTCTAAGATAAAGCCTGGGATGAACAGTGTTGACAAGGCTCTTTTTGTTCATGACCAGATAGCAAAGGATACTTCATATGAGGATAAGGGTTCAAATAATTCAAGACTTACCGAGTATGGTGTCCTGGTAAAACATAAAGGAAACTGCCAGGGTTATTCACTTGCATATGCTGCGGTTATGGAAAAACTGGGATTCTCAGTGCATTTCGTTGATTCGGAGTATATGGATCATGTGTGGAATCAGATTAAGATAGGTTCAAACTGGTATAATGTTGATGTTACATGGGATGATTCTGTTGACAGTGACAACGGCAAAAATCAGGATGGAGTGGTGTATCACAAGTATTTTCTTGCGAGTGATAAATATATGAAAAATCATGGGTATTCAGGGTTTGATTCATCTGGTGTGAACAGCAAAATTTATGATACGGCTTATTTTAAGAAAGTGACGAGTGCATTTGATTACAGGGGAAGTTACTGGGTGTTTATGAACACTTCAGGAATATATAAAAGGGCACATATCAGTTCCGGAAAAGCAAAATGTCTGTTAAAAGTAAAAGGCAGTTGTTTTATAAAGTTTAACAGCAATAAGTATTATTATACGGCTTATAACAGGCTTTATATTTTTAACTACAAAGAAAAAAATGCAAAACTTATATGGAGTCCCGTTAAAAAATACGGAAATTCATACTATATAACACAATTAAAGTATTCATCAGGTAAAATTAAGTATGTAGTGAAAAATACTAAAAAAAGTAAAGTAAAAAGCGGTTTGCTCAAAGTAAAGAAAAGTGGAATGATATAAATATGTTTTTTTATTTTTTAGTTTATTGACAAACCATTGTCATATTGCTAAAATGAAACATGGTAGTTAAGATAAAGTTCATTTAATATTTACACGATTATAAATATTAAATATTGACGGACTGTTATCGATTTAAAATCCTGTTTTGGAGGAAACTTATGAAAAAGAAAGTATTATCAATATTGGTTGATAACACGTCAGGTGTACTTAGCCGTATATCGGGATTGTTCAGCAGACGTGGTTACAATATAGACAGTCTCACGGTTGGTGAAACAGAAAATGCTGAGTATTCACGCATGACTGTCGTAGTCAGGGGAGATGACCACATCCTTGACCAGATTGAAAAACAGCTTGCAAAGCTTGAGGATGTAAGATGTGTCAAGGAACTTAAGAGCGGACATTCAGTATGCAGGGAGCTGGTTTTGATTACAGTTGGTGTAGAGGCATCAAACAGACCTGAGATAATAGCTATAGCTGATACATTCAGAGGTAAGATAGTAGATGTCGGAGTTGACACTATGATGATAGAACTTACCGGAAATCAGACAAAGCTTAATGCATTTATCAAACTTCTTGACGGTTATGAGATCAAGGAACTTGTGAGAACAGGTATTGCAGGACTAAGCAGAGGTGCTGAGGTAATGCTTGATGATTTCGATTAAGCAGATTAAAATTGTCGATAGCGCAGGCGATAGTCTGTACTTCACATATATTAATTAATTTTCACAGGAGGAAAATAAAATGGCAGAAGCAAGAATTTTTTATCAGGATGATTGTAATTTATCTTTATTGGATGGCAAGACAATCGCCATTATCGGATATGGTAGTCAGGGTCATGCTCATGCACTCAACCTTAAGGAGTCAGGTTGTGATGTCATTATCGGTCTTTATGAAGGTTCAAAATCTTGGGCAAAGGCTGAAAAGCAGGGCTTTAAAGTATATACAGCAGCAGAAGCTGCAAAGAAGGCTGATATTATCATGATTCTTATCAATGATGAGAAGCAGGCAGATATGTATAAAGCCGACATTGAGCCAAACCTTGAAGCAGGAAATATGCTTATGTTTGCTCATGGATTTAATATTCACTTTGGATGTATCGTACCTCCAAAGGATGTAGATGTAACAATGATCGCTCCTAAAGCACCTGGTCATACAGTACGTTCTGAGTATCAGGCAGGAAAAGGAACACCTTGTCTTGTAGCAGTAGAGCAGGATGCAACAGGTAAGGCACTTGACATGGCACTTGCATATGCACTTGGTATCGGTGGAGCAAGAGCTGGTGTTCTTGAGACAACATTCCGTACAGAGACAGAGACAGACCTCTTCGGTGAGCAGGCTGTACTTTGTGGTGGTGTTTGTGCACTTATGCAGGCTGGTTTTGAGACACTTTGCGAAGCAGGATATGATCCAAGAAATGCATACTTTGAGTGTATCCATGAGATGAAACTTATCGTAGATCTTATCTACCAGTCAGGTTTCGCAGGAATGAGATATTCTATCTCTAACACAGCAGAGTATGGCGATTACATCACAGGACCTAAGATTGTAACAGAAGATACAAAGAAAGCTATGAAACAGGTTCTTAAGGATATTCAGGATGGTACATTCGCAAAAGAATTCCTTCTCGATATGTCACCGGCAGGACGTCAGGTTCACTTCAAGGCTATGAGAAAACTTGCTTCTGAGCATCAGTCAGAGAAAGTCGGAGAAGAAATCCGTAAGCTTTATAGCTGGAACAATGAGGGAGACAAACTCATCAACAACTAATTTTTGAAATATAATGATGCGTGCATCTTATAATATAAATTAGTACATATGACATGATTATAAATAAAAGGAGTACATCGCTTTATGCCGGTGTGCTCCTTTTTTGACAATATGGGTATGTAAACTTTACAAGGAGTTAATATTATTTTATAATAGCGTTATGAGCAGGTTGTGAATATCCGTTTTACTTTAGGATGATAGTGTGGAAAATCCATATATGCAGGATTTTAGTGTGGAAAATCCGATTTTTCACACACAAGATTTGTGTCTGCGCACACTTGACACAAATCTTATGTGCGAAAGTCAAAAACTTTCGCACTATGCACAAAAAAGTGTGCAGAAATGAGGAGTAATATGGTACTTATAGCAGGAGTAATAGGAATCGTTGTTATAGCGGTAGTTGTAGTAGTGGCAGCAGTAGTGGCTGTTACGGCAGGAGTTAAAGATACACTTAAAGATGATGAATAAAATCCGGCAGGAAAGGAAATGACCGATGATAAGAGTTAGAGATATAACGATAGGAGAGGGGAGTCCAAAGATATGTGCACCTGTGGTGGAAGTGACACAGGAGGATATACTTGAGGAGGGAGAAAAACTTGCATTAAGTAAGGGTGTTGACCTTATAGAGTGGAGAATAGATTTTTATGATGAAAGTTCTGATATTTCAAAAATTCTTCAGACAGCGAGTCTGCTGAGAACCGTCGTTGGAAAGAAACCGCTGCTTGCAACATTCCGTACAAAGAACGAGGGCGGAAACAAAGAGATAGAAGAGTCTGCATATAAAGATATGCTTATAGCTATTTCAGAGAGCGGTGATATTGATATGGTCGATATAGAAGTATATTTTATGGACGAAAAAAACACGGAGGACATTGTAAAGTCTCTTAAAAAAAATGTTGTTGTTGTGGGTTCGTATCATGATTTTGACAAGACACCGTCTTATGATGAGATAATCAAAAGATTATGTTTTATGAAATCCCAGGGTGTTTCGATACCAAAACTAGCCTGTATGCCGCAAAACAGGCATGATGTATTTACATTGATGGAAGCGACGCAGGATTTTGTAAGTAAAAATGTCGGATTGCCGGTCATAACAATGTCGATGGGAGACTATGGCAAAGTTAGCAGAGTGGCAGGGAAAAGTTTTGGTTCTGCAGTGACATTTGGTTGTCTTGGAAAGGCAAGTGCACCGGGGCAGATAAATGTTGATGATTTGAGGGCGATTTTAAATATCCTATGATAAAATAGGTAATTGCGAAACTAACTATATGTTGTGTCAATTGCACAGATATAACAAATAATATCGTCGGCACGCTCTCGCTATGTTGTCGTTCGTAGCAGTACATAAATCAGCAAAAAACGCTGCCATATAAATGAATGCTACAGCTCGAAAATAAAATTTTCTCGCTGTTCGTTTCACTCATATAATTTTCATTAAAAATAATTGTATGCAAGCATACATTATTTTTAGTTTGAAAATTGCATTCATTTAGAGTACAAAGTGCTGATGACAACAAAAATTCCGACTAACACTATTTGTTATATCTGCACAATTTAATCAAGATTTATGACAGTTTCGCAAACGCATGGCTACAATATAAAGACAAAGGGAGAGAACAGATGAACAGATTAAAGGAACATATTTTTATGATCGGTTTTATGGGGGTCGGTAAGACGAGCACTTCAAGGATTCTCAGTAAAAAACTTGGGGTTAAGGAAAAAGATACTGATGCAATGATTGTAAAACAGGAGAAAAAAAGTATTGCAGAGATTTTTGCTGACGAGGGAGAAGAATACTTCAGAAAAACAGAAACAGGCATTATAGATAAGTTGGCCGAACTTGAACCGTGTATCGTTTCTTGCGGTGGAGGTATGGCGATGAGAGAAGTAAATGTGGAAAAGATGAAAAAAATAGGTAAAGTGGTACTTCTTACGGCAACACCGGAGACAATATATTCTCATGTGAAAGACAGTACCAACAGACCACTTTTAAATGGCAATATGAATATACCATACATAAAAAAACTTATGGAGGAGCGGGCACCAAAATATAATGCGGCTGCGGATATAGTGATAGAGACTGACGGATGTACTCCTTCTCAGGTAGCAGATAAGATAATAGACAGTTTATAGGAGGACAGATTATTGAAAAACAAAATGGATGAAGTTTATAATAAGAGCAAAAAAGGAATTTGTATATTTTTGGTGTTTGTAATGTGCGTAAGTCTGATGTCATTTGCGGGAAATTACAGGAAAGCAGCTGCGGAAGAAAAAAATATTGAGTTTGATGTTGAGAATATTAAGGATTATAATGTTTCGATACATGACTCAGGTGTATTTACACTTGTAAATTATACAAGTGAAAAAGGTGATGTCGAATCGGTCAAGTGGAGTGTCAGTGATGAAAATATTATGAAAGTCACTGATATAGAAAATCTTGGTGCACAGTATGAGGCACTTTCTTCAGGAAAAGTTGATGTGTATGCGGATATTACAATCAAGGGAACGGGAATAATATCTGACAGTGCTGAAGATACAGACGACAGTGAGGATAATACATATGATGAGTCTACATATTATGACAGACTTACATTTAGTGTTTTTGTATATCCTGATATGTCAAATGTTGAGCTTGAGTCTTCAAGCCAGACTAAATATATGTCTTCATATGATTACAATACAAAATTTGATTTTAAGTTGAAAAGTGACATTGCTTTAGACGGAGAAAATCAAAATATCGACTTTGATTATAAGTCATCAAATTCATCAATGTCAGTTTCAGCAAAGTTAAAAAATAATGTTGTTTCTATATGGGCATATAAACCTGGAAAAACAACAGTTACATTTACAATATATGGAGCAACTTTTAATGTTTATATTAATGTTATTAAGGTAAAAATAAACAGGACATATCTTGTATTGATAAAAGGAAAAAGCTCAAAATTATCAATAAAGGGAATATCAAAAGGAATTAAGTGGAAATCTTTAAAATCTTCTGTTGTGAAGGTAAACAGCAAAGGAAAGATAAAAGCAAGAAAAGTTGGGACATCAGTCATAATTGCAAATATAGGAGGAGCAAAAGTAGGCTGTGCAGTGTCCGTTGTAACTCCTAAGACATATAGAGTTATAAGAAAGGCAAAATCAATAGCAAAGGGAACATATAGTCAGCCAAAAAGAATGCAGAGAGGTTATTATGACTGCAGTTCACTTGTATGGCGTGCTTACTCAAGGTATGGAACTTATTTTGGAGCCAGATCATATGCACCTGTTGCCGCTGACATATGCAGGTGGTGTATGATACATCACAAAAAAGTAAGTGGAAAAATGACTGAGGGACAGATACAGAAGATGAAATTTAGAGCAGGTGATCTTATTTTTAAGCCGGGTGCAAAAAACGGAAGATATAAAGGTGTATATCATGTTGAAATGTTTACGGGTTACAGGGTTACAGGATTTACATCTAAGGGCAAACCGGTTTTAAGTACGGAATGGGCAAACCGTACAACAGGTTATGATGCATATGGTTCTATCGTGGAAAGACCATAAGTGGCTGCCCGCTGCACACATGGTGTGGAAGTCATATGATAAAGGAAATATGTGGAAATGGAGAATTGATTTATTGTGATTACTATTATAATGGCTGTCTATAATGGACAGGAATATATAAGAGAACAGCTTGAGTCGCTGAAAGACCAGACATATACAGAATGGAGACTTGTCATAAGGGATGACCGCAGTAGTGACAAAACGGCGGAGATAGTTAAAAAGTTTTCAGATGAAGTTGAGCAGGAAGTAATATTTAAAGTAAATGAAAAACCGAGCGGCTCCGCAAAAAATAATTTCGCTCTTTTGATAAATGATGCGAAAGAGTCTGATTATGTTATGTTCTGCGACCAGGATGATATTTGGAAAAAGGACAAGATAGAAATTACATTTAATAAGATGAAACAGGCAGAGGAAAGATATGGCAGAGACTTTCCTCTGCTTGTTCATGGTGATGTGGAAGTTATTGATGAAAACGGAAATATAAATGCAGATTCAATGTTTGAAATGTCACATATAAATGCAGATTCAAAACTGCCACAGATACTTATACAAAATCATGTGACCGGATGTACGATGATGTGTAACAAAAAACTTATAGCCGGAATATCAGAATATGCGTCTTCTGAATATATAATCATGCACGACTATCTTGCAGCATTATATGCATCGGTTTTTGGAAAGATAGAAGTTATAAAGAAGCCGCTGCTTAGTTACAGGCAGCATTCAGGCAACAGTGTCGGTGCTAAAAATAATAATAATCCGGTATATCTTTTAAAAAGGCTTGCAAATGGCAGAAAAAGTTATAAAGAAGCTATGGAAACATCAAGAAATCAGGTGAAATTTTTTGTGGAGATATACAGAAAAGAATTAGCTGCAGAAAAGTATTGTGAAGAATATGAGCTTATGAGCGGATATGCTTCTCTTGGCAGCAGAGCGAAATTGTATCGTATTATGTTCTATAAGAAAAATCACATCTGGAAAAATGGAACTATAAGAAAAATAATGCAGGTTATCTGGGGGTAGTGATGATAAAAGTATTAAAAGCAGTTAAAGTGGTATTTAAGTATATTGTTATGTTTCTTACAATGCTCATGCCCAGAGATTACAAGCTGTGTGTATTTGGAGCATGGCTTGGGGAGAGGTTTGCAGACAACTCAAAACAGTTGTTTATAGAGGCATCAGACAGGGATGATATAAGGGCAGTATGGATAACAAAAGACAAAACTATTGTTGATGAAATAAGAAAAATGGGATATGAGGCTTGCCTGTGGGGAACAAAAGAAGCAAGAAAAGTTCAGCTTCGTGCAGGATATGCAGTTATCTCAAATGGTATAAGTGACCTTGAACATACATTTCTCGGAAATTCGATAATAATCGACCTTTGGCATGGTGTACCGCTTAAAAAAGTAGTTTATGACAACAAATATGAAAAAAACTGGGACAGTCCGAAACAGAAGTTAAGAGACAGTCTTATTTATATACCGCTTGGAAAAATGTACTTTGTTGCGACAAGTGAGATGTTTGTGCCTATTTATCAGAGTGCGTTTAGAAGAAGAAAAGACCAGATAATATGTCTGGGACAGCCACGAAGTGATATTTTTTTTGATGAGAAAAAACCGAAGCCTTATTTTCCGGGTAAAAATATAATTCTTTATTGCCCGACACATAGAAATGAAGGAAAAGAACCTATTCATATTGAAAAGATTTTTGAACTGGATAAACTTGAAAAATACCTTGCAGGGAGAGATTATTATCTTGTTATAAAGAAACATTTTTATCACAGGGAGGAAATTGAAAATCTTGAAAAATATCCTCATATTATTGATATTACAAGAGAGGATATAGACACACAGATACTTACAATCGAATCAAAAGCACTGATAACAGACTATTCAAGTATTTATATTGATTATCTGCTGCTTGACAGACCTATACTGTTTTATTGCTATGATTATAAGCATTATCTTGAAAAAGACAGGGAAATGTATTTTGAATATGAGGACGTAACGCCGGGAGAGAAAGCGGAGAATTTTGACGAACTTTTTGAACAGATAAAAGGAGTCATTGAAAACGGTGGAGATTACGGAAGAAAAGACAGGGAACGAGTGAAAAATATGTTCTATTGTAAGGCAGGACAGGGACCGGTTGGAAATATTCTTTTAGATATGATGGTAAACAGGGAGATTGGAAAAAAGCATGAGTAGATATGATAAAGCCAAGGTGAAAATTATAAAGCCTTGTGAGCGTACAAAAAAACTGGAGGAAGTATGCAGGAGGTTGTGGAAAAATAATTTTGATGACAGCACAGAATATATATCGTTTTATTTTTCAGACAGATGGAAAGAGAGCACGACGATTATTTACGGTGAAGAGAGTATGCTGCATCTGAATCCGTACCGTATGCAGCTTTTCGGCAGTGAAAAAACAATATATTATATTGTGGGAGTTTGTACCGACAAGGCATACAGGCACAGGGGATATATGGATGCACTCTTAAGAGAGAGTTTCAGATATCTTTATGAAAAGGATGCACCGTTTGTTTATCTTATGCCGGCTGATGAAAAAATCTATCTCCCATATGATTTTACAAATGTTTATACGGTAAATTCATTTGAGATTGTTTCGAGGAATGGTGAAAGAAAAAATATTGACAATAAATTGTTGGCGGCAGGGTATGACAAAATAGCACAAAATGAAATAAAAGCTGCTGTTTATGCTGAAATGTCATCAAATGAAATTGAGGTTATCGGGTATGCTGAATTGTCAGAAAAACAGAAGTCGGAATTTATAATCAGGTCTGAAAAGATAATGTCAGAAATATTTGATTGTTATGTAAAGAGAGATGAGTTTTATTTTGAACAGAAAAACCGTGAGATGAAAGCCTGTGGCGGTGAGCTGGCTGTTTTTGTGAAAGCCGGTAAAATCACGGGGTATGTGATGTATATATGTGAAGATAATCCGGAGACTGTTGAGACAGTGATATTTGATGAGAGAGACGGTACAGAAAAATATATTGATGCACTTTTTGAATATTCATACCGCAAAGGTGATATGCAGAAAAAAGGTATATCAAAGCTTAAATTTGATGAGGCATATTTTGTCGATAGAATCCTTAATGATGAAAGAAATGTTAAAGGGGGTCAAAAAATATTAAAAAGACAGACATTTGAGCTTCTTATGGCGAGGGTAATCAATATAAAAAGTTTTGTTAAAATGTTCACAACTGAGTGTGAAGAGAATATGTATGTTGAAATAGAAGATGATTTTATAGAAGAAAATAATGGAAAGTGGAATATACACCTTGGAAGAAAAAGTATGGTGACAGAGTACAGTGAGAAAAATGATACACAAAGTGATTTTTGTGATGAAAATAGAAATGATAAGTACAAAAAAATGACGATTTCGCAGTTTGGGGAGCATATGTTACAAAAAAATAAGTTTTATCTTAATGAAATGGTTTGAAAATTTGACGGACATGGGTGTATAATGTATTATTATCTAAACACAGGTTATTGTGAAACATTATTTGTTATATTTGTGCAATTTATCAAGGATAAAGACAGTTTCACAAAGGTCTGATTAGCGAAACGGATACGGAGGAAATATATGGGTAAGGAAGATAAGAGCAGTTTTTATAGAAAGTGGAATAAAGAGATTGATAAATTGGCTGACAATAAGAGCCGCTATGAGTGGGATGAGATAGAGGAACTTATAACAGATGAGTTTGAGAATGAGAATATCACTTCAGATGAATTTGATGAGCTTATGGCAAAGCTTATGGAATTTGATATGTAGGGTAAGTAAGTGAGGGTTAATGTTCACATCCGTGGTGTGACAGACAACCAGAGAGGGGCTTTGATAGAGTGACGCGTGAGGAGATAGAGTACAGAAGATACCTAGAGAGAAGAATACGAAGAAGAAAAAGAAGAAGGCAGGTTATGATAGCAAGAGCTGTGCTTCTTATAGTTATGCTTTTTGCCTTGTTTGGCGTTTTTTCTTTAGTAAGAGGACTTACAGGCGGACATGGCAGTTCAAAAAAGAGCAGTAAGGAAACTCCGAAAATGGCGGAGCAGACTTATGAACCAAAAGCAGAAAATAAACAGACACCTGAGGTGAAAAAGAAGAAAGCGACTGCAAAGCCGGCAGATGATGAAGCAGATGTACCTGCAAATGTGCCAAATGGGTATGAAAAACTATATAACAGCCTTGTGAGGTTAAAGGGCAGATATGACGGTGTTGAAGATATACTTATGAACATATCAAAATATCCTAAGGAACTATTAAATCTTGCGATAAAAAATCACGAAACTATAGAGTTTGTGGCAGGCTACCCTAAGCATGATAAGGACATTGAAGCAAATGGAAGGATAAGTGCAAATGAGTTAAAAAAAGGGATACCTTTATTACAGCAGTGGGATACCAGATGGGGATATGTAAAATACGGGAACTCGATGATTGCAGTTAATGGCTGTGGTCCTACCTGCCTTGCAATGGTCTATGCAGGGATAACAAAAGATACGGCAATGACACCGGCGGATATAGCGGAATATTGTTCAAATAATAATTATTATAATGATGATACAGGAACATCATGGACACTTATGACGGAGGGGGCAAAGGACTTTGAACTTTCAGTAAAGAAAGTTTCGTTAAATGCTGCTTCAATAAAAGCAGAACTTAAACAGAAAAGACCTATGATATGCAGTATGTCACCGGGGGATTTTACGACCCAGGGACATTTTATAGTAATAAAAGGAATTGATTCTAAAGGAAAGCTTCTTATAAATGATCCGAATAGTATCGCCAATTCAAAGAAGCGGTGGAGTATCGGAAGGATTATAAAGCAGATTAAGGCAGCATGGAGTTATTCACAGGAATAGAAATCAAATGCTTTGTGAATGTTTAAATTATATTACACAGGATGGAGGCAGCATATGGATAAGACTGATAAAAAGAGTATGGAGCTGAAGATAGATAATGGGGAATTAAAAACCAGTATGATACCGGAAGATTTTACGGATCCGCAGATTCTTTATGACAAATTGATAGCCATGATAAAGAGATATCATCCGTCAGGAGATATATCACAGATTGAAAAAGCATATAAGATAGCATATAAAGCACATGACGGACAGCTTAGAAAATCGGGTGAGCCATATATCATCCATCCGGTGTGTGTCTGTATCATACTTGCCGAACTGGAGCTTGATAAGGAGACTATAGTTGCAGGTATGCTTCACGATGTTGTTGAAGATACGGTTATGACAAGTGAGGAGATAGCGGCTGAGTTTGGTGACGAGGTTGCACTTCTTGTCGATGGAGTTACAAAGCTTACACAGTTAAACTATGTTGCCGACAAGGTAGAAGTTCAGGCAGAGAACTTAAGAAAGATGTTTCTTGCAATGGCAAAGGATATAAGAGTTATCCTTATAAAACTTGCAGACAGACTTCACAATCAGAGAACAATGCAATATCAGACGCCTGAAAAGCAGAAGGAAAAATCAAGGGAGACACTCGATATCTATGCACCTATCGCAGACAGACTTGGTATTTCTAAAGTTAAAGTTGAACTTGATGATCTTGCTTTCAAATATCTTGAGCCGGATGTATATAATGACCTTGTTGAGAGGATAGATAAGGGCAGGGGCAGGAGAGAGGAATTTATCAAGCAGATAGTTTCCGAGGTAGATAAACATATCAAAGAGGCCGGTATAGAAGCAACTATCGATGGCAGGGCAAAGCATTATTTCAGCATCTACAAAAAGATGATAACGCAGAACAAAAAACTTGAACAGATATATGACCTTTTTGCCGTGAGGATAATCGTAGATACTGAGAGAGAATGTTATACGGCTCTTGGTGTCATACATGAGATATATAAGCCTATTCCAGGGCATTTTAAAGATTATATAGCTATGCCGAAACCAAATAATTATCAGTCACTTCATACAACTCTTATCGGACCGCAGGGTCAGCCTTTTGAGATACAGATAAGAACCTATGAGATGCATAGAACTGCTGAGTACGGTATTGCTGCACATTGGAAATATAAGGAAAACCAGTACGGACACAATACTGCCGACAGCGAGGAGGAAAAACTCGCATGGCTCAGAAGAATTCTTGAGTGGCAGAGAGATATGTCTGACAATAAGGAATTTTTAAGTCTTTTAAAGAGTGACCTGGATCTTTTCTCAGACCATGTTTACTGTTTTACCAAAGATGGTGATGTTAAAAATCTTCCGGCAGATTCTACACCTATTGATTTTGCGTATGCGGTTCACAGTGCTGTAGGAAACAAGATGGTTGGTGCAAGGGTAAATGGAAATCTTGTGCCTATTGAGTATAAATTACAAAATGGTGACAGAGTGGAGATAATCACTTCGCAAAACTCAAGAGGACCAAGTCGTGACTGGCTCTCTATTGTAAAGAGTACACAGGCTAAAAATAAGATAAACCAGTGGTTCCGCTCGCAGTACAAAGAAGAAAATATAATAAAAGGAAAAGAGCTGCTTGCAAATTACTGTAAAGCACAGGGAATAAACCTGTATGAGCTTATAAAACCTGAATATACAGATACCTGTAAGAAGAAATATGGATTTAAGGATTGGGATTCAGTTCTTGCAGCGGTAGGACATGGTGGTTTAAAGGAAGGTCAGGTTATAAACAAGCTTCAGAGTGATTACAGAAAGAAAAATCCTACATCACCTACTGATAAGGATATACTTGAAGCTGTAAATGGAAGTACGGCAACTGCTGGAGCACAGCAAAATAAAGCGGCATCGGTTCGTTCTAAAAATGGTATAGTTGTTGCGGGAATAGATGATGTATCAGTAAGATTCTCTAAGTGCTGCAATCCGGTTCCGGGTGATGAGATAATCGGATTTGTCACAAGAGGACGAGGTGTTTCGATACACAGAACTGACTGTATAAATATGATGAATCTTTCAGAGGCGGACAGGCATCGTATAATAGAAGCAGAATGGCAGGTAAGTCCTGAGGGCAAGGACAATGAGCTTTATGATGCTGAGATAATCATCTATGCAAATGACAGAATGGGACTTTTACTGGAGATAACAAAAGTATTTACAGAGTTGAAGATAGATGTAAAGTCGATGAACATAAGAACGAGCAAACAGGGAATAGCAACGATAAATGTAGGTTTTGCAATCTGTGGAGTTGAAGCGTTACATGAAGTTACAAAGAAGATAAGACAGATAGAAGGAATAAAAGATATACAGAGAACACAGGCGTAGCGGATTGTATCAAGTTTTTTGATATGTACTGTTTATTTCAGGGTGTGGCAGACGGCCGCAGCTTTGGAAATATATTTTATAAGTGGAATGGAGATAATGATGAGTCAGTTAAAATGTGATTTTAAGGTTGTAGGACCGGTTCAGACAAACTGTTATTTTTTGAGTAATACAGATACAAGAGAATGTGTTATAGTTGACCCTGGCGAAGAAGCAGGGAATATAGCAGACTTTATAGAAAAGAAAGAGTTAAAACCGGTTGCGATACTTCTTACACATGGTCATTTTGACCATATCGGTGCAGTCGATGAGATAAGAAACAGATATGGCATAAAGGTTTATGCCGCAGCAGCGGAAAAAGAAACACTCGAAAATCCTGATATAAACCTCTCATCACAGTTTGGCAGCGGATATACGGTAAAAGCTGATGAGTTTTTAAATGACGGTCAGGAGATAGAATTACTTGGAGAGAAAGTAAGATGTCTGCTGACACCGGGTCATACAAAAGGCGGAATGTGTTACTACTTTACAGGTAGTGGAATATTGTTCTCAGGAGATACGCTTTTTCAGCAGTCGGTCGGAAGAACAGATTTTCCGGGAGGAAGCATGGGTGAGATAGTGCGTTCTATAAGAGAGAAACTTTTTGTACTTCCTGATTATGTAAGAGTTTATACGGGACATGGAATGATGACAAATATTAAGGATGAGAAGATGCTCAATCCTTTTGCCGTGGAATAGGGTGTTATTATGATAGAGATAAATTTGTCAGAGCGTGATTTTGACTATGAGATACAGGCTCTTGTAAACAGTTTTTTTCCGGGACAGAGAAGTGCTGTGGTTATCTGCGGTGAGGAAAGAAGTGAGTATGAGTTTGCGGATGATATTTTACTCACGGTAAATATCAGTCTTTCAATGAAACAGATAGCTGTAGAAGTTATCTGTGGAGATTACGACTTAAAGAAAACGGAAGAGGTAACAGGTGAAAAAGACTGGCATAAAAATAAAGATAAGACAACACATCCGTACAGAACATATTATAAAAATGTACTGAAAAAGCTCATTTTTGAGCAGCTTAGAGATATACCGGCTGAAAAACTCAATGATATATCAGACGGTCACTTATTAAAGAGAGTAATACCTTTATGGGGGACAATGACAGGGGTAAGACCTGCAAAGATAGCCATGAATGAGCTATTGTCTGGAAAAATGGAGGATGAAGTAAGAAAAGAACTTAGAGATACTTACTGCTGTAGTGAGGAAAAAATTGAGCTTGGTCTTGAAATTGCAAAAAAGGAAGCAGAAATTCTTGAAAAATGTGATTACAAAACCGGTTACAGTCTCTATATAGGTATCCCGTTCTGTCCTACTACTTGTCTTTACTGTTCATTTACATCATATCCATATGAAAAATTCGGTCATCTTGCGGAAAAATATCTTGATGCGTTAGAAAGAGAGATAAAGTATCTTGCGAACATTTATAAAGATAGAAATGTGACAAGTATATATGTTGGCGGCGGAACACCGACCACGCTCACGGCAATGCAGCTAGACAGACTTATAAGCTGCATAAAAGAAAACTTTCCTATGGAACTTGGATATGAATTTACGATAGAGGCAGGCAGACCTGACAGCATTACAAGAGAAAAACTTGAAGTAATGTATAATCATGGTGTCAGAAGAATATCAGTAAATCCACAGACGATGCAGCAAAAGACATTAGACCTTATTGGAAGAAAACATACGGTGGAGCAGACAATAGAAGCTTTTAGGCTTGCCAGACAGGTTGGATTTGACAACATAAACATGGATCTCATAATCGGGCTTCCGGGGGAGAATGAAGATGATTTCAGAGATACCCTGCACCGGATAAAAGAATTAAATCCTGACAGTCTGACTATACATTCACTTGTTGTAAAAAGGGCTTCAAGGCTTCGCAGTGTACTTGATGAAGAAGAAAAGAAAAACAGCGGCAAGGCAGATGGAATATTATCTGAAAATGACAAGGCGGCTGTTATGGAAAAGATGCTCGATATAGGCCAGAAATTTGCAAAGAGTGAGGGATATGAACCTTACTATATGTACCGCCAGAAAAACTCGGCAGGACACTTTGGCAGCAGCGGTCAGGAAAATATCGGATATGCGAGAAAAGGAAAAGAGTGTATATACAATATTCTTATAATGGAGGAAAAGCAGGGAATACTTGCAGCGGGAGCAGGAGCGAGCACTAAGAAAATGCTTGCCGATGAGAAAGTAAAGCGTTGCGAGAATGTTAAGGATATTACATCTTATATATCGAGGGTTGATGAGATGATAGAAAGAAAAAGGCAGTTATTTTCAGAGGAGTAATTGAGGTTTAGATAATAAATATCATAATGACAAGAAACTAAATGGAGTTTTAGTGTGAAAAATCTAATTTTTTACACACAAGATTTGTGTCTGTGCACACTTGACACAAACTTGATATGCACAAAAAATGTGTGCAGAAATGAAGATTACTATGGAAAACTATTTTGATAGGATTTTGGAGAATAAAAAAATTCCTAAACAGATAAAAGAAACAGTCTGCTCAGAAATGCACCATGCACTTGAGGTGAGCAATATGGCTGTTCTTATTTCAAAAGAACTGGGAAAAGACAAACAATTCCGTGATGATATTGCAGTTGCAGGAGTCTTGCATGATATAGGGAAGTTAAGGGTAAACAGATATGTGTATTCTGATGAAAAGGATGATACACTTGTTATTGAGAAAATGAAGTATGTGAGGATGCACTCGACATACAGCAGAGATATATTAAAAGGTGAAGATTACCCTGAAAATATAATAGAAGCAGTATATCATCACCATGAGAATTATGATGGCTCCGGGTATCCAGATGGTCTTAAGGGAAAAAATATCCCTGAAATGTCTAGGATACTTAGAACCTGTGATGTATTTTCGGCTCTTATAACAGACAGAAGTTATAGAAAGGCATTTGATCCTAAAACGGCAATGGCGATAATGATAGATGAAGTAGAGGACTATGATATGGAAGTATTTCTTGCGTTTCAGCGTGTATTCCATGCCGATGATTTTCCGGAGACAAAAAGACTTCAGGAGATGTCAGATGGATTGCAAATGGAAACACTGGGTATGTTTGAGAAAGAAGTGTTATTATTTTAGAAAGTTTTTGCTCATTTGTAAATCGAATGGGCTTTTTGAATGTATAGAAAAATGCTCGTGAAGTAGTTCGTTGATTAGTACGATACACCAATGTGGGAAGCTTATGTAAACGGATATAGGGAGGAACTTGTAGGATTTACGAGAAGTCTTTTGTATTAAAAAATCCATTTCTCGCCACTTCACAAACAGTAAAAAATCTGTTATACTGCTAGATTAGAGAGTTTTATTAGACAATTAAGAGTTACAGATATTGGAGGACAAGACAAAATGGCTGAATCAATGAGAGGCATGAAGCGTACTTGCAGATGTGCCGAGTTAAGTGAAAAAAATATTGGTGAAGAAGTCACTATGATGGGATGGGTTCAGAAGCAGAGAAATAAAGGTGGTATCATCTTTGTTGATATGCGTGACCGTTCAGGAATATTACAGGTTATCTTTGAAGATGGAGAGATAAATGAAGCTGATTTCGCAAAGGCAGAGAAGCTTAGAAGTGAGTTTGTCATAGCTGTTAAAGGTAAGGTTACGGCACGTTCAGGTGCGGTTAATGAAAATCTTGCCACAGGTGCCATCGAGCTTCGTGCAGAAGAACTGCGTGTTCTTTCTGAGTCAGATACACCACCGTTCCCTATCGAAGCGGACAGCAAGACAAAAGAGGAACTCAGATTAAAATACCGTTATCTCGACCTTAGAAGACCTGATCTTCAGAGAAATCTCATTATGAGAAGTAAGGTTGCAACATTGATTCGTCAGTTTCTTGCCGATGAGGGATTTTTAGAGATAGAGACACCTATGCTCACAAAGTCTACACCTGAGGGTGCAAGAGATTATCTTGTGCCAAGCCGTGTGCATCCGGGAACATTTTATGCACTGCCACAGTCACCACAGCTTTTTAAGCAGCTTCTTATGTGTTCTGGCTATGACAGATATTTCCAGCTTGCAAGATGTTTCAGGGATGAGGACCTTAGAGCAGACAGACAGCCTGAGTTTACACAGGTTGACATGGAGCTTTCATTTGTAGATGAAGATGATGTTATGGATGTAAATGAAAGACTTTTACAGAAACTTTTCAAGGAAATTCTTGATGTTGATATAGAGCTTCCTATTCAGAGAATGACATGGCAGGAGGCTATGGACAGATTTGGTTCAGACAAGCCTGACCTCCGCTTCGGAATGGAGTTAAAGGATGTTTCAGAAGTAGTTAAGGGATGCGGTTTTGGCGTATTTACCGGAGCACTTGAAAACGGAGGTTCAGTCCGTGGTATCAATGCAAAGGGACAGGGCGGTATGCCTCGTAAGAAGATTGACGCACTTGTTAAGTTTGCAAAGGACTTCGGTGCAAAAGGTCTTGCATACCTTGCAATAAATGAGGATGGAACATACAAGTCATCATTTGCTAAATTTATGACTGATGATGAGCTTAAGGCTCTTGTTGATGCGATGGAGGGTGAACCAGGTGACCTTCTCTTATTTGCAGCCGACAAGAATAAGATAGTATGGGATGTACTTGGAAACTTAAGACTTGAGATTGCAAAAAATCTTGACCTTCTTGACAAGAATGTTTACAAATTCCTCTGGGTTACAGAGTTCCCTGAGTTTGAGTATTCAGAAGAACAGGGAAGATACCTTGCAATGCACCATCCGTTCACTATGCCGTTCGAGGATGATATTCAGTACCTTGAGTCAAATCCTGAAAAAGTTCGTGCGAGAGCATATGACATTGTTCTTAACGGAACAGAGATTGGTGGAGGTTCTATCCGTATCCATCAGGATGATGTTCAGGAGAAGATGCTTCGTGCACTTGGATTTACTGATGAGAAAGCACATGAGCAGTTCGGTTTCCTTCTCGATGCGTTTAAGTATGGAGTACCGCCACACGCAGGACTGGCCTATGGTCTTGACAGACTTGTCATGATAATGGCACACGAGGACAGCATCAGAGATGTTATTGCATTCCCTAAGATTAAGGATGCGTCATGTCTTATGACAGATGCCCCTAATGTTGTCGATGACAAGCAGCTTGAGGAACTCAGTCTTGAAATTGCAAAATCGGAGCAGGAACAGTAAGCATGATATTACTCTGGTAACAATTTGCAGTTGTTATAATGATGATAGTCGTATCGCAGTGTGTGAACAGTAATGGCAGTTAAATGTTATATGGCTAACGTCACATCGCAGTGTGTGAGCAGCAATAATGATTAAGATTGTTATATGAGTATGAGTCCGGAGGATGTTTTGAAAAAAGAGACATATGAAAAGATAATAGGACTGCTTGGCAGAAAAAAAGCAGTCCCGATAGTTATAGATATATTTGGAAAGATACTTACGGTTCTTACTGCATTTTTATATTTTGTCGAGATAGGCTGGCTTGTTGTGAGCAGGGAATATAAACTTGTCGCAGGACTTATCATAGTTCCGGCACTGTTCTTTGTTTTGCTGAGCAAGTTAAGGGAAAAGATAAATGCTAAAAGACCATATGAACTGTACGGCTTTAAACCTCTTATAAAGAAAGATACAAATGGTCTTTCTTTTCCGAGCCGCCATGTATTCTCGATATTTGTCATAGGCGGTTCGATATGGGTTATAAATAAGATATTAGGAACAATAATTCTTATAATGGGACTGTTTCTTGCAATTATCAGGGTTATCATGGGAGTACATTTTCCTAAAGATGTTATCGCAGGTGCAGTCATTGGTTGTGTGTGCAGTATGGCTATGTTTATATTTTTACTTTTGTAGTATGATTCCGGGAGTACATGAAATAGAAATGGAGGATAAAATGGCAGATATGTATAACCACCATACGGTGGAGAAAAAATGGCAGAAGATATGGGACGACGAAAAGGCTTTTAAGACAGAAAATGATTATACAAAGCCAAAGTTTTATGCACTTGTTGAGTTCCCTTATCCGTCAGGACAGGGACTTCATGTAGGACATCCTCGTCCATATACGGCTCTTGATATAGTAGCAAGAAAACGCAGAATGCAGGGATACAATGTATTATATCCTATGGGATGGGATGCATTTGGTCTTCCTACTGAAAACTATGCTATCAAGAATAAAGTTCATCCAAAAGAGGTTACTAAGAAGAATGTTGCAAGATTTAAAGAGCAGCTTCATTCACTCGGTTATTCTTTTGACTGGGACAGAGAGATAAACACGACTGACCCTGATTATTACAAATGGACACAGTGGATTTTTCTCAAACTCTTTAATGCAGGACTTGCATATAAAAAAGAAATGCCTATCAACTGGTGTACATCATGTAAGGTAGGACTTGCAAATGAGGAAGTTGTAAACGGTGTATGCGAGAGATGTGGTTCTCCGGTAGTCCGCAAGGTTAAGAGTGAGTGGATGCTTAAGATTACAAATTATGCTGACAAACTCTTAGAGGGACTTAACGATGTAGATTATATCGAGCGAGTAAAGACTTCACAGAGAAACTGGATTGGCCGTTCAGAGGGTGCGGAGGTTGATTTCAGAATTAAAGATAAAGAGGATAAACTTCGTGTTTATACTACAAGACCTGACACACTTTTTGGTGCGACTTACATGGTCGTTTCACCTGAGCATCCTATCATTGACAAGTATAAGGATAAGATTAAAAACTGGGATGCCATTGTGGAATACAGAGAGATGGCATCAAGAAAGTCTGACTTTGAGCGTACAGAACTTGCAAAAGACAAGACCGGTGTTGTTCTTGATGGACTTACAGCTATAAATCCTATAAATGATACGGAAATTCCTATCTGGATTTCTGATTATGTACTTATGACATACGGAACAGGTGCTATCATGGCAGTTCCTGCACACGATGACCGTGACTGGGAATTTGCAAAGAAATTCTCACTTCCTATGATTCAGGTTGTTGAGGGAAGTGAGGGACCTGTGGATATAGATGCGGCTGCATTTACTGATGTGGCAACAGGAAAGATGATAAATTCAGGTTTCCTTACAGGACTTACAGTAGAAGAAGCTAAGGAGAAAGTAAAAGATTTCCTTACAGAGAAAAAGATTGGTAACCGCAAGGTAAATTATAAACTCCGTGACTGGGTATTCTCAAGACAGAGATACTGGGGCGAGCCTATTCCAATCGTACATTGTGATAAATGCGGTTATGTACCTCTTGATGAGAGTGAACTTCCTCTTTTACTTCCTGAGGTAGACAGCTATATGCCTACTGACAATGGAGAGTCACCGCTTGCGGCAATGACAGACTGGGTGAATACAACTTGCCCTTGCTGTGGAGGTCCTGCAAAGAGAGAAACAGATACAATGCCACAGTGGGCGGGTTCATCATGGTATTTCTTGAGATATACTGACCCGACAAATACAGAGGCACTTGCAAGCCCTGAAGCACTTAAATACTGGCTTCCTGTTGACTGGTACAACGGTGGTATGGAGCATACTACACTCCATCTTCTCTACTCCCGTTTCTGGCATAAATTCCTCTATGATGAGGGTGTTGTGCCTACTCCTGAACCATACCAGAAGAGAACATCTCATGGTATGATCCTTGGTGAAAACGGCGAGAAGATGAGTAAATCACGCGGAAATGTAATCAATCCTGACGATATTGTAAAAGAATACGGAGCAGATACACTTCGTACTTACGAGATGTTCATCGGAGCATTTGACCTCAGTGCATCTTGGTCAGATGATGGTGTAAAAGGATGCCGCCGTTTCCTCGACAGAGTATGGAAACTTCAGACAATGCTTGATAAAGACAATGACGGTTATTCAAAAGACCTTGAGACAAAGATGCATCAGACAATAAAGAAAGTAAGCAGTGACTTTGAAAACCTCAAGTACAATACTGCTATAGCCGCAATGATGGCACTTATAAATGACTTTTATAAGAAGAACAGTATTACACTTGGCGAGTACAAGACGCTCATCACACTTCTCAATCCTGTAGCACCTCATATAACAGAAGAAATCTGGGAGATAATAGGAGGTGAGGGCAGACTTTACGAGCAGTCATGGCCTGAGTATGAAGAAGCAAAGACTGTAGAGTCAACCGTAGAGATAGCCGTTCAGATAAACGGAAAGACAAAAGTAACACTTTCAATCGGAAAAGACGATGCCAAAGACGATGTACTTGCGAGAGCAAAAGAAGCACTTGGCGACAGACTTGACGGAAAGAACATCATCAAAGAAATTTATGTACCGGGAAGAATTGTAAACATAGTGGCAAAATAAATCCGTAAGCCTGACACTTGCTGTCAGGCTATACGCCAAAGAATTAAATTTTTGTCAGATTACAGCCTCATGCATCGAAGATGCATTTAAAACAGGCTGTAATCTTTAGTGTTTGTACCGCACGGGGCAAACACTAAAACATAGTGGCAAAATAAAGTCATATGATTTGCAAAAAAATGACATAAATATATACTAAGATTAAACTCAAGCTGAGGCTGATAATATCATTTCAGCCTCAGTATTTATGATAATTAAGAAATAAAGGGATAGGGATTAAATATTATTATGAAATTAAAAAAACAGATTATTTTAATAGCAGCAATATGTATGTTATTCGGAGTGGCAGGATATATCTTGAATAACCAAAAGGCATCAGCAGATACCGATAATGATATAGTGGTACAGACGAAGAAACCTTCGGAAACTGAAAATCCGGAGAATACAGCGAGTCCGGAACCGACGGCAGAACCGGAGAACACAACACTTCCTCCATTAGTGAGTTATGCCAAGACAAAAAAGAAAATTACATTAAAATATGATGACAGGCATACCTTTAATAAAGAGATAAGAAGAATAGCTACAGAAAATGTTGTATCGACTAATGCTACAACAGGACAAAAAGACAGAAAAATTGTTAGTGTGGCAAACAGCAACCATAAAAAGATATTTGCGGTAGGTTGTGGAAAAGCTGTAGTTGAGCTTAAGGATGGAACAACTTATGGAGTATTAGTCAGGCCGGCAAAGATAAGTCTTTTGTTACTTATAGGTCAGAGTAATATGGAGGGAAGCCATAGTGATGATAAAACGAATGCAGAATATACAAATAATGCCATATTAAACAGTGCAGGAAAAGTTTATAATACATATGGTCCGTCATGTCGTTCTCATTATAAAAGAGTTGCAAATTGGAGTAAAACATCACCGGCACTTTCAGTCGCAAATGCATCGAAGTTTGTTCCAAAATCTCTTACCGATAACAGTTCGGATTATGAGTGGTGCAGGACAAATAATCTTACTTCTGCAAGCGGGGCAAAGGCAAAATCAGGTATTGACAGTGCATTGGCAAACCAGTGGACAAATAAATTAAAGGAAAAAGTATGGGTTGTAAATGCGGCACATGGCGGAAGTTCTATTACTACATGGCAGCCGAAAGCGGGAAAAGATAATAATTTCTGGCAGGCTGTAGCACTTTATAAAGCCTGTGAGCGTACCCTTAATAATGAGATAAAAGCCGGACATTATAAGCTCAGCCATAAAGGATATTTCTGGCTTCAGGGAGAACAGGATTTTAAGATGAAAGCCGGAAAATATCTCACATATTATATGAAAATGCACAGAGCATTAAAGAAACAGCTTAAGGGAAGCAGTGCGAAAGATTATAAGTATGTAAATAAGAAACTTGAGTTTGGCGGAATACTTATGGTAAGATCGCACAGAAAACCGACATCACTTGCTGACCTTGAGCTGACAGGTCCTAGAAAAGCACAGTATTATATGTGTAATTCAGGTAAAGCGGCATATAAGGACATTTTTCTCGCAAGCCAGTTGTCAGAAGTGTGGCTTACGGATAATACAGTAAAAAGTTATTTCAAAAATAAGTATAAAACCAATGCGAAATATACTTCATATAATAAGACAAGAAGTAAATCATTGAAACTGCCTACATCATTAAATCAAATACACAGTACAATACATTATACACAGCTTGCGTATAATGAACTTGGAAGAGATGCGGCAAACAATATATGTTATGTACTCGGATATGTAAAGAAACCGTCAACCAAAGTTAAAATAAAACTTGTAAGCCAGGACGGATATACAGATATAAGCAAGATAAACCGAACTGCAGTAAAAAATATGAATGTTGTTGCAAAGATATTTCCAACATGGAAAACAAAGAAACTTAAGGTGAATGCCAAGAGCGGTGCCATATCATATGATAAATGGCTTGTTAAATTTAAGGAAAATCAGGTGTTTAACGCAAAGCTTCAATTTACGGTAGGAAGCCGGAAAAAGAAACTTACAGTATATTCTAAAAATTCAATGGCAGCGATAACTGGACTTCAGGCAACAATGGATGGTGTAAAGATAAGCTGGATGGCAAATTCATATACATCTTACTGTAATGTTTATAGACGAGTTAAAGGCACTAAGACATGGACTTATATAGCAATGCTCAACACAAATACGGCACAGTCTTACAACGATATTTTTGCAAATTCAGGTACTACTTACGAGTATGCGGTTACTGCATATGATTCTAAGGGGAATTGTGGAGAAAAAGTTGTAGGAGAAGTTACAACGCTATTTTAAGACAATTAGGAAAATTTTATGTTTATATTGCATAGGATAATAATCAGGCGGGGAACAAGCCGTCTTTAATCAGAAAAACATAAATTAGCACTCTTTTCAAAAGAGTGCTAATTTTTTCTTGACATTTTTTTAATATCGTATTATTATACTCTTTGTGAAAGCTGTTAGCAGTCGATGACAATGATTGCTGACGAAATAAATCGTAGATAAAAGTCCTGTGGAAAAGGGCTGATTATAGTGAATATAAAAGTAAAGGAGAGATTTTATTATGCAGAGCAGAAAAGGCAGTTTATCAATTGAATCAGAAAATATGTTTCCTATTATAAAGAAATGGCTTTATTCAGACCATGATATATTTATCCGTGAGCTTGTATCAAACGGATGTGATGCGATTACAAAGCTTAAAAAGCTTGATATTATGGGAGAATACACACTTCCTGATGATTACAAGCCAAGTATTCAGGTTGTTGTTGATACTGAAGGAAAGAGTCTTTCATTCACTGATACCGGTCTTGGTATGACTGAGGATGAGGTTGACGAGTACATAAATCAGGTCGCATTTTCAGGTGCTACTGACTTCCTTGAAAAATATAAGGACAAGGCAAATGAGGAGCAGATAATAGGACACTTTGGACTTGGTTTTTATTCAGCATTTATGGTAGCCGACAGAGTTACTATCGACACATTGTCATGGAAAGAGGGAGCAACACCTGTACGCTGGGAGTCAGAGGGTGGAATCAACTTTGAAATGTCAGAGGGAGACAAAAAAGAGATAGGTACGACTATCACACTTTACCTCTCAGAGGACAGCTTAGAATTTGCAAATGAGTACCGTGTAAGAGAGGTTCTTACAAAATACTGTTCATTTATGCCTGTAGAGATATTCCTTTCAAAAGAGGGAGCCGAGCAGGAGTATGAGACTATAGATAAGGAAGAACTCCGTGAAGATGATGTTGTAGTTGAAAACATTGTCGAGGAAGCAAAGACAGAGGAAAGAGAAAATGAGAACGGAGAAAAAGAAGTTGTCGAGGTATCACCACGCAAAGAAAAAGTAAAGATAAATAAAAGACCTGTTTCTATCAGCACGACAACTCCGCTTTGGATGAAACATCCTAATGATTGCACAGATGATGAATACAAGGAATTTTATAGATCAGTCTTTAATGACTACAAGGAGCCTCTTTTCTGGATTCATTTGAATATGGATTATCCGTTCAACCTTAAAGGTATCTTATACTTCCCTAAGGTAAATACGGAGTATGACAATCTTGAGGGTGTTATTAAACTTTACAATAATCAGGTATTTATCGCTGATAATATCAAGGAAGTTATTCCAGAGTTCCTGATGCTTCTTAAGGGTGTTATCGACTGTCCTGACCTTCCGCTCAATGTTTCAAGAAGTGCATTGCAAAATGACGGTTTTGTAAAGAAGATTTCTGATTATATTACAAAGAAAGTTGCCGACAAGCTTTCAGGAATGTATAAAGTAGACAAAGAAAATTATGAGAAATACTGGGAAGATATAAGCCCATTCATCAAATACGGATGCTTAAAAGACAGTAAGTTCAGAGAAAAGATGTCAGATTATATCATCTTTAAGGACTTAAATGATAAATATATCACGCTTCCTGAATATGTCGATGCAGTCAAAGAAAAAGACGGAGATACAAAGGAAAATACTGCTGAAAATACGGAAAACACAGATGCATCAGAAAATAAAGACGGTGAAAACGAGGAAGAACCAACGACAGTTTACTATGTAACTGATATGCAGCAGCAGAGCCAGTATGTAAATATGTTCAAGGAGCAGAATATAAATGCAGTTATATTGAGTCATAATATTGACCAGGCATTTATTTCACAGCTTGAGCAGGGTGATTTAAAAGTAAGCTTCAAGCGTATAGATGCAGGTCTTAATGATACGATGAAGGACGATGCGGACGAGGAGACTATCAAGAAAGAGACCGAGGAACTTAGCGAAATCTTTAAGAAAGCACTCGGAAAGGAAAATCTTGAAGTAAAAGTAGAGAAACTTAAAAATGAGAATGTTTCATCAATGCTCACACTCTCAGAGGAGACACGCCGTATGCAGGATATGATGAAGATGTATAGTGCAGGCGGAGCAGGAATGGACATGGATATGTTTGGAGACTCTGCAACACTTGTACTCAACTCATCAAACAAACTTGTGCAGTATATTCTTAATAATAAGGATGCAGAAAATGTTGATATGTTCTGCAAACAGCTCTATGACCTTGCCGTACTTGCGAACCATCCGCTTAAGGCAGAGGAGATGACGGAGTTTGTAAACAGAAGTAATGAGATTATGCTTTTGCTTGCTAAATAAACCACATTATGAGGAGTTTGCCTCATAATAAATAATAACATCGGTACGCTTTCGTTATGCTGTCGTTCGTAACAGTACATAAAGGGTGAGAATACCACCCTTAAGTACTGACGACGACATAATACCGATTAATATTATTTATTATGGTGTCAAACTCCAATTTACTTTTATTGGCGATGATAAAAAGATTGATGATAAAAAGATTTAGATAAGTTGTTAATAAGTTTGTTTTGTTTGATAACTGTATTTTAGCAGCTTGATGGAAGATTATGATTGTCTGATATTTGTATTGTTGTTACAAAATATGATTGTTTTGTGAGTTATGGATATAATAATTCCATAAAATATGTGAATTTTGTGTGTTTTTGATAAAAATGACCAATAGTCAAATTTGATGTTGACTGTTGGTCATTTTTGTTGTAGTATATGGACTATAGAAATGACCGATGGTCACTAAATGATAAAATCGGTCAATTAAGGTTCGATTCGGTATGCTGCTTTGTTTACTGTTAGTCGGACAGGATAAAGAAAGGACGAGAAAAAATGTTAGGAAAATGGATTACAAGGCATAAGAACATCATCCTGCTTATTGCGTGTGTTTTGCTTGTTCCATCTGTGATTGGATATGTAAGCACACGAGTAAACTACGATGTATTATCTTATCTTCCGAATACTCTTGAAACAGTATCGGGTCAGGATACACTTGTTGATGAATTTGGAATGGGTGCTTTTTCTATGATAGTTGTTGAGGATATGTCGAATAAACAGGCGGCAGCACTTGAGAAAAAGATTGAGGGTATCGACCATGTTAAAGATGTACTTTGGTATGATGATATGCTTGATATAAGCGTACCGACGGAGATGCTTCCTAAAAATCTTGAAGAAGCGTTTTTCAACGGAAATGCAACTATGATGATAGCCTTGTTTGATGATACAACATCAGCGGACGATACGATGGATGCCATCACAAATATCCGTAAGACGGTTGGAAAAGATGTTTATGCAAGCGGAATGTCAGGCATCGTTACTGATATAAAGAACCTTGCTTTACAGGAGATGCCGATATATGTGGTTATCGCAGCAGTTTTATCACTTGTGGTTCTTCTTATCACGATGGATTCATTCCTTACACCGTTTATATTCCTTGCAAATATAGGAATGGCAATAGTGTTCAACCTTGGAAGTAATATTTTTCTAGGTGAAATATCATATATCACACAGGCACTTGCGGCGGTACTTCAGCTTGCGGTCACGATGGACTACTCGATATTCCTTCTTGAGAGTTATGAAGCGAATAAAAAGAGATTTCCAGATGACAGAAAGAGAGCAATGGCTCATGCAATATCAAACACATTTAAGTCAGTATCAAGCAGTTCTGTTACGACAATAGCCGGTTTCGTGGCTCTGTGCTTTATGACATTTAAACTCGGTGCAAATATCGGTATCGTAATGTCTAAAGGTGTTGTAATCGGTGTTATAACTTGTGTAACAGTTCTTCCGGCAATGATTCTTACATTTGATAATGCAATAGAAAAGACTACACACAAGGCTCTTATTCCGCCACTTACAAAGGTTTCTGACTTTATTGTAAAGCATTATAAAATTGCTATCGTTGTATTTCTTGTACTGCTCGGACCTGCGATATACGGAAACAGCAATTACAAGATTTACTACAACATTGACCAGGGACTTCCAAAGAATATTCCTAGTGCAGAAGCAAATGACAAACTTAAAGAACACTTTAATATGAGTAATGTTCATATGGTTCTCCTAAAAGACGGTCTTAGTGCAAAAGACAAGAACCAGATGATTAAGAAGATTGAAAAGGTTGACGGTGTTAAATGGGTTATCGGTCTTAACTCACTTGTAGGACCAAACTTCCCTGAAACGATGATACCTGAAGATGTAAAGAGTATGTTAAAAACTGATAAATATGAATTACAGTTTGTATGCTCAGATTACAGTTCGGCAACCGACAAAGTAAATGCACAGCTTGATGAGATGCAGAAAATTGTAAAAGGCTATCAGAAAGATGCGATGGTTATCGGTGAAGCTCCTCTTATGAAGGATCTTCAGGACACTACAGATATAGATTTAAAGACTGTTAATTATATATCTATAGCTGCTATATTTATAATCATACTTGTAACATTCAAATCAATCTCAATACCTATCATCCTTGTATCGGTTATTGAGTTTGCGATTGCCTGCAACATGGCGGTTCCATACTATACAAATACGTCACTGGCATTCGTTGCAAGTATCGTTATCGGTACTATCCAGCTTGGTGCGACAGTCGATTATGCGATACTTATGACAAACAGATACCATAAGGAACGAACGGTAAACGGATGCAGTAAGAAAGATGCGATAAGGATAGCACATGAAACTTCAATTAAATCAATACTTACAAGTGGTTTCTGTTTCTTCGCCGCAACATTTGGTGTAACGGCATATTCAGCTATTGATATGATAAGTGCTATATGTAATCTTCTTTCAAGAGGTGCGATTATAAGTATGATAGTTGTTATATGCATACTTCCTGCAATGCTCTGGATATTTGATCCTATCATTATAAGAAGTTCATGGGATATGATAAAAGCAGGAGTTGCAAAGAATGATGCGCAAAAGAAACTTGAGGCAAAATAGAACAGAGTAATGATGCATGGGGCAGACATATAGGTCCCCGGCATAAATATATAAAATCGTTTATTAATATGACACGCATTAGAATATATAGGAGGCAGTATCATGAGAAAAAATATTAAAAAAGTTGCCAAAATCGGTGTTACAGGACTTTTAGCAGCAGGACTGCTCGTTGGTAGTGTAGAGTATGCATCTCATATGTTTGTTCTTACAAACAAAGTAGTTGCAAAACAGGTAGATAAAGTAAAAGAAGATGTTAAGACTTCTTCAAAGTCAGGACTTGATTCAGAAGATGTTTCAAAGCAGGAGACTGTTTATGCAACACTCGATGCAAATGGAAAGAAAACAGATGTTATAGTTTCTGACTGGCTTAAAAATGCAGCAAATAAGGGTGAAGTAAAAGATTCTTCAGACCTTAAAGATATAACAAATACAAAGGGTGATGAAAAATTCACACAGGACGGAGATACAGTAAACTGGAATACCGAAAGTGATGATATTTATTATCAGGGAAAAACTGATAAAGAAATGCCTGTCGGAATGTCAATAACCTACAAACTTGACGGCAAGGAAATTGCAGCAAAGGATCTCGCTGGAAAAAGCGGAAAGCTTGAGATGAAGATTAAATATACTAATACTTCAAAAAAGACAGAAAAGATTGGTGAAAAAGATGTAGATATCTACACACCGTTCGTTATGGTTACAGGTATGATACTTCCTGTTGACAATTTCAAAAATTTGACGATAGATAACGGAAGTGTAGTATCAGAGGGTGAGAACAATATAGTAATGGCATATGGTATGCCGGGACTTTCAGAAAGCCTTGACCTTGACAATCTTGACCTCGGTGATGATGTTGATATAGACCTTAGCAAGATAAATGATAAAGTGACTGATACGGTTACTATAAAGGCGGATGTTACTGACTTTGAGATGAAATCAACATACACAGTTGCAACATCTGAGTTCTTCTCAGACATGGATCTTGATGATATAGGAAATATGGATGACCTTTCTGACAAACTTGATGACCTTACAGATGCAACACAGAAACTTATCGACGGTTCAGATAAGCTCAGCACAAATCTTGATACATTGAATGATAAGTTCGGTGATTACTCAGATGGTATGGATACACTCAAGAGTGGCGTAAGTTCAGCAAAGAGCGGAAGCAACACACTTAAAAACGGTATCGTGACCTACACAAAAGGAACTGACAAACTTCTTGACGGAGTTATCACATATGTTGCAGGAACAAAGACATTTTCAAAGAGTGTAAAAACTTATTCTTCTAATACGAAAAAGATAGTAGATGCAGTGGGAACACTCCAAAAGACAGGAACTTCAAAGCTTTCAGAGGGTTCTAAGACATTTGATACGAACCTTAACACATATGTTACTACGGTAAACACATCTCTTAACAGCGTTGACACACTTGCGCAGGGAATAGATACACTTCACAGTGGAGTTGTCTCACTTCAGAACGGTGTGACAGGCGAAGAAGGACTTAAGGCAGGAGTTAAAAAGATTAAAGCCGGAGTTTCAGCATTACAGACAGGTGTAACAGGAGACAACGGACTTAAAGCCGGAGTCAAAAGGGCTAAAGACAGCATTTCAGGCGACTCAGATAGCACATTAAAGAAAGCTGTAACAGGCGTAAAGGGCGGTGTATCTTCTGTAAAATCAGGAGTTAAAGCAATAAATGATGGTGCTAAAAACATCGCGGTAAGTGATGATACCGTAAATACTATGCTCGCAGAGTTAGAGACACTTAAGGCAACAGCATCAGACGCAGACAAGGCAAAGATTGAAGCAATAGAGAAGTATGTAAAAGCTTCACAGACAGTAGGAAAAACAATAGAAGATTCAACATCCGACTCATCAGCTCTTGTAAAAGGACTTGACACGATGGATTCGACACTTGATAAGACATCAGCAGGACTTGACAGTCTCTCAGCAGGAATGGATAGTCTAAGCACAGGACTTGACACTGTCTCAGCAGGACTTACATCAGTAGATACAGGACTTAACGGAGTAGACGGTGGACTTGATAAGGTAAATGCAGGACTTACGCAGATGGAATCAAGCACAAATACCAAATCAGAGGATTCAGAGCTTAACGGAATAAGTGATAAACTCACACAGCTTAAAGATGCGGGAAGTGCACTTTCAACAGCATACAGCAAGCAGCTTAATCCTAGTGTTGAGAAACTTGATGAGAGTGTAAAGAAGATGTATAAAGCAGGAACAAAGCTTACATCAAACAATAAAAAGCTTGACAAGGCAGCAGATAAGCTTATCAAGAATGAAAAGACAATCACAAAGAACTCAAAGAAAGTTACATCAAGCAGCAATAAATTAAGAACCGGTGCTAAATCACTTGCTTCAGGTGCAGTTAAACTCTTTGACGGAGTTTCAACACTTGTATCAAAAACAGGTGATGTATCAGATGCCATTGGCAAGCTTGCAGATGGAGCAGGTGATCTTAAGGATGGCGTCGTAGAGTTTAATGAGGATGGAATCGAAAAACTTACAGGAACAGTAAATGAGGTTATTGATTCAGGTGATGATTTCAGAGACAGACTTGACAAGATAGTAAAGGCATCAAATAACTATAAGAGTTTCTCAAAGATTTCAGACGGAATGGAAGGAAGCGTTAAGTTCGTAATGTCAACAGCATCAATAGAGAAAGATGATGATAAATAGACCGGCAGAAGCAGGTGATGCAGATGAGTAAAATAGAAGAAAAAAAGAAAAATAAGCAGGATGCGTTACTTGCATCGGCATTCAAATTATTTACGGAAAAAGGAATCAACAATACATCGATTTCAGAGATAGTAAAAAATGCAAAAATGGCAAAGGGAACATTTTACCTTTACTTTAAGGATAAGTATGACATAAGAGACAGACTTATCACGCATAAGGCAGACAAACTTTTTGAGAATGCGAATGTCGAGCTTGAAAAAAGTGATTGTAAAAACCTTGAAGACTGTATTTTGTTTATAGCTGATAATATTGTTGAACAGCTTAGCAACAATCAGGCTTTGATGAGGTTTATCTCAAAAAACTTAAGCTGGGCGATGTTTTCAAATATCCGCATAGGACAGCATGAAAACCAGAGCTGCATGGATATATTTCATGAACTTATAGAAAAGTCGGGAAGGCAGTTCAGAAATGAAGATATGATGATGTTTATGATAGTTGAGCTTGTAAATTCAACCTGTTACAATGCGATATTATATTCATCGCCGGTATCACTTGAACAGTTAAAACCTGATTTGAATGAATGTATAAAAGGGATTGTAAAACAGTTTGAATGTATATAAGCATGATAATGCTTATGTCAGTCGCTGCTATGCAGCTTGAGTTTACTTCATTTCATAAATGAAACGCTAATCTGCCCCAAAAAACAAGTCAATAATACATTGAGCAAGCTCATGTATTATTGACTTATCTTTTTATGGCTGAACTGTTACAATTGTTATAAAATTTGATAAAAGTTCTTTACTTTTAACAAATCAGGTGATAATCTGATATTATAAATAAAATTAGAATAAAAATGTTATGGAGTATGATATTAAATGGGAAATTGCATGACAGATTTAGTGAATAAATTATCTGCAAATAACAGCTTGTCTAAAGATGAGTTTAGTGAACTGCTCAAGTTTAGAAACAATGAAACAACAGAGTACCTTTTTGAGAAAGCATTACTTGTGAAAGAAAAATTTTATGGAAAGAGTATTTATCTGAGAGGCATTGTTGAACTTACAAATTATTGTAAAAATAACTGTTATTATTGTGGTCTTAGAAGGGATAATATATTTATACCAAGATACAGACTGGACGAGAAAGATTTGTTGGGATTCTGTGAGGCAGGATACGACAGGGGCGTCCGGTCTTTTATGCTTGTTGGGGGCGATGATTATAATTTCACTGAAGCAAAAGTGGCAGATTTTATAACCATGCTTAAAGATAAATTTAGTGATTGCCAGATAGGGTTGTCATTAGGTCAAAGGAGTGAAAAAACATACAGGAAATGGTTTGAAGCGGGTGCGGTGAGATATGAACTAAGTCATGAGACGGCGGCTGAAAATCATTTTAAAAAACTGCATCCACCTGAAATGTCACTGCTTACAAGAAAACAGTCACTATGGGAATTAAAGAGCATAGGGTATCAGGTCGGCACAGGATTTATGGTGGGGTCTCCATATCAGATGGTAGCGGATGTTGTTGAAGATCTTTTGTTTTTAAAACAGCTTGACCCACAGATAGTTCATATAGTTCCGTTTATGCCGACAATCCATACAAGATTTGAACATGAAAGAAGCGGCAACGGTGATATGACATTATATCTTATGGCTATAGCGAGACTTATGCTTCCAAGAGCAATGATAACGGCAGATACAATACTTGATGATGTAATGCAGGATGGCAGAAAAAAGTCTTTAGAAGCAGGTGCGGGAGAGATAAATGTAGAACTTTGCACTGATGATATAAAAGAATATTACAATGTTTACAATAAAAAAATTCATCTCAAAAACTTCACCGGAGATGATGTTGAGAGGATAAAGAAAAAAGTAGTGGACAGCGGTTTTGAAATCGGACAGGACAAAGGCGATTATATACCGGTGCCGGAGGAGGAATTATTGTATGGGAGGATACATCGTCTTATGCGACCACAATTCTAAATGGGCTGAAAAGTTTACAGATGAAGCAATAAATAGGAATATACAGACGGTGGTTGTTGAAAGTATAGCAGAAATTGAAGATAAACTAACGGAAGACGGAAGTAGCATAATGCTTGTATGCTCATTAATAGAACTGAGGGAATATTTAAAAAATAATACAGTCGATGAGAAAATATTTTTTGAAAAGGTCAGTGTGTTTGTAATATCGGACAGCAACGATGATAATGAAGAGATTTATTATATCCGGCAGGGATGTGTGGATTTTCAATGGAGAAAGAGAAATATTTTTATTATAGTTGAGAGAATAAGAGCATTATTAAATAAAATAGAAAAAGCAGGGGAAATGATAATAGATACAAAAGAACTTATGATTATATACGATAAGGAGAAGATAAATTTAAAGAAGCGTGAAGCAGATATTATATCAATATTATATAACAGGGATGAGATAGTATCTACAGAGGAAATCTGTTTAGAAATGTGGGGAGTATATGACGAAAAGACAAAATCTAATTTGTATAATGCCATTTATGAGTTGAGGCGAAAGCTTGCTGGCAAGGGAGGATGCATACAGAATATTTATGGAAAGGGCTTTATTTTGTCGAAAGATGGCATACGGATAATTATATAGCATAAAAAAATTGTTGACCATTATGATGCTTTTTTATTAAAATAGTGTTATATGTATTCTCGGAATTCTTCGTTTTGAGAAGATACAGAGAGTACATTTATATGAAAAGGGGGAATAATGTGAAATATGTATTGCAGGATGAAATTGAGGGGTATGGACATTTTAATAATGAAAAGATACTTATAGTTGATGACAATGATACAAATCTGTTTGTTGTCAAAACTATATTAGAGGACAGAGGACTTATAGTTGACACTGCATTAAGCGGAAGTGAAGGAATTGCGAGATTTAAACATTCAGGGGAAAATGAGTATAGAATTGTATTTTTAGATATAAATATGTACGACATGAATGGTTATGAGGTATCAAAAAAAATAAGGGTTCTTAGCAGAAATGATGCAGAAAAAGTTCCAATATATGCATTGTCAGCCAATATCTTTGCAAAGGATAGAAACAAAGCTAAAGACTCAGGAATGAATGGTTATGTTACAAAACCCATAAATTATAAAGAATTGTTTTCTCTTATAAGTGAGACGATAAAAGAGCAGGATGAGATTTTTGATGAAGATACGATTGGAAAAAATGTTATAAATGAAAAAACTGATTATGACGAAAAAAATAAAAATTATATTTTAGATAATCTTGGACAACATTTTGTTTTTAATGCTTTAAATACAATAAAAGGTGCGGTTATTACGGGTTCAGAAAACACCTGTTCAATGATAAATGATCTGTCAGATTATATGCAATACCGTTTGAATACGCTTCGTGATGACAACCGTACTGTAAGTCTTATGGAAGAGATAAGACATCTAAAAGCATATACAAGGCTTGAAATGGCAAGATTTTCATACATTGATATAGATATAAAGGAAGTGCCGGAAAAGATTAAAGATTATCAAATACCGGCAATGTCACTTATGTTTATTGTGGAGAATTCAATAAAACACGGAGTTCGTCCACTAAAAAATGATATGGGAAAAAAAGCTGAAGTAAAAGTAACGGCAGAGGCTGTGGATTATGGTGCAGAGATTTACATTGAAGATAATGGTATAGGTTTTGAAAAACAAAATACAAAATTTTTAGAAGAATTTGGAGGGTTATCATATACTAAATACAGACTAATGAAACTGTGTCATTCTGAATTTGTGATTGAGAGTAAAAAAGGCATGGGAACAAGAGTCAGGATATTGCTTGAAGATATGGAGGAATGCATATGAAGACTATTGTAGTAGATGACGAGAAGATTGCATTAATGACCTTTATGGAGGAGGCAAAGAACATACCTGAACTTGAAGTCGAGGGACTGTTTGAAAATGCAGAGGAGGCAGTAGAGTATGTTAAAGAAAATAAAATAGACATAGCCATACTTGACATAGAGATGCATGGGATAGACGGGATAAATCTCGGAAACATATTTAGAAGACTAAATCCCAAAATAATGTTAATATACATAACAGGTTATGAAAAGTATGCATATGAAGCAATAAAACTTCATGCGGCGGCATATCTTGTTAAACCCTTTTCGAGTGCACAGCTTGAGTATGCTGTTGAAACAGCGAGACTTCTTTCAAAAAGAGGAAAGAAAAAAATTTTTGTGAGAACATTTGGACATTTTGATGTTTTTGTGGATGACGAGCCTATCATGTTTAAAAGCCATAAAGCAAAAGAACTTTTGGCACTGCTTGTCGACAGGCGTGGTGGGACAGTTACAACAGATCAGATAATAGGGACTTTATGGGAGGAAAGACTGAATGACCAATACACACAGAATTTATGCAGTAAGATAGGAAAAACACTTGAAAAAGAATTAAAAGAAAATAATATAGAGCATATACTTGTATCAGCAAGAGGAATAAAGAGGGTAAATACTTCAGAATTCCGATGCGATTTTTATGATCTTGTAGATGGTGATGAAAAGGCAGCAGAAAAGTTTTTCGGAGAATATATGTTAGAGTATAGCTGGGCTGAAGAAAGAATGGCACTTTTGTCAAAATATATTTAAAAATTCCATTTCAATTCCTTTTTAAATACATAAGTGTTCCACTTTAGTGAGTATAATAATATAGTAGGACTGAATAAAAAGTTTATTTTTGTAAAACAGTCATATATTTTGTTTGATAGAGGTGGGGAGAACAAAAGTGGGTAGAGGAAAAGTATATCGAAAAGGAGTGGAAAATGAGAAATACGCAGTTAAAAGTAGTAATAGCAGACAGCAATCTACAGGAAAGAGAGAGCAAACAGCTCTCTATGGAAGCAAGGGGGATGAAAGTTATTCTGTCGACAGGAGATGGAAATAAAGTGCTTAAAGTAATTAATGATGGAAAAGCGGATATCGTGGTTATGGATATGGTTCTGTCAGGGGTAGACGGAATAGGAATTTTAGAGGAAAGCCGTAATATCTGCGAAAAGAAACCGATAATCATTATCCAGACAGCTTTGAGAATGGAAAACCTGGTAGAGCAGGCAATAAAATTTGGAGCTGATTATTATATGATGAAACCGGTATCAAACCAGATGCTTATAAATAGGGTAATGCAGCTCGTAAGTAAGCGATATACAAGAGAGAGTGAAGGCAGTTTAGGAAATATATTTAGAAAAAATGCAAGAGAATATGAGCCGGCAAGGGCAATAAACAATGTTTGTTCAGGAAATCTTGAGATTGATGTGACAAATCTGCTTCTGGAAATCGGAATACCGGCACATATAAAGGGCTACCAGTATATAAGAGAGGGCATAATGCTTTCTTTTTATGACAAAAATATGCTTCATTACATAACAAAATGTCTTTATCCGACTATTGCAAAGAAGTATAAGACGACATCCAGCAGCGTGGAAAGGACGATAAGGCACGCAATAGAAGTTGCCTTTAGGAGGGGAAACAGACAGGTGCTTGAAGAGATTTTCAGTAATACGATATGTTCCAAGAAAACAAAACCGACAAACTCAGAGTTTATAGCCTTACTTACGGACAAACTTCGTCTGGAATATCGAACACGAAATGCCTCATAATGGTAAATATGTATAAAATTTGAGTTAGATGTATAAATATACATCATATATGAATATTTACAAGACGAAAAACTTGACGATTACTATCATTTTGAGGTAAAATGATGAGAAAAAGTGAATGGAGGTGCCATAATGGATAATGAATCTATGATGGCTTTAAGTAAACAGCTTGAAGTTGAGTTTGACAGTCTTGTTGAAAACTGTTTGGTTTCAGGTGCGATAGATCTGAATTTATATCAGGAGTATGATGTTAAAAGAGGACTTAGAGACAGCTCTGGTAAAGGTGTATTGACAGGTCTTACTGAAATTTCGGATGTTACAGGTTATGATATTGTAAATGGTGTAAAAGAGCCTGCTGACGGAAAACTCTTTTATCAGGGGTACGATGTCAAGAAACTCGTCGGTGAGGGGATAAAAAAGAAGTTTGCATTTGAGGAGACAACATATCTTCTTCTTTTTGGAAAACTTCCTACAGCAGAACAGTTAGAGGTCTTTATAGAGGTGGTTGCAAGCCTTCAGGAGTTGTCAGGACAGTTTGTAAGAGATGTTATAATGAAAGCACCTAGTGCAAATCTTATGAACGGACTCCAGAAAAGTGTACTTACATTATATTCATATGACAGTAACCCTGATGATATTTCGATTCCGAATGTACTCAGACAGTCGCTTCAGCTTATTGCAAAACTTCCATTGATAGCAGTATATAATTATCATGCATACAGACACTTTAACTTTTTAGATAGTCTTGTAATAAAACCGCCTGTAAAGGGGCTTTCAACAGCAGAGAATATACTTCAGATGTTAAGGCCTGACGGAAAATATACAGAGCTTGAGGCTAGAGTTCTTGATGCAGCACTCGTTCTTCATGCGGAGCATGGTGGTGGAAATAACTCTACATTTACAAACCATGTTGTTACATCATCAGGAACAGATACATATTCGGCAGTTGCGGCATCTATAGCTTCACTAAAAGGACCTCGTCACGGTGGTGCGAACTTAAAAGTTCAGCAGATGTTTGCAGACCTCAAGAAAAATGTAAGTGATATTAAAGATGATTCACAGATTGAGGGATATTTAAAGAAAGTTCTTAAGGGAGAAGCATTTGACGGTTCAGGACTTATCTATGGTATGGGACATGCCGTATATACGATTTCAGATCCAAGAGAGCTGATACTTAAAGGATTCGCAGAGAAACTTGCAAATGAAAAGGGAATGCAGGATGAGTTTTTACTTCACGATACAGTTGAGAGGATAGCGGCTGAACTTATCATGGCGAGAAGACATGTTATAAAACCGGTATGTGCCAATGTTGATTTTTATAGTGGACTTATCTATACAATGCTTGGAATACCTGAGGAGTTGTTTACTCCGTTGTTTGCACTTTCAAGAATCTCAGGCTGGAGTGCTCACAGGCTTGAGGAGCTTGTAAATAAAGAAAAGATTATAAGACCTGCATACAAATATGTCGGTCACCATAAAGAATATGTTGAATTAGAGGAAAGAAAATAAAAGATTGATAGAATAGTCTTTCAAAAACACAGAAAAAACACACATTCATCACTTTTTGTTAAAAATGTTCATATAAAATCATCTTATAAAATGATGTAAAAGTCAAAAGCAGGTGGCATTGCATATATGCAATAGATGTTTGCATAGCGATTCTTTGCATCATAAAACAAGAAAGGTGGAAAAAATATATGAGAAAAAGATTTTTAACAATAGTGATGAGCTTTGTGCTTACTGTGTCAATGATAACAGGATGTGGAAATTCAAAAGATTCAGAGAGCAGCCAGTCTTCTGCTTCAGTAGAGGAATCATCAAATGAGGATGCCTCATCAAATACAGGTTCAGATAGTTCATCAAATTCAGACAATAGTACAAACAATAATACAAATGCAAATTCAGATGAAAGTGAATATACGGTGTATGGAAAGGTTACTAAAGTAAGCAACGGCAAAGTAACTTATGAGGTCTTAGAAAAAGACAGTAGTCAGCCGCAGATGCCACAGGGAAGTGGTGCACCTGATGCAAAGAACGGTGAGAAACCGCAGAAACCACAGGGAAGCGGAGCACCTGATGCAAAGAATGGTGAAAAACCACAGAAACCACAGGGGAGCGGAGCACCTGACGCAAAGAACGGTGAAAAACCACAGGGGAGTGGTGCTCCTGATATGAAAAAAGGTGGTGGAATACCGGGGTTTAAGAGCACAGGTAAAAAATCAACAGTAACAATAAGCAGTAGTGTGACTGTTCAGAAGTCAGGCATGGATCAGACGAAAACAGATGCAACAGTATCGGATATTAAAAAGGGAAGTATAATCGGATTCGCATTTGATGGGGATAATGTTACTAAGGTACTTATCAGAGAGGATAATAGAAAGATGGGAAAGCCTGATGATAACAATAATTTGGGAAACGCTCAGAATTCATCTGATAACAGTAATAGTAATAATTAAAAAACATAATATATAATAAGGAAACATATTGCGGAGGAAAACAGTGATAGCCTTATATGCCCGTATATCAAAAAAGGATAAGAGAGTGCAAAAGGTAAGCAATACTATTGAAAATCAGTTGTTTCTTTTAAGAAGTTATGTTTCTGATAATGCCATTTGTGGCGAACAGGAAGATATACATGAGTTTACGGATGACGGTTACAGTGGAACAGACAGGAAAAGACCTTCATTTATGAAGATGCTTGCATGGGTGGAACTTGAGAAAATAGATACTGTAATAGTAAAAGATTTTTCAAGGCTTAGCAGGGATCATCTTCTTATATCTGAACTGAGGGAAAAATATTTTCCTTTAAAGCAGATAAGGTTTATTGCAGTGCTTGACGGCTATGACAGTCTGAGTGATGAAAACACCGGTATAATATATCCGTTTAAGACGCTGTTTAATGAATTTTATTGCAGTGATATTTCAAGGAAGGTCAGGTGTTCACTTGAAGCAAAGAAAAGTTCGGGAGAGTATGCCGTAGCGAAACTGCCGTTTGGGTATGAGATAAAAGATTCAAAAGTAGTGTGTCGTAAAGACAAGGCTGAACTTATCAGAAATATCTATAAAAGGCGTAAGGAGGGAAGTACATACGAAGAAATCTCGAAATTATATGATATGACAGTATCACAGGTGTGGAGGATATTGCATGAGCCAGCATATCTTGGATTTCATGTGTGGCACAGATATGAAATCGAGTCTCTTCCATTAAAAAGGCGGGTAAAACAAATGCCTGAGCAGTGGAAAATGGTGTCAGATGATAAAAACGACATAGCAGTCATTGATGAGTCGATGCTGTCCGATGATATAGTGAGATATTATGGAAAAAGTCACAGAAAAAACAATGCAAGACATATTTTTCACGGTATTACAAAATGTGGGATATGTGGAAATGCTCTTTGTTCAGACAGGGCAAAGAAAGGCTGGCTATGCTGCAGAAAATGTAATGGAAAAGAAAAAAAGCTGATAATGACCGGGAGGTTGTATCAGCTTTTTTTTGACAGGCTTAAGGTGGTATTTTATGGTGAGATATGTTGTGGTGACAGAGAAAAAAAGACCGCAGGGCAGATAGGAAACAGAGAGATTGAGCTTTTTGAAAAACTTTGCCAAAATATAAAAACAGATGTAGACAGAGAGATGTTGCTGAATATATTTGTAAAGAGGATATATGTCAGTGAGCCTGAAAAAGTTATCATATACTGGCGTATAAAAAAGTAAGATATTTTGGAGGCAGATGTGAAAGTAATAGTCAAATATTATGGAAGTCTTGATGGTGTGCGGGCGATAGCAGATGATGTAAAGGTGTCTGAACTGCTCGCACAATATGCAGTTGTGGATATAGATGCCGCATATCTTGATGAGTTAAGAAATGTGCCTGAGGTGATATATATTGAAGAACCGAGGAGAGTTTATCCAACGGGAGAAATAACAAAGATATCTGCCACGGAAAAAAATAGTGCGTCAGATACGCAAAACGAACCTGGTATAATGCAGGGGAATATACAGGAAAACAGGCTTAGCGGCAAAGGTGTACTTGTGGGGATTGTGGATTCGGGGGATTGTGTTAAAAAATATATTAGTAATAATAAAACAGGTGAATACAGTAAAAATTCTTTGTGTAATAAAAATGCCGAGTATGATAAAAATGTATTGAATAATAAAACTGCCATATATAATGAAAATGTTGTGCCTGATGAATACATTGTATATAAAGCTGCAGGGTATATAAGACTTAGCAAGGCTGACAGAAAAGAAAACAGATATTACAGTGACAGCATATACAATCAGAAGAAAATAATTGAAGAGTATGTTAAAAAGAGAAAAGACATAATTTTAAAGGATTTCTATATAGATGACGGTTATAGTGGACTTGATGCCAAAAGACCACAGTATAAAAGATTGTTGTGCGATATTGAAAACGGAATTATAAACTGTATAATTGTAAAAGATTTATCGAGAATTGGCAGAGATTATATAGAAGTTGGAAGAATGATAAAGTTTTATTTCAATAAAAAAAATGTATGTTTTATATCGGTTGCTGACGGCTATGACTCACAGCATTGTGACAACGAACTATATTCGCCGTTTTATATGTATATGAAAAGCATAGTAAATGATGAGTATTCAAGGGATATATCGTTAAAAGTAAGAACCGGTCTTGAGGTGTGCATGAGGAATGGGGAATATGTTGGGGCATTTGCACCTTACGGTTATCTGAAAAGTTCTGAGGACAAAAAGAAACTTGTACCTGATGATAAAGTAACAGACATAATAAAAATGATATTTATGCTAAGGGCAGATAAAAAGTCATTGCAGGCGATAGCGGACAGATTAAATGAAATGAATATAATGACACCGTTTGAGTATAGAAAAAGCAAGGAATGTGCTTATAAAACACCATTTGCTCTCCAAAAAACTGAAAGTGTTAAAAAGAAATGGTATCCGCAGATGATAAAAAGAATACTTACAAATGAGATATATGCAGGTGTGCTTGTGCAGTCAAAAAGTAAAAAGCTGAATTATAAGATAAAAAAAATGATTAAGACGGAGGAGAGAGATAGGATAAGGTGTGAAAAGAGGGAACTTGCGATAGTGGATAGGGAGTTGTTTGAAAAGGTGAATTGTTTGCAATGAAGATTTATAGAGCAGGTATTTATGCAAGGCTTTCTGTCAGGGGGAGTGAGAGAAAGGCTGAGTCGATTGAGAATCAGTTCCTTATATGCAGAGGGTTTGCAAAGGTCACGGATGATATTGAGATTATTGGGTGTTATAGTGATTTTGGCAAGAGCGGCATGAATTATGACAGACCGGGTTTTAAGCGGATGTATGAGGATATTCTTGCAAAGAAAATTGACTGTGTGATAGTTAAGGATCTGTCAAGATTTGGCAGGAATCATATTGATACGGGTGAGTTTTTGCAAAAAATATTTCCACTGCTCGGTGTGCGTTTTATAGCCGTGTCGGATGGTTATGATTCGATTTCGGATATGTTTGGAAAGAAGGAGTTTGCTGTAAATCTTAAAAATCTCGTTAATGAACTATACGCATACGATATAGGGGTGAAAGTAAAATATGCAAAAGAACTTAAGAAAAGAGAGGGTAATTATCTTGGCAGCAGAGCACCATATGGTTATAAGATAGTATATGAAAATGATATAAGGGTTTTAAGGAGAGAGGAAATGACATACCGAATAGTCAGGCAGATACTAAAAATGTATGATGATGGAAGAAGCATAAAAGAGATAGCAGATATGCTTTATATGGAAAGGATAAATCCTCCTGGTGAATATCTGAAAAGTAGAGAAGTTATGAAAAGCGGTGAAATAATGACAGAAGGTGGAAAGGATGCTGAACTAAAGAGATGGAATGAGAGTACAATAAGGAATATTATTAAAAAGCACAAGATATAAATTTGCAGACAATGCAGTCTTTATTGAAAAAATATAATATATGATTTATCAGTTGCACCAAAGAGCAAAACAGTGGCGGCAGGAAAGTTGTGAATTTAAAATATAACACGAGGTGGGATTGATTATTTTCATCCGGCATTTAGGGACAGTGATGGAAAGACGAGGATAAGTTACCTATGGAATCAAAATATAGAGGGTGAGGCAGCCGAGGGGAGAAGCCCGTCAGGTTATGGTTTTGGTGCGGAATATGACAGCACGGACATAAACAATGCGATAGAGACAAAAAACAGGCAATTTGCACAGAAGATAGTTCCTGCAAGCGATGGTATGGGTGGACATGGGACGGCGGTAGCATCGATAGCGGCAGGTGATGGAACGGACAGCAGGGGAAATATTATAAGAGGAAGTGCTTATAGGGCTGAACTTATCGTTGTGGAATTAAAAAGAGTGGGTGATGGAAATACAGGATATACAAGAACTATAGATATAATGGAGGGGATAGATTATACACTCAGAAAAGCGATAGAATTGCAAAAACCAATAGTCATAAACTTAAGCTACGGCACGAACGAGGGAGCACATGACGGAAATACATTGTTTGAAAATTATATAGCTGACATAAACGGTATCTGGAAAAATATGATAGTTATTGCGGCAGGAAATGAGGGGGAGTCAAGACATCATGTAAGGACTATAGTGAAAAGTGCGGAAAATAGCAGGACGGAGTTTGCAATAGGCGAAAATGAAAGAGATATGCGGCTTTTTATCTGGAAATATTTTCAGGATGAATTTGAAATATTTTTAAATACTCCATCAGGAAAGAGAATAAATATTTTGGAGAGCGTGAGTATAAATTCGGAGCGTGAAAATATAGACAGCGTCATGGTGATGCCGACACCATACAATGGAAAACAGCTTATAGAGGTGCAGTTTAGAGCAGGAAAAAACTTAAATTATGTGCTGCCCGGTATATGGGGTATTGAATTTGAGGTATCGGGTAAAATAAAATGTGGAGTTGTGGATATGTGGCTTCCCACAATAGAAGCAATAGGTCTGTCAACAGGCTTTTTAAGACCGTCATCAGACACAACGGCAACCATTCCGGCGACGGCATTTAAAGTTTTGTCAGTAGGGGCATATAATCAAACAACGGAAAGTGTGGCAGCTTTTTCGGGACGAGGATTTACTGCTGACGGAAGACTTGTACCTCTTGTCGTGGCGGCTGGTGTTGATGTTTTGGCAGCAGGGTACGGAGGAGGGTATGTGAGAAAAACGGGAACTTCATTTGCGGCACCGCTTGTTTCGGGATATGCAGCGTGTATCATGGAGTGGGGAATCGTAAATAGAAATGATGAAAATATGTACGGGGAGAAGCTGATTGCATATATAACTAAGTACGCTGATGGGGTAAATGGAGAGGAGCTTCCTGGAAAAAGACAGGGATGGGGACTTATTTAAATGTAAAAAGATGTAAAATAAATAAACAAAGTATGAATTTTTATTGTACAATAAAAAAAACAGTCTCTATTATATTGCTTTTTTCGACTATTTGTATATAATTATTTATGTAGGCGAAAAGTCCATATTGTGATATAAGGCTTATATGTCTGAACTCCATATCATTATATGGATTAAAGCAAAATTTAAGAAAAGAGGTTAAAAAGATGGCAAACATTGATTTAAGTAAGTATGGCATTACAGGAACTACAGAGATCGTACACAACCCTTCTTATGAGACATTATATAAGGAAGAGACAAAAGCAGATCTTGAAGGATATGAAGTTGGTCAGGAAAGTGAACTCGGTGCAGTAAACGTAATGACAGGTATCTATACAGGTCGTTCACCTAAAGACAAATACATCGTTGTTGATGAGAACTCAAAAGACACTGTATGGTGGACAACAGATGAGTACAAGAATGACAACCATCCAATGACAGAAGATACATGGGCAGTTGTTAAGGATATTGCTAAGAAAGAGCTTTGCAACAAGAAACTTTTCGTAGTAGATGCTTTCTGCGGAGCAAACAAAGATACTCGTATGGCTATCCGTTTCATCGTTGAAGTTGCATGGCAGGCACATTTCGTTACAAATATGTTCATCAAGCCTTCAGCAGAAGAACTTGAGAACTTCGAGCCTGATTTTGTAGTTTACAATGCTTCAAAAGCTAAAGTTGAGAATTACAAAGAGTTAGGTCTTAACTCAGAGACTTGTGTAGCATTCAACATCACAAGCAAAGAGCAGGTTATCATCAATACATGGTACGGCGGAGAGATGAAGAAAGGTATGTTCTCTATGATGAACTACTTCCTTCCACTTAAAGGAATGGCTTCTATGCACTGCTCAGCAAATACTGACTTAAACGGTGAGAATACAGCAATCTTCTTCGGTCTTTCAGGAACAGGTAAGACAACACTTTCTACAGACCCTAAGAGACTTCTTATCGGTGATGATGAGCACGGCTGGGATGACAAGGGTGTATTCAACTTTGAAGGTGGATGCTACGCTAAGGTTATCAACCTTGACAAAGAGTCAGAGCCTGACATCTACAATGCTATCAAGAGAGATGCTCTTCTTGAGAATGTTACACTTGACAAAGATGGTAAGATTGATTTCGATGATAAGAGCGTAACAGAGAACACTCGTGTTTCTTATCCTATCGATCATATCAAGAACATTGTTCGTCCTATATCTTCTGCACCAGCAGCAAAGAATGTTATCTTCCTTTCAGCAGATGCATTTGGAGTTCTCCCACCGGTATCTATTCTTTCACCTGAGCAGACACAGTATTACTTCCTCTCAGGATTTACAGCTAAGCTTGCAGGTACAGAGCGTGGAATTACAGAGCCAACACCTACATTCTCAGCTTGTTTCGGACAGGCATTCCTTGAACTTCATCCAACAAAATATGCTGAAGAGCTTGTTAAGAAGATGGAGAAGAGCGGAGCTAAGGCTTATCTCGTAAACACAGGATGGAACGGAACAGGAAAGCGTATCTCTATCAAAGATACTCGTGGAATCATTGATGCTATCCTTAACGGAGACATTAACAATGCTCCAACAAAGACTATTCCTGTATTCAACTTTGAAGTACCTACAGAGCTTAATGGTGTAGACACAGGTATCCTTGATCCTCGTGACACATACGCTGATGCTTCTGAGTGGGAAAAGAAGGCTGATGATCTTGCAGAAAGATTTATCAAGAACTTCGCTAAATACGAAGGAAATGATGCAGGAAAAGCATTAGTTTCAGCAGGTCCTCAGAAATAATCAATAATGCTCAAAATTTAAATTTTAAAGTGGGTATTAAAATATGTTAATATTTACATGTATGTGTTAATATTATGCAAATGATGCTCCATGGTTATATTTTATCAGATATAGCCATGGAGTTTTATTTTATGTTATAGAAAAATGTTCATAAAGTAGTGTGGCACTAGGAGCAAAACGCTTTTTTTATGAAAAAATTATTCAACAATGCAAGTTTCACTTGTTTACATAAAAGATAATGCTATACTGTTGCTGTAACACGATATTATAAAAAGCATATATTTTAGTATATATGCTTTTTTGTTGTTCAGTCAGATAGGTGTTTGTGAAACTAACTATATGTTATATCTGCATAATTTAATCAAGATTTATGATAGTTTCGCAAATACCTAGTTAAGTTAGAAATGGAAAGGGGCATATAGGATAATGAATGAATTTATAATATTAGCGATTCCTTTTTTGGGAACTTCGATTGGAGCGGCAATGGTATTTTTCTTAAAAAAACAGATAGCACCAAAATTTGAAAAGTTGTTGCTGGGATTTGCGGCAGGTGTGATGATAGCGGCATCCGTTTGGTCGCTTCTGATACCGTCAATAGAAATGGCAGAAAAACAACATATCATAGAATGGGTTCCGGCACTTGTAGGATTTATGGCTGGAATAGTTTTTTTACTTTTGCTTGATACACTTATACCACATCTTCATCTTGAGAGTGATAAGCCGGAGGGATTGTCACTTGGGGCGTCAAAAATGACAATGATGCTTCTTGCTGTCACGCTTCACAATATTCCGGAAGGAATGTCAGTCGGTGTAGCATTTGCGGGAGCGGCAATGGAGGGCAGCGGTATCACAAAGGCGGCGGCACTTGCACTTGCGGTAGGCATTGCGATACAGAACTTTCCGGAGGGAGCGATAATATCAATGCCATTATGCGGTGAGGGCATAGGAAAAAAGAAAGCGTTTTTCTATGGTGTCATGTCAGGAGTTGTAGAACCGATAGGCGGTTTTATAACAATACTTATTGCAGGAAAAATATCACCGATACTTCCATATTTTCTTTCATTTGCGGCAGGAGCAATGCTATATGTGGTAGTAGAAGAACTGATACCGGAGGCACAAAACGGGGAACATAGTAATATAGGAACGATAGGGACGGCAGTAGGTTTTGCACTTATGATGGTGCTGGATGTGGCACTAGGATAGGGAAAAAAGTATGACATACTGATAGAGCGGATTAAGGCAGAGTAGAATAAGTATGGCAGAGAAACAAACTCAGAAGCAGGCTCATAAAATTTAAAACAGATACGATATATATTTAAAGAAGATTTTTAGTATAAGCAGGGAGGATAAAAATGCAAACTTTAAATATTCAGAGTGTCGCAAAATTAAAGAATGACTTGTTAAATGAGAAAAACACAACGGAAAAATCAGAAAACGGTCAAAATATCACGGCTGAGATATGGAAAAAAGCATTAAATGACATCTTAGACCCGACAAGCAAAATGTCAGAAGAAGACGAAAAAGAATATCACAACAAAATACTCAGAAAGTTAAAACAGGGACGCAGGCTGACAACGGCAGAGAAAAATTATCTTCAGATACATGACCCTGAGATGTATAAGGTAGCACTCCGCGTGGAGATGTGTCGAAAAAGATTTACAGAACAGGCAAAACATTGTAAGTCAAAAGAAGAATTTCAGACACTTGTAAGCAATAACATGAGTGTGTCTGATAAAGACCCGATGAAAGAATATATACAGGCGGCAATATCTTATGAAGCACAGAATATAAGAAAAACACCACAGTATGCAGCATTGCCGGACACAAATAGAAAAGCGGAGGAAAAAAGAACAAAAGGAAAGAAAATAAAAATAGACGAAGACAAAGAAAAAGATAATGACAAAAAAACAGCACCGCTGCCATCAGAAAACTATGGCAGTGACCTCAAAACATTGTCAGCAGTTTTAACAACTAAACCGGTATTTGATAACTTCAGTAATTGAGCTATGAATTTAATAAACAATAGAAAAGCAAGTAATAGCTATAATATTTTAGTCATGATTAAAACTAAATATCATATTGCCAACAAACAGCAGAAAAGACAGTAAGATTTATTATCTGAGGGGTGTTAGAACATCGTCAGCACTTAGCGGGTGTATTTTACCCGCTTATGTACTGCTACGATGTTCTTCAAACGAAAGTGTCCCCGAAGAAAAAAACTTACTGTCTTTTCTGCGTCCGTTAGCCAATAACCGTCCGTTAGTCACACTTAAATCAAGGAAATCTTAAGCCTCATGTTTCACTGACAATTTCTCAAATCTGCTGACTCCGTCACCTTTTTCATTGACCGCAAAGAGTCCGATAATAGTTCCTGTAAATCCTCCGGCAACTTCTGATGAGAGATAGCGTGTTTCCGCATCACTGATGAAAACATCATTTCCATTTTCATCTTTAAAGAAGAAATGATATTGCATTGCTTCTGATTTTATATGCAGAGTGACTTTATCCGCATTTATCTTATGATGTTTGCTTTCCTGCCATATACAGCCGATAGTCTGTCTGCTATACACAAATGTTCCTGACTCGTTTTTCTCAACAACTACTTCATAGTGATGTTTCTCATCCATATAAAATGATATGCCTGATTTTTCAGCACCCGGTATTACATCGCAGTTAATATCGAGGTCAAATTCAGTCTGTCTTATACCTGCAAAAGTCGGAGATGCAACATCATCAATAGTCACATCAGTTCCTTTGAGTTCAAGACCGTTTTTATCAAATTTATAATTTTCCATGTGTGGTATTCTTATATAGCACCAGTCGAGTTTTTCATCAAGATTTTCAAATGTTTTGTCATAAGAAAATTTCTGAGGGGTAAATTTGATATTGTCAGGAAGTTCAACTTCGATAGGTGTCGTACCGTTTACACCAATCTCAAACCAGCCGTCATCTCTCCACTTTACGGGAACAAGGCAGACCTCCCTGCCGAGATGGTGGTATGTCTGCCACATATGTATCTGCCTGAAAGCAAGATGTGCAAACCACCAGTTTCCGTCGTTGTCCTCAAGTATATCACCGTGACCTGCTGCCTGTATCTGATAACCGCCTAAGTTTCTGTTTGTGAGAACAGGGTTATTCGGATATGGCGTGTAAGGACCCCATATATTTTTACTGCGTGAATAATTTACCATGTGACCGTACTCTGTACCGCCCTCGGCTTCAAGCAGATAGTAATATTCACCGAATTTATATATATGTGGTGCTTCAAGAAATCTGCCGCCTGTTCCATGCCAGAGGAATTTGCTTTCTGAAAGTTTCTTTCCCGTCTCAATGTCAATCTGGCACATCTGGATACAGCCTCTGCCGTCTGAGTCATTTCCGTTGCTTATAAAATAACATTTGTCATCTTCAAAATAAAGCGATGGGTCGATGCCGTCCTGGTCTACGATAACAGGTTCAGACCACTCTCCATAAATATCATCGGTATATACATAGAAATTCTGGTGATAGCTGTCATTAGTCGTAACCATGTAAAATCTGCCGTTATTGTATCTGATTGTCGGGGCGAAAACACCGCCTGAACTGCGGACATTGTAAAGGTCTATCTGTGAAGCTCTTGTGAGACAGTGACCTATCTGTTTCCAGTTTACCATGTCAGTGCTTTCAAAAAGCGGAACACCGGGGAAAATGTGCATTGAACTGCAAACCATGTAGTATTTTCCGTTTGCGGCACAGATACTTGGATCAGGATAAAAACCTCTTACTACTGGATTTAAGTATTTCATAAAAACCTCATTTCTGCACACATTTTTTGTGCATAATGTGAAATATGTCATATTTCACATATAAGATTTGTGTCAAGTGTGCACAGACACAAATCTTGCTTGTGAGTAACAGTTCAGCCTTTTATTTATTACATTCATAAACCTGCCAGCAAGCTGTCAGTCGCTGCTTTGCAGCTTTTGTTTATTTCATATAATAAATGAAAGGCTATTCTTCCATAAAAAGATAATCAATAATACAATGAACAAGCTCATTGTATTATTGATTATCTTTTTATGGCTGAACTGTTACGCTTGTGAAAAATCTTGTAAAAATTTTATTTTTAAGATAAACTTACTATACAAATAAGATAGCAGTTAAAATATAGGTTTTCATCAATTATTATGACACAAAAATATACAAATCGGACATGAAATTTTAAAGCTGCGAAACTTATTGTAGTTTGTGCAAGTTAATAACAGATTAAGATAATCTCACAAGGAGGAGTTAGAGTGGAGAATTTTAAGGTTTATGAATTAAGTGAGTTTACAAGTGACAGTGATTTTCCGTTTTTTATCCAGTATGGCAGGCACGAGGACAGTCTGTCTGTTCACAGTCATCGGGATTTTTCGGAGCTTACGATAGTTCTTTCGGGTGAGGCCTGCCATGTCGTTGAGGATGAGAAGATGACCGTTAAAAAGGGCGAGGTTTTTATCGTGCACGGCGATACGAAGCATGGTTATCTTGATACGCATAATTTCAGGATATGCAATATCATGTTCAGGGAGAAATATTTTAATCTGAGAAAATATGACATAAGCAGGATGAGTGGGTTTCAGGCGTTGTTTTATATTGAACCGGGGCTTGTGAAAAATCATCATTTCACCGGAAGAATGTCACTTGGAAAAGAAGAATTTGAGAAAATAAAGGCAGAGATTGCCGTTATGAACAATGAATATAAATTAAAAAAAGAAGGATATAAAACATTGCTGACTTCAAAATTTATGGAGTTATTGGTGACGATTTCCAGGATTTACAGGTTAAACAGTGATGAAAATGAAAAGAAGATACTGCCGTTAAAGTTCGGCGAGGTCATAACATGGATTGAAAAAAAATTCAGACAGGATTTATCGGTGGAGGAACTTTCAAAAAAAGCAGGTTATTCGCAGAGACATTTTTTGAGGATTTTTAAAGAAACATATCATATGACACCGACGGAGTATATAAATGCGATAAGAATAGAATATGCGTGTTCAAGGCTGAGGGAGACAGAGGAAAGTGTGACGGACATAGCTTACGACTGTGGTTTTAGAAATATGAGTTATTTTTACAGGGTGTTTAAAGAGAAAATGAGTATGACCCCACAAAAATATCGTAAGTCAATATAGATGAGAAACATAAACAACACTGCCTTTATGATTTTGCAAGCTGCGTAAAATTTTATTAGGATAAACTAAAATAGAAAAGGACATTGATTTTGCTGTCGTTCTTTACAAACCGCCTGCGTATGTGTAAAATAGATTATATATAAATTATATAAGTTAAATATCTGAGAAAAGATATAATGCATATTTTAAAACAGTTAGAAATGGAGAGATAAAATGGACAATCAGAAATTAGCAGATTTATTATTTCCGGAGGAGTTAAAGACACCGGAATATTACGAGGAAAAATTTCCATATAGAAAACTGCCAAAGGGTGCAGAAGTAACGAGAATGGCACCAAGTCCTACAGGATTTATTCATCTTGGCAACCTTTACAGTGCACTTGCCGATGAGCGTATCGCACACAGAAAAAAAGGAGTGTTTTATCTTCGTATAGAAGATACTGACGCAAAGAGAAAAGTAGAGGGAGCGGTCGAGACTATCATAAATGTACTTCGCTATTTTGATATTGAATTTGATGAGGGAGCAGGCTTTGAGGATTCAGCCGAGGGCAATGCTTACGGACCTTATTTCCAGAGACAGAGAGTTGAGATATATCACACTTATGTCAAGGAACTTGTGAAGAAAGGGCTTGCTTATCCTTGTTTCTGCACAGAGGACGAGCTTTCAAAAGTAAGAGAACAGCAGGAAAAAGACAAGGTGCTTACAGGATATTACGGAAAATATGCAACCTGCCGCAATCTCTCATATGAAGAGATTGAAAAGAATATTAAAGATGGCAAACCTTATGTCGTAAGACTCCGCTCACAGGGACAGCCTGACAAAGAGATTACATTTGTCGACAGCATAAAAGGAGAGATAAAACTTCCTGAGAATATACACGACATTGTCATATTAAAGCAGGACGGAGTTCCTACTTATCACTTTGCACATGCAGTTGATGACCATCTTATGCGAACTACCATGGTAATCAGAGGTGGTGAGTGGCTCGCATCAGTGCCTACACACTATGAGCTTTTCCATCTTCTTGGATTTAAGATGCCAAAGTACGGACATACGGCACATCTTATGAAATTTGATGAGGAGACAGGTGGAAAGAGAAAGCTTTCAAAGAGAAAAGACCCTGAACTTTCACTCGATTACTACAGAAAAGACGGTTACCATCCATATTGCATGAAAGTTTATCTTCTCACTCTTCTCAATTCAAACTTTGAGGAGTGGCATGACAAATTCCCTGACAAGGATATAAATGAGTTCCCATTCTCAGTAGACAATATGAGTAAATCAGGTGCTTTGTTTGATAAGGACAAGCTTCACAACATTTGCAAGAATGAACTTTCAAAGCTCTCAGAAGATGAAGTTTATGATTTCTTATATGACTGGGCTTGCGAGAATGAGCCTGAAAAGTGTAAGGTATGGTTTGCAGACAAGGAAAAAATGCTTGCAATATTGAGACTTTACATGGGTGTTGGCATGAAACGCAGAAGAAAAGACCTTGTTTATGCAAGACAGGTATTTGAGATGATAGCTTATTTCTTTGATCTTGAGCAGCAACAGGAGAAAGATGAGTTTAAGGCAGATAAGGCTACGGTTGATGAAGTGCTTAGGGAATATCAGGCAAGTTACAGCCACGATGATGACAATTCGCAATGGTTTAACAAACTTAAAGAGATAGCAGATAAGCTTGGTTATGCATCTGATATGAAAGCATACAAGGCTGATCCTGAAAAATATAAAGGAAATGTCTCAGACATAGCGGAGATAGTGCGAATCGCTATTACAGGCCGTGTGAATACACCTGACCTTTGGTCTATTGTACACATTATGGGCGAGGAGCAGATGAACGAGAGGATAAACGCAGTTATCGCACAGTAAAAGTTATATATACCATAAGAAAGGATACCCGGAATAATTTATATATCCGGGTATCTTAGAACAAAAAGATAAAGGAAGGTGATGTTATGAGCCGGATTACGGATGAACTTTCAAAATGCGGTTGTGATATGAATACGACTTTGGAGAGGTTTTTAGGTGATGAAGATTTTTATGAAAAGTGCCTCATAGAGATGTTAGGTGATTCAAGTTTTAGGGAACTGGGCGAAGCTCTTGAGCAGAAAAATGTAAAAGCTGCTTTTGAAAGTGCACATACTTTGAAGGGACTCGCTGCAAACATGGGACTTGATTCAATGCTTGACATAGTTGTTGAACTTGTTGAGCCCTTGAGAAATGGAATGATTGATGGACTTAGTCCGACTTACGAAAGACTTATTGATGAAAAAAAGACTTATGATAATATAGTAAATGGATAGAAATTAAAGCTAAATCATCCGGTGTCAGAGAAAATAGGAGAAATTATGGAAACAAAGACCATTTTAATAGTCGATGATGCATTGACCAACAGAGTATTACTTAAACGGTATCTTGAAGACGATTACAATATAATTGAGGCTGAAAACGGACAGAGAGCTATTGATATAATCGATGAGCAGCAGTTAAATATATCCCTGATATTGTTAGATCTTATAATGCCTGAAAAATCCGGATTTGATGTACTTGAGTTTATGTCAGATTATGGCTTTATATCTGAAATACCGGTTATTATTGTAACAGTAGAAGCAAATTATGAAAATGAAATGAAAGCATTTGAGTATGGTGTGAGTGATTTTATTACAAAACCTTTTTATCCGCAGATAGTACAAAAAAGGGTGAAAAATGTTATCGATTTGTATGATACACAGAAAAATCTTAGGCGGCTTCTTGATGAGCAGACTATAGATACTATGGAACTTGTTGCAGAACTTGAACATATGAGTGATGATTTCAGGTAAAATGTTTTAGATTTTTTATTATATAAGGAAAGAAAGAGAAAGGTAGTGTATGGCTGGAAAGTTTTATGCAGTAAAAGAGGGTAGAAGTACCGGAGTATTTGCAAGCTGGGCTGAGTGTAAAAAACAGGTTGACGGATATTCTGGAGCAAAGTATAAAAGTTTTACAAGTATGCAGGATGCGACGGCATATTTGAATGATGGCATTGCAGGTGAAGATACATCTGAAGCACTTGTGGCATATGTAGACGGAAGTTATAATTCTGTTACGAAAGAATTTTCGTATGGTGTGGTTATTTTAAATGAAGGAAAAGAAATCAAATTTAACGAAAAAATGAATGATAAAGAGCTTGCAGCGATGAGAAATGTTGCAGGGGAGATAAAGGGTGCTGAGGCGGCTATGCGTTATGCCATTGAAAATGGTTTTGACAATATAGCTATTTATCATGACTATGAGGGGATTGCAAGATGGTGTCTCGGTGATTGGAAGACAAATAAAGAGGGGACAAAGGCTTATAAAGCATTTTATGACGGCATAAAAGATAAACTCCATGTCCGTTTTATAAAAGTAAAAGGTCATTCAAATGATAAATATAATGATATGGCAGATATGCTTGCAAAAGAAGCGTTAGGTTTGAATTAAAAAGGACATTGAGATAAATTGGAGGAATATTTTGGAAAATAATATTGTTTTGGCGATGCTTGCCCATGTTGATTCGGGCAAGACAACTCTTTCGGAGGCTATGTTATATCTTTCCGGAAGTATAAGAAAGCTCGGCAGGGTTGACCATAAGGATGCTTTTCTTGATACATATTCTATGGAAAAGGACAGAGGAATAACAATATTTTCTAAGCAGGCTATGTTTGGGTGGAAAGACCTTGACATAGCCTTGCTTGACACACCGGGACATGTGGATTTTTCGGCAGAGATGGAGAGAACTTTGCAAGTGCTTGATTATGCGGTGCTTGTTGTAAGCGGACCTGCCGGAGTACAGAGTCATACGGAGACTGTGTGGAGACTATTACAAAGATATGATGTCCCGGTTTTTATCTTTGTTAATAAGATGGATATTGGAGATTGCAATAAAGAAGATATAATGTCAGGTATCACGGAGAGATTTGGAAGTGAATGTGTGGATTTTTCGGCTGAAAAAAATGACACATTTTTTGAGAATATAGCGGTCTGTGACGAGGAAGTGCTTGAAAAATATATGGATGGCGGAAATATAGATGATGATGATATAAAAAAACTTATTTCCGAGAGAAAACTTTTTCCATGTTATTTTGGTTCAGCTCTGAAACTTGATGGTGTCGGGGAAATTCTTGACGGACTAGAAAGATACACATTAAAAAAAGAATATCCCAAAGAATTTGGAGCAAAAGTATATAAAGTTTCGAGGGATGACAAAAATAAAAGGCTAACTTATCTGAAAGTGACGGGTGGTGTGCTCAAGTCAAAAATGTATATTGAACAGCTTGATGAAAAAGCAGATCAGTTAAGGATATATTCAGGAAATAAATTCATGTCTGTTGATGAAGTTAGAGCCGGTCGGATATGTGCGGTGACTGGATTTGAAAAGACATATCCGGGTATGGGCATCGGAATAGAAACAAACTCTGAGATGCCTGTATTAGAGCCTGTTATGACATACAAGGTCACACCGCAGGAAAATGACGATATACATAAACTTTATGATGATATGAAAACTCTTGAACAGGAAGAGCCGGGACTTCATGTCGTGTGGAATGAAGAACTTCAGGAAATCCACACGGGAATAATGGGTGAGGTTCAGATAGATGTACTCAAAAATCTCATATGGGACAGATTTCATACAAGAGTTGAGTTTGGTGAGGGAAGCATAGTCTATAAGGAAACGATAGCAAGCACGGTTGAGGGTGTAGGACACTTTGAACCGTTGAGACATTATGCGGAAGTTCACTTGAAACTTGAACCCGGAGAGCCTGACAGCGGCATAACGATTGAAACGCAGGCGAGCGAGGATAAGCTTGATAAGAACTGGCAGAGACTTATAATGACGCATATAGACGAGAGGGAACATCCGGGAGTTCTTACAGGTTCTTCTATAACTGACATAAAGATAACGCTTATGTCTGGGAGAGCACATGAAAAGCATACGGAGGGCGGTGACTTCAGACAGGCAACCTACAGGGCGATAAGACAAGGTCTTATGCAGGCGGAAAATGTACTTTTAGAGCCTTATTATTCATTCAAGCTTGAAGTTCCGGCAGACAGCGTAGGCAGAGCAATGACTGATCTTGACAGAATGGGTGCTAAATTTGAGGGACCGTTCCAAAAGGGTGAAAACTCTGAGTTTACGGGAATAGCTCCAGTTGCACAGATGAGCGGTTATATGATGCAGGTAAATTCATATACGGCGGGAAAAGGCAGACTCACTTGTACGCTTAAAGGCTACAGACCATGTAAAGACCAGGATGCGATAGTGGCGGAAAAAATGTATGATCCTGATGCTGATATAAACAATCCGACTGGTTCGGTGTTCTGTGCACACGGTTCGGGATTTTATGTGCCGTGGTATGAAGTAAAAGATTATATGCATCTTGAAGCTGCCGTAGATATGGGAGATGATGAGAATGACAGTGTTATATCTGATGAGGAGATATATAAGGCAGCAAAAATACGCAGCGGTGCATTTAAAGGGAGTACCGGAGGTTCTATAGAGGAGGATAAGGAGCTAGAGGCCATATTCGAGAGAACATTTGGAAAAAGTGCATCTGGAAAAGGTGGTGGAAGTGACACTGAGGGCAGATTTGGCTATGAGAGAAAAAAATGGTCTAAAAAGCCGAAAGAGTCAGTTTATGATGCTGGAGGCGTGGAGTATTTAAAAAGACATGAAAAAAGCCAAAAATCAGGAAAACAGTATCTTCTCGTAGACGGTTATAATATCATTTTCTCGTGGAAAGAATTAAATGACCTGTCAAAAGAAAATCTTGAAGCGGCAAGAACAAAACTCATGGATATATTATGCAATTATCAGGGGTTTAAGGGGTGCGAACTTATACTTGTATTTGATGCTTACAAAGTAAAGGGAAATCCCGGAGAAGTATCAAAATACCACAATATAAATGTGGTCTATACAAAAGAGGCGGAGACGGCAGATATGTATATAGAAAAAGTAACGCATGAGATAGGGAAAAAACACAATGTAACAGTTGCAACATCGGATGGACTGGAGCAGATGATAGTAATAGGTTCGGGGGCATACAGGATGTCGGCGAGGGAATTTGAGCAGGAGATAAAAAAGACGGAGCGGGAGATAGGGGAGATGATTGACTGATGAACAACGGACGCCGGGGAGGTGGATATTATACGACAAATAGACGGCTCTCGCCTCGGAGAACTGCGTAGCGGTACATAAATGTAAAAAAACGCACCTTAAGTACCTATTATAAAAAAATATCAATAAAAGTGGTAGTTTGTTAAATTAAGATAAACTAGCACTTTTTTTATTGACATATGACAGGGTGTCATATATAATTGCGTTTGTTGAATATGACACCTTGTCATATTGGCAGATTAAATAAGTAGACTATATAGTGTGTTTAATTTATATGCTATAAAGTATATGCGAAACTGTCATTTTACTTTATTATATGTTATATCTGCTCAATCAACACAGCTTACAACAGTTTCGCTTTGTAGCCTATTAAGAAAGGAAAGTTAAAGACCATGACAAAAATGTTTGTTAAGAAGCCGTATCTTACGCTGGTGGCTATTGTTATAGTTCTGACATTTGGTGGTGTCAGCCTCAGTAAGATGCAGACAAATCTTATGCCGGATATGGAGATGCCGTATCTTGCAGTTATTACTACGGAGATGGGTGCTTCACCTCAGAAGGTGCAGGACAATGTGACAAAGCCTGTCGAGGATGCACTTGGAACGATAAGTGGTGTTAATAAGGTGTCTAGTACATCAAGCAGTAACTACGGCATGACAATGCTTGAGTTTTCGGATGATACCGATATGGATGCCGCTCTTGTAAGGGTATCTAAGGCACTTAATTCGCTTGACCTTCCGGATGATTGCGGCACGCCGAATCTTATGGAGATAAGTGCCGATATGATGGCTACGATGGCGGTAAGTGTTGGTTATGACGGCAAGGATATTAAAGATGTTACAGCGTTTACCGACAAAGTTGTCATTCCGTATCTAAAGAGACAGAACGGTGTGGCAAGTATCACGGAGACAGGAAATATAAATGATACCATTGAGGTACGCTTAAACCAGAAAAAGATTGATAAAGTCAATGAGGATATTCTGATGCACACAAATAAAAAATTGAGGGATGCACAGAAGAAGATAGACAAAGCTAAAAAGAAATTAGATGAGGGAAATGCTAAGTTAAAAGAGCAGGAGGGAAATTTAAGCAGCAAGCAGGAGAACACGACGAGCAAACTCGCAAAAGCTTCTGTTGCAATGAATCAGGCTCAGGCAATGAAGGCATCTTATGAGTCATCACTCACAAGTCTTAAGGCAAATAAAACGGCTCTTATGGCTGAGAAAAAAGCTTATAATGATGCAAAAATCCCTGCCACATATAAATCATTAAATGGAATGTTTAAGACATTTAACGAAAAACTAGGTGATGCAGCTAAGAGGAGCAATATAACGATTCCTACAAGTGTCAAAGATGCTATAAACCATCCGGATGAGTTTAACAAATTTAAGAGCTGGCTCACAAAGATGGGTCAGGGAGATTCTGTAAAGAAACTCACTGTTGCATCAATGAAAAAGGTTTATGATATTGCTGAAGTAAGGATGCCTCAGATAAACACGGAACTTGCCAACTTAAAGACTGAGATTAAAGTTGCACAGGCAATGGTTGACAAGATTAATGAGAAGATGAAAGGCATGGATAAAAAACAGGAGCAGGCAGTTGCCGGAGGCTATCAGGCATCAGCGGGCTTTGGTTCAGCACAGGCTCAGATGCAGGCGGCTAAAAAAGAGATAGCAAATGCAAAGAAGGAACTTAAAGATGCACAGAAGCAGCTTGACGAATCAAAAGATGCAGCACTTGAAAATGCAAATCTTGATTCGCTTCTTACACTTGATACATTGTCACAGCTTATCACGGCACAGAACTTTTCAATGCCTGCCGGATATATTGATGACAAAAATGATGACCAGTGGCTTATACAGATAGGTGAAAACTATGAGAATGCAAAACAGATTAAAAACATGGTGCTCACAAAAGTAAAAGGTGTTGGTTCAATAAGAATATCTGATGTTGCAAATGTTGTTACAGTTGACAATGTGGGTGACCAGTATGCAAAGATTAACGGTAAGGATTCAGTTATGCTTGCTATATACAAATCAAGTACGGCGAGTACAAGTGATGTAACAAATGCACTTACAGACTCATTTAAGGAACTTGAGGGAAAATATAAAGGACTTTCAATAACACCGTTAAGTAATCAGGGTGACTTTATAAAAAATATCATTTCAAGTGTTTTAAGCAGTATTGTTATGGGTGCGGTGCTTGCGATTATCGTGCTTGCGTTGTTCCTTAAGGATGTAAGACCAACTATAGTCGTGGCATTTAGTATTCCGTTCAGTGTACTCTTTGCACTTGTTATAATGTACTTCACCGGAATAAACATAAATGTAATGTCGCTTGCAGGTCTTTGTCTCGGAATAGGTATGCTTGTTGACAACTCGGTTGTAGTTATGGAGAATATCTATCGACTTAGAAACAAAGGTCTATCAGCACCGAGGGCAGCAGTACAGGGAACAAAACAGGTGCTTGGACCTATCATAGCATCGACCATAACAACTATATGTGTATTTCTGCCTATGGTATATACATCAGGAACTGTAAGCCAGATGCTCATACCGTTCTCATTCACAATATCATATTCACTTATCGCTTCACTTCTTGTTGCGATAACGGTAGTACCTACTATGGGCTCTATAATGCTTAAGAAAGTAAAGAATCCTAAGCACAAACTTTTTGATAAAATAAAAGATGCCTACGGAAAGTCGCTTGAATTTTTCCTTAAACATAAAGCAATACCGCTTATCATTGCAATAGGGCTTCTAGTGGTATGTGTGTGGAAACTTTCAGGAATGGGACTTGTAATGATGGACAGCATGGAGAGTAACCAGATTTCCGTAAGTCTTGAAGTTGACAAGAAAACCAGCAAGAAGAGTGCATATAAGACTGCCGATAAGGTTATGGCAGCTATAATGAAAGTTGATGGAATTGACAAAGTCGGTGTTACGGACGGAAATGCAAGTGCTATGTCCGGTTCGCTTGGTGCGGCATCAGACAATTACACAAGTTTTACTTTCAATATAATAACAAAGAGTGATATTAAGACTACAAAGCAGTTTAAGAAGATAAGAAAGACTATTGAGAAAAACACAAAAGACATAAAGTGTAAGGAACTTACGGTTTCATCATCAGCACTCGGAGGTATGGGAAGCATGATGAGTCAGGGGCTTGAAGTCAATATCTACGGTGACGATATGGATAAACTTGTCGAGTTGAGCAATGACTATAAGAAGATGTTAAACAGCATTGACGGATGCAGTAATGCAAAAAATGGTCTTGAGGACTCAGACAAAGAGATACATCTTACACTTGACAAAAACAAGGTTGCAAACGCAGGACTTACGGTTGCAGGAATATACCAGCAGCTTGCGACACGCATCAATACAGACAAAACCTCAATAACATTAAATGTTGATGATACGGATGTAGATGTAAAACTTGTAAATAAGACAGATGAACTTACATACGAAAATCTTATGAAAGCCGAAGTTACGGCGACAACAAAGGACTCAAATGGTAATGACAAGAAAAAAACTTACAAACTTACAAAATTTGCAAAGAAAGATGAGGGAAAGGCCGCACAGACTCTTTCAAGAGAAAATCAGTCCCAGATGATAACTGTTTCGGCTGATGTAGACGAAAATGAGAATGCGGCACTTCTCTCAAGAGAACTTCAGAAAAAGATAGATAAGTATAAGATGCCGGATGGATATACTGCTGAGATAGGCGGTTCGTCAACACAGGTAAATGATATGATGGCACAGCTTGTTCAGGCACTTGCACTCGGACTTCTGCTCATATACCTTGTAATGGTGGCACAGTTTCAGAGTTTACTCTCGCCATTTATCATTATCTTTACGATACCGCTTGCATTTACGGGTGGTATGTTAGGACTTCTCGCATTCGGACAGTCAATCTCGGCAATGTCTATGATGGGATTTATGATACTTATGGGAACAGTCGTAAACAATGGTATCGTGTTTGTTGATTATGCAAACAAACTCAGGATTGGCGGTGTTGAGAAGCGTGCGGCACTTGTAGGAACAGGTAAGACTCGTATGCGTCCTATTCTTATGACGGCACTTACGACAATTCTGTCAATGAGTGTTATGGTATTCTCACAGGATGCAGGAAATGCAATGCAGCAGGGTATGGCGATAGTCGTATGCTTTGGTCTTATCTATTCAACATTTATGACACTTTACATAGTGCCTATAATGTATGATATTCTATATCGTAAACAGCCAAAGGATATAGATACAGGAAGTGATGATATGGATGATATACCTGATGAAGCACAGGATTATCTGACAGATGGAGAGTAAAGATGCCAAAGGAAACATTTTACAGGCTGCCTGATGAAAAAAGAGAAAGGATAATGGCTGCTGCCGAGCGTGAGTTTCTTGAAAATTCATTCGAGGCGGCATCCATAAACCGAATAATAAAAGAGGCGGCGATACCAAGAGGAAGTTTTTATCAGTATTTTGAGGATAAAAAAGATATATTTCTATATATTGTTGATACGCATAAAAATGAAGCATTTGATTTTGTTGAAAATTTCATAAAAGACTGCAATGGTGATATATTTGCATTTATGAGAATGGCAATTGACTGTATAATCTCGGCAGGATTTAGCGAAAAAATGAATGGCATGAAAAGAATGTTTTCACAGCCGTGGGTGTTTGACATGATAGTGAGTGACAGGATGAAAGGAAAGTTAGAAGAAGCAAAAACGCCCAAAGGAATAATGTTTAAGTATATAGATAAAAACAGTCTGAATGTGGAAAGTGATGATGAGATACTCTCACTTATAAACATATTTGCATCGATAAGTCTCGGACTTTTTTTCAAGATTTTCATTATGGGAAAAAACGGAATCGAGTGTGATAGTGAAAAGGTAAGGGAAACAGTATATGGAGAGATAGATACATTAGAAAAGAAATATAAAAAGTATTAAAAAGGGTAAGTTTTATGGATATTGACAGAAATATTCATAAAACTTATTTTTGGCTTTGACAAAACGCATATTATGTACTAGGATAAGTCTATCATATGTTATGAGCAAATTGCAGAACGGATTGCGAATATTCGACTGAAAAGTTTATCTTAAAAAAGGAGTTAAGAAGATAATGAAATTTAAGAAACCGGTAAAATCAGGACTCAGCATCATAATCGTAGGATGTGGAAAGGTTGGAAATGCACTTGTAAGACAACTTAGCAAAGAGGGACATGATATTACCATTATAGACAGAAGCCGTGAAAAGGTCATGGAGATAACAAATCAGTACGATATTATGGGACTTGCGGGAAATGGAGCCAGTTACAGTGTACAGATGGAGGCAGGGATTGAAGCGGCTGATATGCTCATTGCAGTCACGGATTCTGATGAGCTTAACCTTTTGTGCTGCACAGTCGCAAAACATGTAAGCCGGTGTGATACGGTAGCAAGGGTAAGAACACCTGATTATAGTACGGAGGCAAGCTATTTAAGGGAAAAGTTAGGACTTACGATGATAATAAATCCGGAGCTTGAAGCCGCCATAGAAGCGACAAGGATTCTTTGTCTGCCGACAGCACTTGAGGTAAACTCATTTGCACACGGACAGGCTGAACTTATCAAATTGAAAATAACAGAGGGAAGTATGCTCGATGGCATTTCAATACAGGAGTTTGGAAAAAGAGGTATTGCAAATGTACTTATCTGTGTGATAGAAAGAGCCGGTGAAGTTTATATCCCATGGGGAGATTTTGTGATGCAGAAAGGTGATATTTTGTCATTTGTGGCTCACAGAAAGACCGTAAAGAGTTTTATGCAGAAATTCGGATTAAAAACTAAACAGGTTAAAAATACGATGATAGTAGGCGGTGGAAAGGCTGCATATTATCTTGCAAACCAGCTTCTTGGTATGGGAATCTCAGTGCAGATAATTGAGCAGAACAAGGCAAGATGCGAGGAACTAAGTATTCTTCTGCCAAAAGCGGTCATAATAAACGCTGACGGTTCAGACGAGGAAGTGCTCTTTGAGGAGGGTATAGAAAATGTTGAATCATTTATACCTCTTACCGGAATAGATGAAGAGAACATAATGCTCACGCTTCATGCAAAGCAGGTTTCAAATGCGAAAGTTATCACTAAGATAACGAGAACAAATTTTAAAAGTGTTATAAACAATCTTGACCTCGGAAGCTTAATGTATCCGCAATATATTACATCAGAGGCGATAATAGCTTATGTAAGGGCGAAAAATGCTTCAAAGAGCAATCATATCCAGACACTTTACCAGCTTTGTGATTCAAGAGTAGAAGCTATAGAATTTTCAGTGGAAGAAGCCTCAGCGGTGACAAATAAAGCAATTATGGATCTAAATATAAAAAAAGGAGTGCTTATTTCATTTATAAACAGAAACGGCAGGATAATCATACCGACAGGGCAAGACTTTATACAGGTAAATGACACCGTTATGATAATCACAACGCAGACCGGATTTAATACTATTCTTGATATTTTAGAGTGATTTTTGGTGTATGTTAAGTTTTTTCAGATTTTGAAAAGTATAAATATTTATAAGAATTAAGATTTTTTAATTCGGGGAGATTAAAAAATGAACAGGTCGATTATAAGATATATTTTAGGCAGTGTTTTAAAGGTGGAAGCAGCATTTATGCTGCTTCCGTGCATTGTTGCACTTTGTTACATGGAAAAAGAAGGGTTTGTCTATCTGGGTGTTGGCATTGTCACTTTTTTACTCGGTATGCTTATGACTCACAAAAAGGCAAACAGTTCTGTATTTTATCTTAAAGAGGGCTGTGTGGCTACGGCACTGAGCTGGATATTTATGAGTTTTTTTGGATGCATTCCGTTTATATTGACAGGCGAGATACCATCTCTTATAGATGCACTTTTTGAGACGGTATCAGGTTTTACGACAACGGGAGCGAGCATATTAAGCGATGTTGAGGCACTTTCTCATTGCACGCTTATGTGGCGAAGTTTTACACACTGGCTCGGTGGAATGGGTGTACTTGTATTTCTGCTTGCAATAATACCACTTGGAGGCGGCTCAAGAATAAATCTTATGAGAGCTGAAAGTCCGGGTCCATCTGTTGGCAAACTCGTGCCTAAAGTAAAACATACCGCACAGATATTGTATATAATCTATATTACACTTACGGTTGTTCAGATAATATTCTTATGTATAGGAAAGATGCCTTTATTTGACTCACTTGCGACGGCATTTGGAACAGCAGGAACAGGTGGATTTGGTATCAAAAATGACAGTGCAGCAAGTTATTCGACATATATACAGTGGGTGCTTACAATATTTATGATATTATTTGGCGTAAATTTCAATGCATATTATTATATTTTGTATAAACAGTTTAAAAAAGCATTTAAGATGGAGGAAGTAAGGTATTATTTTCTTATCATAATAGCGGCAGTAGGAATTATATGCTGTCATATCATAGATACAACAAAGTCCTTTTTTGAGGCACTTACGCAGGCATCATTCCAGGTTGCCTCAATTATCACAACAACCGGATTTTCAAGCATTGATTTCAACAAGTGGTCGCAGACCTGTAAAACTGTTCTCGTATTTCTGATGTTTTGCGGTGCGTGTGCCGGAAGTACAGGCGGAGGAATTAAAGTATCGAGATTTATAATACTCATAAAAACAATTATAAAAGATTTAGAGTCGTATATACATCCTAAATGTATAAGAAAAATTCAGATTGACAAAAAACCGGTAGAGCACGAGGTCGTTCGCTCGGTAAATGTATTTTTTATAACATTTTTTATATTATTTGCAGCATCGGTATTTGTATTGTCAATTGAAGATAAAGACCTTATAACAAACTTTACGGCGGTAGCGGCAACAATGAATAATATAGGTCCGGGACTTGCCCTTGTGGGACCGACTTGCAATTTCGGTCATTTTAATGTATTGTCAAAGCTGGTACTTATATTTGATATGCTTGCAGGAAGACTTGAATTATTCCCGCTCCTTATACTTTTCCATCCTGCTATATGGAAGGAAATGTTTAAGATAAAGCACCATGCAAAATGCGTGAGGGACTAACTAAAAAAGAATTTACGGAGGCAGTTATGAAAAAAAAGGATAAAAAAATAACAGCATTGTTTATGACATTTTGTATTATATTAGGTCTTTTGCCACAGTTTGCACCGGATTGGAGTGTAAAAGCGGCAGAAAGCACCGGAAGCTATAAAGTAATGGCGACATCAGGTTCAAGCGTGTCATCGGGGGAGACAGTTACAACTACGCCATCAACAATATTTACACCAGAGCCGACAGCAACAGTCATTTCAACGGAAGAACCGGCTAATCCTGACAAAACGACTATGCCGTCAACTTCACCGTCTGTTACATATACACCTGCTACAACAAATCCGGTGCCGACAAATCCGGCTCCGACGCTTACACCGAGGACAACACCTGGAGCAGATGTGACGGTGACAAATGCACCAACTACAAAGCCTACGGTTGTAACGACTAAAAAAAGCATAACTGTTGTTGACAAAAAAATTGTTGCACCGGGAAAAGTTAAGATAACAAAGGCAAAAAATGTATCAAAAAAGAAGATAAAGCTTACATGGAAAAAACAGAGCAAAGCACTTGTCTATCAGGTTAAATATTCTATTTATAAAAGCTTTAGAAAACCAAAGACAAAAGCAACAATGAAATGTTCTTACACTTTGTCAGGGCTAAAGAAGAAAAAAACTTATTATATAAAAGTAAGAGGTTATACGCTGAAAAAAGGAAAGCGTTTGTATGGTAAGTGGTCAACGGTTAAGAAGGTTAAAGTAAAAAAGTAAATTTAAAGAGAGGAACAAAAGTTTTAACATTATGAAAGAAATCAGAAAACCTAAATTTATGCAGGCGGCAGCAGTAAAAAGAGGGCATGGAATATTTGCAGAAATCTGTATTGCGATAGCACTATTTATTGTCGGCTCTATGGCAGGCGGTATTATTCAGGTACCTGCAATGATGGCAAATATGCTTGGAAATAATGAGTATATAGATATGATAACATCAGGTCAGCCTGATATAAACAAGATGATGCAGCTTGTATCAAATATGCCTGAGTGGATGACTATAGTAACACTTATTTCAGAATTGTTGATAATAGTCGTAGTATGTCTGTATTGCAGGTTTGTTGAAAAGAGAAAATTAAACACACTCGGTTTTAAGAAAAAAGGTGCAATTTTAAGCTATTTTAAAGGAATGATTTTATCACTTGTCGCATTTTCGGTGGCATACCTTATCTGTATCCTCACAAGAAGCATTACTTTTGATGGCATAGCACAAAATATCCCGGTAATTTATATCATAGGTTATTTTATTGGTTATATGATTCAGGGAATGGCAGAGGAAGTTCTTTGCAGAGGGTATTTATTCGTGTCATTGACAAGGAGATACCATGTGATAAACGCTGCTATATTTAGTGCATTTTTCTTTGCAATGCTTCATGGCATGAACAGTGGTGTTGACGGTCTTGCAATGTTTAATCTTTTCTTATATGGATTGTTTGCGGCACTCTTATTTGTAGATTGCGAAAATATATGGATAGTTGGAGCATTCCACAGTGTATGGAATTTTGTTCAGGGCAATCTTTACGGAATAAGCGTCAGCGGAAATAAGATTACAAGTTCTATCTTTACATCGACATCAGCAGAGGGCGGTGCATCTGTTATAAACGGTGGAAGTTTTGGAATGGAGGGCGGTTTTGCGATAACGATAGTGCTTATCATTGCAATATTTATCGTAGGCAAACACCTTGACAGCAAAGGAAAACTTATAGAAAAGAGCGAGCAGCCGAGCCAGAATGAGATTGAATTTGAAGAACTTAGAAAAGAGATGGAGAGCCAGATGGGAATGTCCGGTGACGATATATTTGGAAATCCAAACGGATATGATAAAAACAGGGATGTAAAAGATATATTCAGCGGTAACGCAGATGGAGAAAACAGATGCGACATAAATAATAACAAAGTGGCAGAACAGGAAAGCAGCAATGCGGAAGTAAATAAAAACGCACCAAAAGAACCTGAAAAGACAGGCTTTGACAGTAATTATTTTGGGTCGTAAGGTATCTTGTTTTAAGAAATATAAGTTAGAAAATATAAGAAGTGCGTGGAAATATGCTGATTAGTGATTTTAGTTGGGGGCAGAATAACTTTGCTCCCAATATTGTTTTATACAGGTAGAAAGAGGATAGATGTTTATTTAGATAAAGAATTTGAAGGTAAAAAGATTGCTGTGCATCCAAATGATAATACTGCTACGATTTATTCTCAAAATGTTAATAAGGCATATTTAATATCGCAGAAAGATGTGGGTATGGAAGATAATTTAATGTTTAGACCATTTTATTTAATGCATTTTTTGATAAAATGAGATTTTTTTTGAAGAAAATGGAGTTGTTAAGAAAATGGCACATAAGACATTTTTTGCAGTTGCGTAAATTGGTGCTGAACAAGAGCAGGGAAGAAAATATTTTTCCTATATCTGCAAATAAATTTAAACAATAATACAATTTCTTAAAATTATTAAACAAAAATCACCCCTGCCGCTCAATCATGAGAAGCAGGGGTGTTAAAATGCCATTGATACTTGTATTCATTTGTCTTTTATTTTACTGTTACTTTGCACACGATTTTCTTTTTACCTGAAATTACCGTAATGTTGATTTTTCCTTTTCTTTTGGCTTTGATTTTTCCGGTTTTGCTGACAGTGACAATCTTTTTATTTGAAGTTTTGTAAATAATCTTATCCCGACTGTTTATCGGTGTTAGAGTAACTTTCAATCTAAAAGTTTTACCCTTTTTCAAAGTCAATTTAGTGCGGTTTAGTTTTATCTTTTTCGTGGTCTTTGTCTTTTGGCTTGTCTGTGTATTTGTGTTTTGATTTGAATTTTTATCTGAAGTATTTGTATTCTGTTTATCTGAAGTATTTGTATTCTGTTTATCAGAAGTTGTCTTAGCTATTCTAACAGACTCTACTTTTCCACATACAGTGCAAGTTCTGGATTTCAGTCCGTCTTTAGTGGCTGTCGGTTCTTTTACAACCTTGTATTCTCCAAAGCTGTGTCCTGTTGCCTTGACTGTTTCAGTTTTAGTATTGCCACATATGGTGCAGGTATATGTCTTTGTACCTCTCTTTGTGCAGGTAGGTTTTGTTGTAATCTTTCCGTCATCGTAGCTATGAGTTTCAGTTTTAGCAATCGATTTACCGGAAGAAATTTTCTTTCCGCAATCGGTACAATAAGTATCACCGGTATAACCTTTTTCCTTACAGGTAGCATCCTTTTTGTTGCGGATTTCAGTATGCTGATGTCCTGTTGCCTTGACTGTTTCGGTTTTAGTATTGCCACAGACAGTGCAGGTAAAAGTTTTTGTGCCTTTCTTTGTGCAGGTCGGTGCTGTTGTGATTTTTCCATCATCATAGCTGTGATTGTTTGTTTTGGCAACCGCCTGACCTAATGAAATTTTCTTTCCGCAATCGGTACAATAAGTATCACCGGTATAACCCTCATCTTTACAGGTAGCGTCCTTTTTATTACGGATTTCGGTATGCAGATGTTTTGTTGTTTTTTTGACTGTTTCAGTTTTAGTATTGCCACAGATAGTGCAGGTAAAAGTTTTTACACCCGTATCTTTACAGGTCGGGCTTGTTGTAATCTCACCTGTATTCCAGTTGTGATTGTCTGTTTTGACAATCGTCTTACCTGATGAGATTTTCTTACCGCAATCGGTGCAATAAGTATCACCGGTATAGCCTTCATCCTTACAGGTAGCGTCCTTTTTATCACGGATTTCGCTGTGAAGATGCTTGTCTGCTGCCTTGCTTATTGTTTCGGTTTTAGTATCGCCACAGATGGTACAGGTAAAAGTTTTTACGCCTTCTTTTATACAGGTCGGTTCTGTTGTGATTTCACCATCATTCCAATGATTATCACATTCATGTACAGTTATTGTTGGCATATCTGTTATTGTCAACCCGTACAACGATGCCGTTAATGTTGTGTTACCCTCTTTGACACCTGAAATTTTCCCATCACTATAAGTGGCAATCGAAGAATCAGTGACAGAAATGTCCGGTATATCTGCCACAAATGCCTTACCTCCCAGATAATTAATCATAGTTTTTATATTTGGTGTTATTGTTTCTCCGGTTTTAAGAATATATGAATCTTTATCAAAACATAGTTCAATATTTTTAATCTTGTTCTTAATTAATGAAATAGCCGTAATCTGCTCGTTGTCAATTGCTGATGTTTTAGTTGTATTGACAGAAGGTCTGTATGCAAATTCTTCCACCCAGTAGTCACAGCCATCGTATTTTACATGACCGATTCCAACGCAGTTAAACTTAGGATTTAACATATTTCTGCGGTGTCCTTGTCCGTTATATTTTTCACCATCTTCACGCCATGCTGTATTTACTGCTTGTGCTGAGTGATAGCCTATTGCAATATTCTCTCCTACAGATTGCCAATCAGTGACATTTTCTTCTTTATAAATGCTGGAAAAGTATTCACCATTTGGTCTGTCATGATCGTACCGTATTACAAGTTCCGCTGCACGCTTCATTGCAAGTTTCTCCAAATCATAATCATAAGTAAGAGCATCTCCCCAATATACTTCTTTTTTGGTATTGGTTTCATCCCAACACCAGGCATCATCATCACTCGTTCTCATCTCATTTATCATGTCAAGGATTGTCCTGGCTTCCGTCTGACCATATTGTACTGAGATGTTGACCGGGATGATTTCTTCTGCTGCATTTGCTTTATTTGAAATTGTCACAAAAAAGCTCATGCACAAGAAAAATGAAAGTAACTTTGATAGATGTTTTTTCATAGATTTCACCTGTCCTTTCTATAACTATTTATGGTGGCAACACTTAAACTAATAAATGTCAAAAAATGTATTATTTAAATGAATTATACAAAAAGTGTGTTGTGAAATCAATAGATGTGTAAATATAAATTTACGCATCCCTGATGGTATTTCTTACCCCAGAATCTCCCTTATCCTCACACTATAATCATGCCTGCTTTGCACCGTTTTAAGACCATGCATTGCAATCGCTGTCCGTTTATCTTCATGTTTCAGATAATAGTCCGTTTTTTCGAGAAGGTCATCTATGCCGTCGTAAACTTCAAGGTCTTTTCCAATCGTGAAACAGTCTTTTAAATCCTCTCTCCAGTCAGTAATGAGAAAGCCGCCCGCTCCGAGTATATCAAATACTCTTAAAGGTATTCCGGTTTCGATATTTGGTGCTGTCATGTTTATATTTATTTTAGAACTTGCAAAAACAAGCGGTGCTTTTAAAAGATAATCCACGGCTTTATGTTTTATGAGCGTGGGAAAGAGGGCAGAGGTGTCGCTTGTTGTGAAAAGATGGACATTCTTAGGATATTTCATGGCAAGCCTGTTAAGTGTCATTGTACGCATTTTAGCGGCTGCTTTGTGTGAGAGTACACTTGTTGCAAAGTGGAATTTTAAATCCGCATGGGATTGTGTGCTCGTTTTTATATCTGTATATTTCAAGAGCATATCAATAATTTCAGGTGTGAGCATATTTTTTAAGAGATTACCTCCACTTACATTTAATTGTGCTTCGATAGCGGCATCCATGTAGCCGCAGAGGTAGTCGGGGAGTATATGCTCCATTTCGTCATAGCGGTTTTTATCGTAGAGATTTCCCACAAATGAAATATCGTACTTATATTTATAGCTTTTTGTGTATTCAGACTTTGTAACTGTATAATTTTCTGTTTGTTTTAAATTTGTGTTTTTTATAGTAACATTTTCGTATGCAGTCGACTCAGACATTTTTGGTTTTATAAAGTAATTGTCTGTTAAATCTGATATATGGTGACTGCTTTCAATAAGTGCCTGCACACGCTTTGTATTAGTGCATAGTGGCAGGTAATGAACGGTATCTGTTCCCTTATTGTTAAAATGTTTTTCTTCACTGCTGTCAAATGTATATATACAGTTGGTTTTGTAATTTACTGACGGATGCTGCATATTTAAAAGAGGAGAGTCTACATTGTAACATATATAACGGATGTTTTGTCTGTGGCAGACCTCAGCTATATATGAAAAAAAATTTACTGAAAAAACAGCATCATATTTTGTTTCTTTTTCTGATGTTTTTTCACATAATTTATCTTCAAGCACTTTGGAAAAAGATGCAATATCTTCATCACTCATTTTTATTGCAGAAAAATCAAGGACATCACAAAGATGTCCCTCATTTTTCATAGTATCCAGTATATCGGGATATACGAAAATATCCCATCTGCAAATCAGTATATTCATTAGAAAACTCCGTTTTTAAGCTGTTTCTTCATTATCTTTTGATTCTGCAATCAGGTTTTTTCCGGCAGTTGAGAGCATAAGTTTAATTCTGTTAAGCTGGTTTACCTCGCTTGCTCCCGGATCGTAGTCAACTGCTACAATGTTTGAGTCAGGGTACTGGTGACGGAGTTCCTTTATTACACCTTTACCTACGACATGGTTAGGCAGACAGCCAAACGGCTGTGTGCAGACTATGTTTGGAACGCCTGATTTTATAAGTTCTATCATCTCACCCGTAAGGAACCATCCCTCACCTGTCTGATTACCACATGATACGATAGGTGAAGCGTATTCTGCAAGTTTCTGAATCGGAACGGTAGGGTGGAAGCGTTTGCTTGCGGCAAGTGCGTCATTTGCACATTTACGGTATCTCTCGATAAACCATATAAGGAAATTGTTTATCTTCGCACTTGATTTTTTCTTGCCGAGGTATTCAGCCTTAAAGTTTGCGTTGTATAAGCTATACATAAAGAAGTCGATAAGATCCGGGCATACGGCTTCTGCACCTTCTTCTTCGAGAAGCTCAACTATAAAGTTGTTTGCAAGCGGCATGAATTTAACAAGTATCTCACCTACAATACCTACTTTTGGCTTCTTTATGTCAACAAGTTCAAGTTCATCAAATTCCTTAACGATATTCTGGATGTTTTTCTTAAATTGCTTCTTATTTGCCTTTTTAACTGACTCGATAGCAATCTTTTTCCATTTTTCATGGAGTGCATTTGCAGAGCCTTTTACTTTTTCGTAAGGTCTTGTCTTGTAGAGCACACGCATGAACACATCACCGTATATAAGTGCCTGGAGTGCCTTGTTTGCCATTTCGAGATTTACCTTTAAGCCTGGATTTTTCTCAATTCCGGCACTCATTGAGATGACAGGGATATAACCCATTCCAGCTTTTTCGAGTGCACGTCTGATAAATCCTATATAGTTTGTTGCACGGCAGCCGCCACCTGTCTGCGTGATGATAAGGGCAACTTTGTGGAGGTCGTATTTTCCTGACAAAAGTGCCTGCATAAACTGTCCTACAACGATAAGTGACGGATAGCACGCATCATTGTTTACATATTTAAGACCGTAATCTATACATTTGCTGTCTGCCTTTAATACCTCTACCTTGTAACCGCAGGAAGCAAGTGCAGATTCGAGTATCTCAAAGTGGATAGGAGACATATCGGGTACGAGTATGGTGTAGTCTTTTCTCATCTGTTCCGTGAATATAACTCTGTGGTGTGCAGTGTCAATACGCTTAGCCTCGATTTTTTTGCGTTCCCTGTCTTTTACGGCGGCGAGGAGTGAACGGATACGGATTCTTGCCGCACCTAAGTTGTTTACTTCATCTATCTTTAATACAGTGTATATCTTATTTTGTTTTGTGAGAATGTCGCTCACCTGGTCTGTTGTAACGGCATCAAGACCGCAGCCAAATGAGTTTAACTGTATAAGGTCAAGATTGTCATTTTTGGCAACAAATGAAGCTGCCTTATACAGTCTTGAATGATACATCCACTGATCCATTACGATAGTAGGACGGTCAACCTCGGAAAGTTCTGAAATGCTGTCCTCTGTGAGAACTGCAACACCGTATGATGTGATAAGGTCAGGAATACCATGGTTTATCTCAGGGTCGCTGTGGTATGGGCGGCCTGCGAGCACGATGCCGTGTCTGCCTGTTTCTTTGAGATATTGAAGTACCTCTTTTCCCTTTTTGGTCATATCTTCACGAACAGCCTGCATTTCAAGCCAGCCCTCGTGTGCTGCTGCTTTTATCTCAGCGGCAGGGATACCGTTTTCTTTACGGAAGAAATCCACAAGACGCTTTGTAAGTATTTCCTCACTCTCAAGAGAGATAAACGGATTCTGGTATTTTATCTTATCATCACGCAATTCCTCAATATTGTTTTTTATATTTTCACCGTAGGATGTGACGATAGGGCAGTTGTAGTGGTTTCCTGCGTCAGGCACTTCGACACGCTCATAAGGAATACAAGGGTAGAATATGTATTCAAGTCCCTGTCTTATAAGCCATGTAACATGACCGTGTGCGAGTTTTGCAGGATAACATTCCGACTCACTTGGAATCGACTCGATACCGAGTTCATAAATCTTTCTGCTTGATACAGGAGAAAGTTTTACACTGTAACCGAGTTTTGTGAAGAATGTGAACCAGAATGGATAATTTTCGTACATATTTAATACGCGTGGGATTCCGACAACTCCTCTAGGGGCATCAGCCTTTTTAAGTGGTTTGTAATGTCTGAATACACGCTCATTTTTATATTCAAAAAGATTTGGAATCTGTTCTTTGTTCTTTTCAAGTCCGAGTCCTTTCTCACAGCGGTTTCCTGAAATAAACCTGCGGTCACCCGTAAATTCATTTACCGTGAGCAGACAATGGTTTATACATCCCTGACATCTCGTCATTGATGTTTTAAAACGAAGCTCATTTATTTCCTTAAATGAAAGCATTGTGCTTTTCTGTCCCGTATATCTGTCTTTTGCGATAAGTGCTGCACCAAAAGCACCCATGATACCTGCTATGTCAGGTCTTATCGCTTCACAGCCTGATATACGCTCAAAACTTCTGAGTACGGCATCATTGTAGAAAGTACCGCCCTGAACGACTACCTGTTTTCCGAGGTCTTTAGGGTCTGTAAGTTTGATAACTTTAAGCAGTGCATTTTTGATAACGGAGTATGCAAGTCCGGCTGAAATGTCGGCAACACTTGCTCCCTCTTTCTGTGCCTGCTTGACTTTTGAGTTCATAAATACCGTGCATCTTGAACCGAGGTCGATAGGATTTTCGGCAAATAAAGCTATCTTTGCAAAGTCAGCTACCTCATAGTTGAGTGATTTTGCAAAAGTTTCGATAAATGAGCCACAACCCGATGAGCATGCTTCATTTAACTGGACTTTGTCGACCGAGTTATTTTTTATCTTGATACATTTCATATCCTGACCGCCTATATCAAGAATACAGTCTACATTAGGGTCAAAGAATGCGGCAGCAGTATAATGTGCGACAGTTTCTACTTCGCCCTCGTCAAGAAGAAGTGCTGATTTAAGAAGTGCCTCTCCGTAACCGGTTGAGCATGAGCGTACTATTCTTGCACCCTCAGGCATTTTTGAGTATATATCTTTCATTGCTTTTAATGCAGTCTTTAACGGACTTCCGTTGTTGCTGCTATAAAATGAGTATAATAATGAACCATCGTCGCCGATAACTGCGACTTTTGTTGTAGTCGAACCGGCATCTATACCTAAGAAAAGGTCACCTTTATATGATGCAAAATCACCTTTCCTCACATTGTGTTTGTTATGTCTTTCAGTGAAATCTTCGTATTCTTTTTCAGAAGCAAACAAAGGCTCCATTCTTGTTACTTCAAATTCAAGTTCTATTTTATGTGAAAGTTTTTCTTTTAACTCTCCGAGAGAGGACTGCACATCTGCATGGGCATTCATTGCAGCACCGGATGCGGCGAAAAGATGTGAGTGCTCAGGTGCGATTATGGCATCTCCCTCAAGTCCGAGCGTTCTTATAAATGCCTGTTTAAGCTCAGTAAGGAAATGAAGTGGACCACCAAGGAAAGCAACATTTCCTTTTATAGGTTTACCACAGGCAAGTCCGCTTATAGTCTGGTTTACGACCGCCTGAAAGATGGATGCGGAAAGGTCTTCCTTAGTTGCACCTTCATTTATAAGAGGCTGAATATCTGTTTTTGCAAATACACCGCATCTTGCGGCGATAGGATATATAGCCTTATAATTTTTAGCGTATTCATTAAGACCTGCGGCATCAGTCTTTAAAAGAGTAGCCATTTGGTCGATAAATGAACCTGTACCGCCTGCACATATGCCGTTCATACGTTGGTCGATACCGCCGGTAAAATAGATTATCTTTGCATCCTCGCCACCAAGCTCTATTGCAACATCAGTTCTTGGTGCATAGTCTTTTAAAGATGTAGCGACGGCTACTACTTCCTGTACAAAAGGAATTTCCATATGCTTAGACAGAGTAAGTCCGCCTGAACCGGTTATCATAGGTGAGACAGGTATATCTCCAAACTCCTCATATGCTTCATCTATGATTTTAGCCAAAGTTTCCTGAATGTTGGCATAATGTCTCTGATAATCTGAAAAGATTATCTCGCCGTCTTTGTTCAATATAGCAATCTTAACAGTAGTTGAACCAATATCAATACCAAGTGTGTTAAAATCTAATTTCATCGTGTACCTCTTTCTATATCATAGCCAAAAGTCGCCATATTCTGCTATTATATGACAAACTATTTCTTATTTCAAGTGGCAGTGTCTGACAGCCGTCTTAAATTTTTTGTGTCAAAATTAAATCCTTATGAATATAATATAAAGAAAGTTTGAAATATGAAATATGATATTTGTATTAAATATGAAGAAGCCGGTCGTTTTATGACGCATATTTATTATATTTATTATATCGCAGAGGTTTTCTATGAATTATGATACTTGTGATGGGCTGACATACACCATAAAGCAGGGGGATACATTGTATGGAATAAGCAGAAAATATGATGTGCCGCTTGCAATGATACTCCATGCGAACCCTTATGCAGATGTTTACAGACTTAATGTGGGGGATACAATATGCATACCGATGAAGAAAAAATGCTGCAAAAAGCCGTGCATCAGTGGAAATAGAGGTGTGTCAGAGGACAATGACAGCAGCATGAATAACGGTATGGGTATGGAAAATAACATAACAGGAAATCTTAATGTATCAGATGGTACGATAGAAACGAGACGAAACAAAGAAATGCCAGACAATATGGCAGGAACAAGACAGAGCACAGGAATGTCAGACAATATGACAGGAACAAGACAGAGCACAGGAATGTCAGACAATATGACAGGAACAAGACAGAGCACAGGAATGTCAGACAATATGACAAGGACAGGACGAAATATGGGAATGTTAGATGATATGACAGGAACAAGACAGAGCACAGAAATGTCAGGTGAAATGTCAGAAAACAGACGAAATATGGGAATGTCAGATAATATGGATATGTCAGAGAGCATGGATATGTCAGAGAGTATGGATATGTCAGAGAGTATGGATCTTCCGGATAAGGTTTTGGGAACAAGGACGGATGCAAGGTCTGCTGGAATGTCCGAAAATAAGGTTTCAGATGATGATAAATGGGTTAAATATGTTGCACAGCCGGGAGATACGCTGTTTGATGTGTTTAATAAATCTGAATGTGACTTGAATGAATTTTTAAATAAGAATGGTTTAAAAGGCATCTATATCCTGCCGGGACTTGTGTATTTTGTGAAAGAAAAATAATGAATAAAAATCAAAAATAATAAATATATTTATAAAGCAGGGGATTTTGCTGTTTACAACGAAGATGTGGATGGCAATATAGGTTGTTTCCTCTGCTTTATTGATAGAAAGAATAGTTTGACAAAGGCATAAACGATAACTATAATCAAAGCATGATGTTTACTAATATATTGCAAAGTTTATGTTTTTTGCAATAGGCATCCGAATATACATTTTGAAAGGATATTTTGATTTTATGAACAATTTTCTTAATAAACTTGAAAGAAAGTTTGGAAGATATGCGATACCTGATCTTATCAGATATGTTATAGTGCTGTATTGTGCGGGAGCAGTCATCGGCATGATAAATCCCCGGATATATTATAATTATCTCTGTCTTGATATGTCAGCGGTGTTTAGAGGGCAGATATGGAGACTGTTTACATTTCTTATTGAGCCTTACGGTTTTTCAAGTGGAATGGGAATGTTACTCAGTATTTTGTTTTTTGTGATACAGGTTCAGTTGTTCTTTTTGTTTGGACGATCTTTAGAGCAGGCATGGGGAACATTCAGATTTAATATGTATTTCTTAAGCGGCTATCTGTTTAATATAATAGCTGCACTTATATTGTATATATCACCGCTGCACAGTGCGATTTATTATTCGGGATTTCAGTATATCTACTGGTCGATGTTTTTTGCTTTTGCGGCATTAAATCCGGATATGCAGTTTTTGCTGTACTTTGTCATACCGATAAAGGTAAAGTGGCTTGCACTTCTTGACGCAGCATATATGCTCTATCAGGTAGTCCAGAGTTTTTATTATGGAATCATATATTTCAGGGCAGGACAAAGCACAGGAGGCGGTGCTTACATCTCAATGGGGATTGCGATAATAGTCGCTATGGCAAACTTTCTCATATTCTTTTTTAGCACAAGAAATTATAGGAGAGTTTCGCCTAAGGATATACACAGACGAAGAAGTTTCAAGAAAAAAGCGAGTGCACCGAAAGCAGGACCAAGACATCGCTGTGCAGTTTGTGGAAGAACAGAGCTTGATGATGAAAATCTTGATTTCAGATTTTGCTCAAAATGTGACGGCAATTATGAATATTGTTCAGATCATTTATTTACACATCAGCATGTAAAAAAATTTATGTAAGGAGAAGAAAAAATGGCAGCTATTAATTTTGTTGCGATAGCCGGACTGATTGCAATGCTTTTATGCTACAAGCCGGTATGCAGCTTTATCAGAGGAAAGGAAGCCGCATATGGCGGGAAAAATGGCTCAGGTAAAAAGGAGTCTGCTGTGTCATATGGTGCGGCTGATGCAAAAACAGGATTTATGATATTTATATTTCTGTTTGCAGTTGCATTGCTCATAAGACTTATAGCAGCGGCAATATATAAGGGAAATGAGACTGATATGAACTGTTTCCTGCTCTGGTCACAGAGTGTGTTTACAGACGGATTAAAGAAATTTTATTTGTCGGATTCATTCCATGATTATCCACCTGGATATATGTATATACTTTATGTTGTTGGAGCAATAAGGGCATTGTTTTCATGGGCATGGGATAGCACGGCAAGCATTGTTCTCACAAAAATGCCTGCCATAATCGCAGATATGGTAACGGGCTGGCTTATATATAAGATAGCTTGCAAACGAATGAGAGAGACAGGTGCAGCTCTTGTATCTGCACTGTATCTTTTGTGTCCTATGATTATTCTCGACAGTGCGGTATGGGGACAGACTGATTCTGTATTTACCGTGTTTATGCTTCTTATGTGTTATCTTATTAGTGAGAAAAAACTTATACTGTCATATTTTGTATTTGCGATAGGAATACTTATAAAACCGCAGTCATTGTTTTTCACTCCGGTTCTTATATGCGGTATCATAGACCAGGTATTTCTTGAAGATTTTAACTGGAAAAAGTTTTTCAAAAATCTTGGTCTTGGAGTAGCAGCGATACTGATGATAGGTGTACTTATGATACCGTTCGGATTTTCAGAGGCACTTAAGCAGTACACGGGAACGCTTGGTTCTTACGAATATGCTTCTATAAATGCATACAATTTTTGGAATATGCTGGGACTTAACTGGTCAAGCCAGTATGACAAGCTGCTTGGTATCCAGTATAAGACATGGGGAACTATAGCCATAATACTTACGGTCATAGCAGCACTTATCATAAGTTACAGATGCAAAAAAAATTCAGGAAAATATTATTATATCGGTGGATTTGTCGTAACGGTTGTGTTCGCATTTGCGGTCCGTATGCACGAGAGGTATCTTTTCCCTGCCATGGTAATGTTTATCGCAGCTTTTGCGGTAAGGCTCAGAAAAGAGATTTATATACTTTATTCGCTTATATGTGCAGTGGTATTTTACAATGCGGCATATGTATTGTTTATATATGATGTTAATAACTTTGACCCTAAAGCACCGATACCTATTGCAATCTCGATAGGTCTGCTTCTTACAGTTGCGTATATGGTCTATGTGACTGCAAAGACATATTTTGCACCTGCTAATGAGGGACAGGAGATTAAGGCTGTATCAGAACAGCTTGAAAAAGAAAGAGAAGAGAAAAAGACAGACAAAGTAAAACAGAGTCCTATCAAAAAATCGGGAATACTTGCAAAAATGACAAAAAGAGATTTTATCGCACTGGGAGTGATAACTCTTGTCTATGCAGTCATAGCATTTGCAAGGCTCGGTGAGATGAACGCACCGCAGACACCGTATTCAGTTGTAAAAGAGGGCACGGTGACTCTCGATATGGGACAGGATGTGACTGTCGCAAAACTATGGGATTTTCTTGGATACCAGAATAATCCTACATACTATATCGAATATACAAGTGACCCGAACGGAGCATGGACAACACTGTGCGGTGAGGGCTCAGAGTGGGATGCAGGTTCAGTATTTAAGTGGAATGAAAAGGATATAAATGTAACGGCGAGATATTTCAGGATAAGTCCGTCGGCAAACAACGGTGAGGACAGTATTATGGAGCTTGTACTCACGGATGCTGATGGAAATAAACTTACACCTGTAAATTCAGGTCAGTATGCCGCGCTGTTTGATGAACAGGATTTATTTGAGGGCAGAGCGACAAATCTTAACGGAACATATTTCGACGAGATCTATCATGCGAGAACGGCATACGAGATGATACATCATCTGTATTGTTATGAGAATACACATCCGCCACTCGGCAAGGTCATAATGGCTGTTGGTGTACTTATATTTGGTATGTGTCCGTTCGGCTGGAGATTTATGGGAACACTGTTTGGTGTGCTCATGCTTCCGGTAATCTACAACTTTGCAAAGAAGTTTTTTAATGAGACATGGATATGTATAGTAACGACATTGTTATTTGCGTTTGACTTTATGCACTTCGTCCAGACACGAATCGCAACAATAGATGTGTTCGTAACATTGTTTATAATGTTGTCATATTATTTTATGTATTGCTACACGAAATTAAGCTTCTACGATACACCGCTTAAAAAGACATTTATACCGCTTGGTCTTTGCGGTATAGCAATGGGACTTGGCTGGGCAAGTAAATGGACGGGAATTTATTCGTCAGCAGGGCTTTGTGTGATATTCTTTGTGCAGATGTTCAAGAGATTCAGGGAATATCAGTATGCAAACAAGAATATAAAGGGCAGTTCAGACGGAATAGAACATAAATATATAGCCGACAATTTTTATAAATTGTTTATGAAAACGATAGGGTTCTGCTGTATATTCTTTGTAGTGATTCCTGTTATAATATATGTGTTATCGTATATACCATTCAGTGACGGAACGGACAGGGGACTTATAACAAAGGTTATCGAGGCTCAGAAAACGATGTTTAATTATCACAGTGCTTTAAAGGATTCACATCCGTATTCATCAAGATGGTATCAGTGGCCTATTATGTATAGACCGATGTGGTATTATTCGGGAGTGACAGCAAACGATCTTAGAGAGGGGATAAGTGCATTTGGAAATCCACTTGTATGGTGGGCAGGAATACCTGCGTTTATTTATATGCTCTATCTTATATATAAAGACAGGGATAAAAAGGCGGCATTTCTTACACTGGGATATATGTCACAGTATGCACCGTGGCTCTTAGTCACAAGAACTGTATTTATATATCATTATTTTCCAAGTGTTCCGTTTATCACGGTAATGCTCGGTTACAGTTTTTATAATATAGTCCGGTACAAGCCTAAGATGAAGAAATTCGTGTATGTATATGTGGCGGTGGCGATAGGACTTTTTGCACTGTTCTATCCGGTATTGTCGGGTTATCCGATAACGGTGGATTATGCAAATAAATTCCTTAAGTGGTTCAGTACATGGGTTCTTGTTCAGACATGGTAAAGAACAATAAGTTGTCTGCATAAAGTTGAGATGCACAGACACAGTTTTTACGGCAACCGCAGATTTCAGATTTGCGGTGCCACTTAGAAATGAGTATTGTTACGGAAATGGAGATTAGAATGAGTAAGTCGATAAAACAGTGCGTAAAAGCATTGGATGAAAATAAAGATGTTAGAAATATGCTTCCTGACTATGTGGATAAATGTATGCATATGAACAATGAGGATGCAGGTTTAAAACTTATGATGCATTACTATATGTATTATGAGATGATAACGGAGGGGATAAATCCGTATATAGAGTCTGCAAAAGATACAACAGATGCAGTCAATGAGATAATATATGAAATATATGAAAGTGGCATAACGGATGAAAAAAGGTCAGGACTTTCAGAAAGGCTTTTAAAACTAAGACAGATTGTTATGGACAAAATGCAGGTGCTCACTGCATATGTTGATTGCTTTGTTGTGTATGAGTACATATTGAACAGGATTCAATACAGATTTGAGGAGATGAAGAAACTTCCCGATGATACTGAATTTGCACAGGATGTTGTAAAGTTTATTTTTGGCTCAAAAGACAATGTTGCCATAAATGACAGCATACATGAGATAATAGGGCAGCTTCCAATGCGTATGACGAGATCGAGATATATAGATATAATAAGAAATGCAATATCTGTATATGATGGAAGCGATATGAGTTCGCTTGAAAGTTTCATATATATGTTCAGAACAAATGCTATGCTTTACAAAAATGGTGATATGGATAAGTATTTTACGGAGTTTGTTCCGGTGCTTGATGAACTCTCAAAGCTTGATTACGAAAATATCACAAAAGAAATGTATGATATTTATGCCGAAAAGATAACAAACAATGCTGTAAAGCTCAACGATATTTCAGATTTGTATATGCAGCTTGGACAGATAATAAATGAGCTTTATATCATTACTGTGTCGTCAAAATATGTTGAAAAAACAGAGAAAAACACTCCACAGCAGATTGTTATAAGGGGGATAAACTCATTGTTTATGGAAAAACAGAGTGATATCTGGAATTTGTCTAAAGAAGATTTATCTGACGAGGAGGCAAAACTTTACTGGCTTGGAGAGTTTTTCCCACAGATAGAGGGAATACAGGAACAGCTTTTTGAGGGGATGAACATGGCAGGTGCGATACTTGAGGAGACTATGGACACCCAGAAAGATGTTATTAAGGAGCTTTCACTGACCGATGAATTTAACTATTTAAAACAGATGTCACAGCTTGGCTCAAACAGTATTTTTGCCGAGATAAACGGAGCTGCAGATGACAGTAAAGTGACGGCAGATGATGTTTTGAAAATATCAGATGAACTTACGGTCGAGATAAAGGAGCACTTAAAGAAAAGCAGCCGTATGGTAAGGCGTGCAATTATGGCAAATACGATAGACAAGCTTCCGGTATTTTTTAATAGTCCGCAGGAGGTAGCAGAGTATGTCACAATGTCGCTTGAACAGTGTGACGATGAGGCGGAGAAATATGCGTCAAAACAGCTTATTATGGAAATGATGTTCTAATTTATTGCCCGGGAAGGATTTTAGCTATGATAAAAAGACAGAAAAACAAAAATTCTTCAGTGATATGGAACAAAAAGATATATATGGATGAAAAAGTGCACAGAGAGCCGATAAAGTACAGACGACGGATAGAAAGAGGAAAACTTATACCTGAATGTTTTTGTATATCACTTCCGGCAAATAATGAAAATGCACTTGACATATATTCATCAAGGGAATTCTGGTTCAAATACCAGGCTGAAATTGGGATAGAAATAGTAGGTCTTGCAGCCGATTATAACGGGGCGGTAGGATTGGTTGAAAGAATAGTATCTGACATAATAAGTGAAAAAGGGGAGTTTAATTCAAAAACAGTATCCGAATATTTTAGATAAAGGGGGAAAGAGCAATGTTTTTTACGATATTGGCGATAATAGGAAAAATATTACTGACGATATTAAAAATATTGCTCTTTCTTTTATTGCTTGTTTTACTTGTCACAGGGCTTGTCCTATTCGTTCCGGTCAGATATGATTTTAGCGGCAGTTATCATGGAGATGATATAAGGGCAGATGGTGAAGCTTCGTGGCTTATTCATTTTATCTCATTGAGATTTTTGTATAGGGACGGTAAAACACCGTATATACTAAGGATAGCAGGGATAAAGATACTGCCGGGAAAAATAAAAGAGAAACAGGAGCGGAAAGGTAAACAAAAAGCGGGGGCAAAACATAAAAATAAAACGACTACTCGAAAGAGTAACAAGACTACCGCAGAAAATGAAAGCAAAGATAGTGTTGTAAAGAGCGGTAAAGATTTTTTAAGAAAAAATGATGCGGACAGAGCAGATGCAGGAGAGGAAAAGCTGGAAGATGTGCAGAAAGTTGACTTAAAAAAAGACATAGAAGATAAAACATATCCTTTGAAAACAGCAGAGAGAGAACCTGATATTGAGATAAACGAAAATAAGGAAAATATAAAACCGGATATTGAACTAGGCGAAAATAAAACAGAGACAGAGCACAACACGGGGATTACTGAAAATAAAACAGAAATACAGAATAACATTGAAATTATCGAAAATAAAACAGAAACAAAAAAAGACATTAAACAAAATAAAAAGAACAATAAGCAGAAAAATAAAGATAAGCAAAAAAAATCTTTGTGGAAAAATATCGTATCAAAGTTAAAAGGTTTGATGCAGATTCCTAAAAAAATCGCAAATACATTTAAGAAAGTATCAGATGCCGTAAAAAAAATATTTGCAGCCGTAAGGAGCGGTAAGGAAAAAGCCGTTCTTGTAAAGGAGTTTGTCTTTGGCAGGGAGTGTCTTGATTTTGTTTGCGTTGTGAGGGATAATGTGTTACATTTATGGAGACATATAAAACCAAAGCTTTTAAGAATTGATATGACTATAGGTTTTGATGACCCGGCGGTGACGGGACAGGTGCTCGGAGTTATAGCAGCATTCTGCGGTGCGGCAGGAATAATGCCGTGTGTCACACCTGATTTTGAAAAACGGGTATTTGAAAGTGATATAGAAATAAAAGGCAGAGTAACAGTATTTGTCCTGCTTAAGATATTGATAAAAGTTTATTTTTGTGAAGAACTAAAAGAGTTTAAGAAAAGTTATAAGAGTATAAGGGAGGTATTATAATGGCAGATAACGGATTTAATTCAACAGTACAGGCATTGTTTAAGGGACTTGAAGGTTTTCTGACAACAAAAACGGTTGTCGGAGATGCAGTGAAATTTGATGATGGGACTATCATTCTTCCACTTGTCGATGTGACATTCGGTGCAGGTGCAGGAGCATTTTCAGGACATTCGGCTGACAAGGGAAAAACAGACGGGAAGAACAACGCTGGCGGCGGTATGGGTGGAAAGATACAGCCAAGTGCCATTCTTGTCATAAAAGACGGAGAGACAAAACTTGTAAATGTCAAAAATCAGGATGGAATGACAAAAATTCTCGATATGATACCGGGAGTAATAGATAAATATGCACCGTCAAAAAAAGGCAAAACTAAGAAAAATAAGGCAGATAAGGCTGCTTCGGGCGAAGAAAAACAGGCACAGGATATAGAAGATGTGGTAACGGATTATGTCGAAGAGGAATAAAAAATAAAAAAGTGCTTGCATTTTGTGATAAAGTTTGTTAGAATGGTCGTGTTGTGCTAATAAATACTGATTAGAAGTAAGTATGAATCAGGATTCAATAGATTAAAATAAGGAGGTGCTTACGATGGCAAAATGTGCAGTTTGTGGAAAGGGTGTTCATTTCGGTATTAAGGTGAGCCATTCACACAGAAGAAGTAATAAAATGTGGAAGCCAAACATTAAGTCAGTCAGAGTTAAAGTTAATGGCGGCACAAAGAAGATGCCGGTATGTACAGGATGTTTACGTTCTGGAGCTGTTGAGCGTGCGTAAGTGCATCTCGGATATAAATGGGGATCGGATAAACCGGTCCCTTTTCTTTTTGACTATTTAAACTATGGACAAATTTTTAAAATGGACAAATTAATGTTCATATAAAAATTTTAATTTACATTTTTTAACAGCAGAATAAATTATATCCGAGGATAAGCAAAAGTATAATGATTATTATTGCGAGTATCCCATTTGTGACAAAAAACATTATTGTCATACCGATGGCAATCCAAAAAAATATAAAACCTATCATTCTTTTCATATGGTTGCAAATAAATTCCTATTATTGTATAGTATTACTATATGATGTCGAGATTAAATGTAGTACACGACTGCTGATAAAATATAAGACTAGGAGGAATGTATATGAGAGGTAAAATGAGTACGGATATGGGAGAAATTATCATAGATAAGGATGTCCTTGCCAAATATGCAGGAGCTGCGACAACTGAGTGCATCGGTATTGTCGGAATGGCATCTGTAAATGTCAAAGACGGAGTTACAAAGCTTCTCAAAAGGGAAAGTGCTGGCAGAGGAGTAAATATATCAATAGTTGACAATAAGATAAAGATAGAACTTCACATTATCGTGGCATACGGAGTAAGCATCCGTGCGGTTTCACAGAATGTTATTGAAAATGTAAAATACAAGATAGAAGAATTTACCGGTATGGATGTTGAATCCATAAATGTCATTGTTGAAGGTGTTCGTATTATTGATGAGGATTAAGCAGGTACAAGGAGGAACAGAAAGTGGCTTTAAAATCAATAGATGCAGTGATGATACAGAAAATGTTTTTGTCTGGTGCAAAAGCATTAGAAGCAAAGAAAGAGTATATAAATGAACTTAATGTATTTCCGGTACCTGATGGAGATACGGGAACAAATATGACGATGACGATAATGTCTGCGGCTAAAGAGGTCACAAGTCTTGAAAAGCCGGGTATGGATGAGCTTGGAAAAGCAATATCGAGCGGTTCATTAAGAGGTGCAAGAGGTAACTCCGGTGTTATTATGTCTCAGATATTCAGAGGTTTCGTAAAAGAAATAAAAGGAAATGATACACTTGATGTAAATATTATCGGAAATGCAGTACAGCACGCGGCTGAGACAGCTTACAAAGCAGTTATGAAGCCTAAGGAGGGAACTATCCTTACAGTTACAAAGGCGGGTGCCGAAAAAGCACAGGACATGCTCATAAATTCCGACACGGAAGATATAATTGAGTTTTGTGATGCAGTTGTTGCCTGCATGGAAGAGACATTATTAAAGACTCCTGATATGCTTCCGGTTCTTAAACAGGCAGGCGTTGTCGATTCAGGCGGAGAAGGACTTATGACATTTTTAAGAGGTGCGATAGATGCTCTTAAGGGAAAAGTCTCAGACTTTACCGTAAAAGTTTCCGGAACATCAAGAGTTGTCAAAGCCAGTACCACTGCAACAGAGGAAGATATTAAATTTGGATATTGTACTGAGTTTATAATCATGCTTGAGAGAGAAAAGGATGTTGTAGAACACCAGTTAAAAGAGTATCTTCAGAAGATAGGTGACTGCGTTGTTGTTGTGGCAGATGATGATATAGTAAAAGTCCATGTTCACACAAATGATCCGGGACTTGCCATTCAGAAAGCACTTACTTACGGCTCGCTCACAAGCATGAAGATAGATAATATGCGTGAGGAACATCACGAAAAAGTTATAAAAGATGCAGAAAAAGCGGCACAGGCTCAGGAAGAAAAAAGCAGCGAGCCTGCAAAAGAAGTAGGATTTATAGCTGTTTCAGCAGGTGACGGACTGTCAGACATATTTAAGGACTTAGGTGTTGACTATATCATCGAGGGCGGTCAGACAATGAACCCAAGCACCGAGGATATATTAGAAGCTGTTGACAAGGTAAATGCAAAAAATATATTCGTACTTCCAAACAATGGTAATATAATCCTTGCGGCAGAACAGGCAAAACAGCTTACGGAGGACAAGAATTTAATAGTCATTCCGTCTAAGAACATTCCACAGGGAATTTCAGCAATGATAAACTTTGTCGGAAATAAGAGTGTCGGGGAAAACGAGAAAAATATGTCAACCGAAATGCTTAATATAAAGTCAGGCCAGGTGACATATGCGGTAAGAGATACAAATATGGACGGCAAGGATATAAAGCAGGGTGACTTTATGGGACTTACTGACAAGACCATAGTTGCCGTGGAAAAAAATGTCGATGATGCCACAAAAGCACTTATCGCCGAAATGATAGATGATGATGCAGAGCTTGTAAGCATTTATTATGGTGCAGATGTGAGTGAAGAAGAAGCTGAAAAACTTGCAAACAGCCTTGAAGCTGAGTACGAAGACATAGAGTTTGAAGTACAGTATGGCGGACAGCCTGTATATTCATACTTTGTATCAGTCGAGTAGAGCAGTCGGATATGCGCTGTGATGGTAATATGTAACAGTTTAGTCCGCAAAATAATCTGTAATACATGAGCTTGCTCATTGGATTGCAGATTATTTTTGAGGGCGGGAGAGTCTTTTATTTATTAAAAGGCTAAAATGTTACATATCATAGAGCAGGTATCATGAAACAATACAAATACAGGAGAAATTCGATGGAACTTAATGACAGCATCATAAATATTAAGGGAATCGGAGAAAAAAGTGAGAAGCTTTTCAACAAACTTGGAATATCTACGGTTGGAGAGCTTCTTTGCTATTATCCGAGAGAATATGAGATATTCAGACAGATTGAGCCAATATCGGGTGTGGCAGAGGGGCGGACAGTGATAGTCGAGGGAAGTATAGTGTCAAAACCCAGAGCATCAAGACATGGCAATCTGAAAATAATAGAGTGCGATATAAAGGACTCCACAGGACTCTTGAGAGTAGTGTGGTTTAATATGCCGTTTCTTATGAAAACACTTCATATGGGGACAAAATACATATTGAGGGGCACAGCGGTAAATAAAAACGGTATATTAAGGCTTCAGCAGCCAAAGATAATAAGCATGAAAGAATATGCAAACAGCATAAATAAGCTGTTTCCAATATATTCACTCACGGCTGGAATGACAAACAATACAATATTAAAAGCCGTAAAAAACTGTTTTGATAACACGGATTTTGAAAAAGATATACTTCCGGCAGCAATAAGAAAAAAATATGACCTTATCATGTGGAAAAAGGCAATACAGAGTATTCATTTTCCAAAAGATAAGGAGGAGTGCATAAAAGCAAGAAAAAGGCTTGTGTTTGATGAATTTTTTTCATTCTTTACGATGATGAACCGGTTAAAAAAAGAGAGAAACAAAGAAAAATCGATATTTGAAATTTCTGATATGTATATTATTGAAGAAATAAAAGCCGTACTTTCATATACTCTTACCGAGGGACAGGATGCAGCGGTATCAGACATTATAAATGATATGGAATCGGGTTATGTTATGAACAGACTTATACAGGGTGATGTAGGTTCCGGAAAGACGATTGTTGCAGTTATCGCACTTGCACTTGTAGTGAAAAATGGGTATCAGGGAGCGATAATGGTTCCGACGGAGGTGCTCGCAAAACAGCATTATCAGTCTTTTTGCGAGGTGCTTGGGGAGTTTGGCATAAGAATAGGAATGTTGATAGGCTCAATGACAGCAGCTCAGAAGAAAAAAGAGTATAAAAAAATAGAAGATGGTGAGATTGATATAGTAGTAGGCACACACGCACTTATACAGGAGAAAGTGTCATTTAAAGACCTTGCACTTGTGGTGACTGATGAGCAGCACCGATTTGGTGTGAGACAGAGGGAGGCATTGTCATCAAAAGGCAGGGAACCTCATATGCTCGTTATGAGTGCGACCCCTATTCCGAGGACACTTGCGATAATCTTATATGGAGACCTTGATGTATCAGTTATAAATGTGATGCCGAAAGGAAGACTTCCAATAAAAAACTGTGTTGTCGGAACAAATTACAGACCTCAGGCTTACAGGTTTATGGAGAAAGAGATAGCAGCTGGACATCAGGTGTATATAATATGTCCTATGGTCGAGGAAAGCGAGAACATGGAGGCTGAGAATGTAACTGATTATACCAATATGCTGGAGACAACGCTTGCACTATCGATAAGGATAAAAGCACTTCACGGAAAAATGAAAGCGTCACTTAAAAATGAGATAATGGAACAGTTTGCGGCACATGAGATAGATATACTCGTTTCGACTACCGTAATAGAAGTTGGAATAAATGTGCCTAATGCTACCGTTATGATGATTGAAAATGCAGAGAGGTTTGGACTTGCACAGCTTCATCAGTTAAGAGGTCGTGTCGGACGAGGAGACAGCCAGTCATATTGTATATTTATGGCTGGAAATCCGTCAAAGGAGACAATGAAAAGACTTAGGGTATTAGAGGACTCTAATGACGGCTTTTTTGTGGCAAAGCAGGACCTTAAACTCAGAGGACCGGGGGATTTCTTCGGCATAAGACAGAGTGGAGAACTTGACTTTGCACTTGCAGATATATATCAGGATGCCGATATAATGAAAATGGCAAATGAAGCAGCAAAGGAATGTGAAATATCGTTAAAAGATTGCAATTATGGCAAAAAGATAGTAATATAGGCAATAAAGATAATTTTGACAGTTCATTGATTTTAGTTTTGGAGGAATGTGAATTGATGACCAAAGAACAGTACACACCGGAGAAACTGTTTGAACTTGGTAAAAATAATTATGAAAAGCTCGTATCGTATTGTGAGATACTCGAGGTAAATGGTTTTTGGGACCAGGCAAGACAGGTGATGAAAAAGACGAGTATGCAGGTGCTTGACCTGTATGTGCAGTCAGTGCTCATCAATTTTGTGATTAAATGCACAGATACAGTAGAAGGACAGCAAAGAGAATTTATAAGGTTGGTCACTAAGACCAATCCGCTTGGCATACCCGAAAATGGAAATATAGAGCAAAAGACAATTGCCGAAAGCAGACAGTATTATGAACTTCCTCCGGTATTGCTGCAGCTTTGTGGACTTTATGATAAAGAGCGTAAGGAGATAATGACAGAGTATTTTCTTGATTCATTTCTGAACATTCTTTTGTGTATGGCATATATGAATGATGGCAAAGACCATGAAATAAATGAGTTTATCCAGAAATATTATGACAAGATAAGCAATTTTATAGTAAACAGGGACAGGAGTATTCATTCTGAATATATTGTGAGAAAGCTTACCTCCGGAGTTATAAGGTGCGATGTAGAGTGGGTCAGGAAAAAACAGACTGAGATAGAAGAAAAGGAAAAAAAGAGAAAAGAAGCCGAAAAAAAGAGACAGGCACAGAGAAAAAAAGAAGCTGAAAAGAAAAGGGAGGCTGCAGGAAAGAGAGAAATTGAGAAAAAAAAGGCTCAGGAGGAGAAAAATAAAAAGAAAGACAGCAGCGTAGTAAAAAAAGAAGATGAAGCAGAGCCGCAGAAAGAAAATAAAAAAAAGACAGACATAAAAAAGCTTTCGTTGAATGAGCTGAAGAAAAATGTTAAAAAAAGCAATGGTTCTAAAAATGAAATCATGACGAATGAGCCGGAGAGTGATAATGCAAAGAGGGGAATACTAACAAATAACGGTGACATTCTTACTGATATTGAAGCCGAAAAGCTAAAGATAATGAAGCAGCAGGAGGAACAGCGGCTTGCCAGAGAAGAATTTATGAAAGTCAAGCAGCGTATCCTTGAAAGAGAGCGTATCCAGAAAGAAGAACAGGAAAAACGCATTAAGGCTTTGGTTGATGAGCTTAATGACATGGTCGGCTTAAGTGAAGTAAAAGAAGAAATAAGGTCACTTGTCAATCTTATCAAGATAAGAAAACTCAGAGAAGAAATGAATATGCCCGTTATGGATATGTCATATCATATGGTATTTACCGGTGGACCGGGAACAGGAAAGACAACTGTTGCAAGGCTTGTCGGAAAGATATACAAGGAACTTGGAATATTGTCAGACGGGAAAATGATAGAAACTGACAGATCAGGTCTGGTGGCAGGTTATGTAGGTCAGACTGCAATGAAAGTACATGATGTTGTCAAGGAAGCAATGGGCGGTATTTTGTTTATAGATGAGGCATATTCACTTGTAAATCCGGATATGCCAAATGATTTTGGAACGGAAGCTGTTGATGCACTTGTAAAGCTGATGGAGGACAACAGAGATGATCTTGTCATAATCGTTGCTGGATATACCGATGAAATGGAAAATTTCCTTAAGAGCAATACGGGTCTTATATCAAGATTTAACAAATTTATCAATTTTCCGGATTATACGAAAGAGGAACTTGTAAGCATACTTGCTGTCATGGCGGAAAAAGCAGGACTTAAGATAGATGATGCAGCAAAACAAAAAGTTCTTGAACTTCTCAGAAAAAAGAGGAAAGAGCAGTGGAAAGATTTTGGAAATGCACGTGGAATGAGAAATATGTTTGAAAAATTTGTGGTAAATCAGGCAAACCGTCTTGTAAAACTTGAAAATCCGACAAGAGATGATCTTATGACGATAAAGGAAGAGGATGTGTTTGACCGTTAGCAAAGAGTGTGTTAAAATAATAATAATTGCATGGAGAGATAATAATGAGAGTGATTGCAGGAAAAGCAAGAAGAACTAATCTGGTGACACCGGAAGGCAAAAATACAAGACCGACTTCTGACAGGATAAAAGAGACATTGTTTAATATGCTTCAGCAGGAGCTTTATGATGTGCGTTTTCTTGATATATTCAGCGGGAGCGGTGGTATTTCGATAGAAGCATTAAGCCGTGGTGCTAAAGAAGCGGTTATGATAGACAATGATGCGGCTGCCGTAAGATGTATAAAAGAAAATATTAAGAGAACTCACTTTGAAGATTCGGCAAGAGTTTTAAAGATGGAAGCAGTATCAGCATTGAAAAAATTAGATGTCGAGGGGAGAACATTTGATATTATATTTATGGATCCACCGTATAATCACGATACGGAAGCAAAGATTCTTAATATTTTGCTTGATTCAGGAGTTGTGCATGAAAATACTCTTATAATTATTGAGACATCGCTTGAGACTGATATATCATATATGTATGATATGCCATGTAAGGTTGAAAGAGTTAAAGAATATAAGACAAATCGTCATATATTCATTAGAGCAAAGTAAAATCTGCTGTTCGCATAAAAAAGCGGAATGCAGTTTGAAAAACAGAGGGAAGATATGAAAACAGCAGTATTTCCGGGGAGTTTTGACCCGGTAACATCAGGACATTTAGATTTGATAAAGAGAGCTTCAAAGATGTTTGACAGGCTGATACTTGGAGTTCTTATAAACAGTTCAAAAAAGCCGCTGCTTACCGTTGAGGAGAGAGTGAGACTTTTAAAAGAGGTAACAAAAGATTTAAAAAATGTTGAAGTTGAAGCTTTTGACGGGCTTTTAGTGGATTTTGTTGACCGATGTGATGCGGATGTGATAGTGAGAGGTCTGAGAACATCCAATGATTTTGAGTATGAACTTCCACTTGCACAGGCAAATTATAAATTAAATGAGAGTGCAGATACGATATTTCTTGCGACATCGCCGGAATATTCATATGTCAGTTCAAGTGCAGTAAAGGAACTGATGAGATATAATGCCGACATAAGTGGGTTTGTACCAGAAGAAGCACTTAAATACCTAAATTAAGATAAAAGACGGGGGAATTAAAATGCAGGAAAGCAGAGAGAGCAGGATTGAACAGAAAATAGAGGATATTTATTCATTTGTTGAAAGTTGTAAGATGCAGAGATTATCAGCTACAAGGGTTATAGTTCCAAAAGATGAACTTTATGACCTGCTTGACGATCTTCGCAGAGATATTCCGGCAGAGATAAAAAGATATAGAAAAATATTAAATCAGAGAGATGCTATTTTAGATGATGCAAATACAAAGGCACAGGCAATGCTTGCAGATGCAAAAGAGCAATACAAGGCACTTGTAGAGGAACATAACATCATGCAGCAGGCATACCAGCAGGCAGAAAAAACGGTAAACGAAGCCAATCAAAGAGCACAGGAAATCCTCAATGATGCGAGAAAGCAGGCAGAGGAAATAGGAAGTGGAGCTATTTATTATACATCAGATCTTCTTACGATGGCAGAAAAAACTATACAGGCTGCATACACAAATACTATAAACAATTCAAAAGTACTTGAGAAGTCTCTTAAAGAATATCTTGATACAGTAAGAACTAATAAGGCGGAGCTTGTAGTAGATCAGAATCAGTCAGATGTACATGAGAGTGAGCAGGGCGGCGAAACGGCAGAAAGACAAAGACAGTCAGGTTCTTCAAACGAAGAAGAATAAGATAGCATACAGCATACATACTACCATGCAGATATATGACTGATACACATACATGGACAAATGGTATTACTGTTTTAGGGTAACTTACGGTTAAAGGAGAAAGAGTGGCAGATGAATACGAAAAATGATGTTGAAGTTATAATAAATGGAAAACAATATACACTCAGTGGTTATGAAAGCAGTGAGTATCTTCAGAAAATTGCAAATCATATTAATGATAAGATCGCTGAGTTCAAAGAACAGGATGGATATTTACGACTTGATACTGAGATGAAAAATATTCTTCTTGCGATAAATCTGTCAGATGAATATTATAAAGCATTAAAGGATTCAAATGATATAAAAAAAGAAAATGAAGAAATGGAAAAAGAAATATTTGATATAAAACATGAAATGCTCACAATGCAGTCGGAGCTTGACAAAGCGAATGAGCAGATTAAAAAACTGGCAGAAGAAAGACAGGCAGCTAAGGATCAGGTTATTAGGCTTGAAACGGAGTTAGGAAGAAATAAACACAGATAATAAATAATGGGGACTGTATTCAGTCCCCATTGCTTTACACAAAATAAAAGGTATATAAGATATTTATGGAGGATGTGGATTTGAAAGATAAGATAAAAGTTCCGGAGATACTTGCACCGGCAGGTTCTATGGAGAGCCTTAAGGCGGCAGTAGCAGCCGGGTGTGATGCTATATATATCGGTGGCAGCAGATTTGGTGCGAGGGCATATGCCGACAACCCCGAAAAAGATGAAATGTTAAGTGCCATAGAATATTGTCACTTACACGGAGTTAAGATATATATGACGGTCAATACATTGTTAAAGGACAGGGAAATGGATGAACTCTATCCGTTTTTGAAACCATATTATGAAGCAGGGCTTGATGCCGTGATAGTACAGGATATAGGAGTTTTAAAAAATATACATGAATGGTTTCCTGATATTGAAATCCATGCAAGTACACAGATGACACTTACGATGGGAGTCTCGGACAAACTGTTAAAAAAATATGGTGTTACGAGGATGGTTCCTGCGAGGGAACTTTCTATGGAAGAACTTGTTCAGATGAGAAAAGACACATCTCTTGAAATGGAAGTGTTTGTTCACGGAGCACTTTGTTACTGCTATTCAGGTCAGTGTCTTTTTAGCAGTATGTTAGGCGGCAGAAGCGGAAACAGGGGAAGATGTGCCCAGCCTTGCAGACAGCAGTATCTTGTTGACGGCAAAAAGTGTGGCATTGGTGAGTATGTGTTAAGTCCGATGGAGCTTTCAAATCTTCCTTATATAGCAGAAATGATAGAGTGCGGCATTGACTCCTTTAAAATAGAGGGCAGGATGAAACGACCGGAATATACTGCATTTGTTACGGCAATGTTCAGAAAATATACAGACCTTTATGTTGAACTTGGGAAAGACGGATATAGAGATTACATTAAAACAAATAGAGCTGAATTTGAAAATGACATTTGCCATCTCAAAGAGATTTATAATAGAGGTGGATTTACCCAGGGGTATCTTGAAGGAAGAAGCGGTGTTCCGCTTGAAAAGAAAAAATATGACAGCGGGGTGATGTTATCGGCAAAAAGACCAAAACATGGCGGAGTATTAGTGGGAAAGGTCATTTCTGTGGGGAAAGGTTCGCTCAGATACAAACTTGGTAAAGATATATATCCGCAGGATGTTGTGGAGTTCTGCGATAAAAATATGAGACAGGAGTATGAATATACGGTAGGAACTCATTTAAAAGCAGGTATGCAGGTTGAAGCGAGATTTAAAAAAGGCAGCCGTATTTTTGCCGGTGATGAAGTTTACAGAACAAAAAAAGCAGTTCTTCTTGACGATATAAGAGAAAAATATATAGATAAAGAAAAAAAGGTCATAATAACAGGAAAATTTGAAGCACATACAGGTGAAAATGCCGTATTGCAGGTGATACTTAAAGATGTAGTGTATTCCGTGAGCGGTGATGTGTGTCAGAATGCACTTAAAAATCCGGCAGATGAAAAGAGTGTAAAAAAGAGTATTATGCAGACAGGCAATACGGAATTTGAGTTTTCAACACTTGATGTGACAATGGATGATGGTCTTTTTATTCCGGTAGGAATGTTGAAAAAAATGCGTCGTGAGGCACTTGACGGTCTTAAAAAAAAGATTTTAGAAAAACATAGGAGAAGTGTCATGCCATGTGATGAGGGAGAGAAAGTTAAAGAATATTTAACTGGAGAGTCTGAAAAAGAGCTGGGCAAAACGACGGAGTATATTGTATCTGTCATGAACATGGAACAGTTGTCAGCCGTTTTAGATTTTAAAGATAAAAATATCACAAAGATTTATCTTCGCACGGAAATTTTAGACGATAATGAGATAAATCATGCCATAGATGAGATACACAAAAACAAAAAGAAAGCATTTATAGTGATGCCGCAGATATTCAGAAAGAATGTCTGGGAAAGGGAAAGTGCAGTCTTAACAGGGAAAGATAGTTCATATCTTGAAAAATGTGACGGATTTGTAATCAAAAACTTTGAGGAATACACATTTCTGACGGAAAAATGTATGATTTCTTCTGAAAAAATTGTGTGTGATGCACAGATGTATGTCATGAACAAAAGTGCATATGATTTTTGGAAAGAAAACGGCATAACTAAATTTACGATGCCGTTTGAACTGACGGAGTATGAGATGGACGGCATTGCCAAAAAAGCCGGATGTGAGTTTATATTATATACACATATTCCTCTTATGGTATCTGCACAGTGTGTCAGATATAACACAAAAAAATGTGCTTTTTCAGAGAAAAAAGGAATAAATGAAAAAATTATTCTTACAGACAGAAAATCGAGAGAGTTTATGGCAATAAATTATTGTAAATATTGTTATAATATAATATATCAAAAGACACCATTGTATCTTAAAGAATATGAAGACAAGCTTAAAGATAAAGGCATATCAAAGTTCAGATATGATTTTACATTTGAAAGCATAGAAGAGGTAAAGACTGTGCTTTCAGGAAAATACAACGGCATATATGATGAAGGTCATATTACAAATGGCGTAGAATAACTGGGGGGATTTAATGAATAAACAACAGGCAGCAGAAAAGCTGATAAATCTGTTTGGTGACATGAACATTATCGGTGTACTTCATTCTATACTTGTTGAAACATCAAAATATATAATAATTATATTGTTTGCAATATATACATGGCATTGTTTTATGGTTTTTATCGGGAGAAATAAAGAGAGAGAACAAAGAGTTTATGCAAGGCAGCAGAAAATGATGTTTGCAATACATTTTATAGCAACATTTGTATTGTTCTTAAACAGTCTTGACAAAAATATATTGATATTTTATGTGTGCCAGTTTTTAATGCTGGTATTTATGTGCAAGGCTTATCCTTTTGTGTATAAGGGAATGTCAAAGCTTGTTTTAAATAATATGATGATGCTTCTGACTATCGGTTTCATAATGATAGAAAGACTCAGCATGGTGGACATAATCAGACAGATGATATTTGTTGCGGCTATAGGGGTTGTGGCTTTGTTTATACCATTTATTATAGAAAAATTTCCTTATTTCGACAAATTTGGAGTTGTATATGCCCTGATAGGTATAGCAATGCTGTCACTTGTGTTTGTGATAGGAAAGGAAAAATATGGGGCAAGAAACTGGATAATAATCGGAAGTTTTGCACTTCAGCCGTCAGAATTTGTGAAAATAATATTTGTATTTTTTGCGGCAGCTTTTTTGTCGAGAGTGAGAAATTTTGCAGATGTAGTAAAAGTCTCTATACCAGCGGCAATTCATGTGCTTATACTCATAGCAGAAAAAGATTTAGGCGGTGCACTCATATTTTATATAACTTATCTTGTTATATTATATGTATCGACAAGAAAAGAGAGTTATCTTGTTCTTGGAACAGGGGCATTGGCAGCAGGAGCAGTTCTTGCGTACAAGCTGTTTTACCATGTAAGGGTAAGAGTTTCAGCATGGAAAGACCCCTGGAGCGATGTTGCAAATAAAGGTTACCAGGTAACACAGTCATTATTTGCGATAGGTACCGGCGGATGGTTTGGAATGGGATTTTGCGAGGGTACACCGGAAAAGATACCCGTTTCAAAAACAGATTTTATCTTTTCTGCTATATGCGAGGAGATGGGAGTTTTTTTTGGTATATGCATTATACTTGTGGAGATAAGCTGCTTTATAATGTTTATAAATATTTCTTTGAAGATAGAAAATAGATTTTATAAGCTTACTGCACTCGGCTTAAGTGTTGAATATATGTTTCAGGTATTTCTTACAATAGGCGGAGTTACAAAGTTTATTCCATCTACCGGAGTTACCCTGCCGCTTGTAAGTTACGGAGGAAGTTCAGTCACAAGTACACTGATATTGTTTGCTATAATACAGGGATTATATGTTATAAACAATAAAAGGGGGGATGATGATGAGGCGGAGTCATAATGACAGGAGCAGAGAAAAAAATTCAGGGAAAAATCGGAACACGGATTTAAAGAGAGCCGGCAGAAGCGTAAGAATAGGACGAAGCATCAGGGGGGCATGGGGGAGCGGACATGACTCTGATATGCGTCAACAGGATGTTCAAAACAGAGAAAGAAAAATGGGAAACCGTCAGATATTGGTAGTAACCTATTGCTTTGTTGCACTATTTCTTGCAATGGTTTTGTATATTACAAGATTTATGGTGCGTGACAGTGCGGATATAATAAATAATTCATATAATAAAAGGCAGGAGGTACTTGCCAAAAAAGTAAAGCGTGGCGATATAGTATCTGCTGACGGAAAGGTACTTGCAAAGACGATAACAGACAAACATGGAAATGATACAAGATATTATCCATATAAAAATATGTTCTGCCATGCCGTCGGAAGAATTACAAACAGTATGACGGGAGTGGAATTAAGTCAGTGTTATCCGCTGCTTACTTCCCATGCAAATCCAGCCGAACAGCTTTTTTCAGATTTCAAGGGAGAAAAAAAGCCTGGGGATAATGTTATAACCACACTTGACTACAAACTTCAGAAAACGGCGTATAATGCACTTGGAAGTTATAAGGGAGCAGTCGTTGCGATGGAACCGTCAACAGGAAAGATTCTTGCTATGGTTTCAAAACCCGACTATGACCCAAACAATGTTTCTAAGGACTGGAGTAAACTAATATCCGGGAACAGTACGGAGTCGGCATTACTAAACAGGGCAACTCAAGGGTTATATCCTCCGGGCTCTACATTTAAGATAATGACTGCAACTGAATATATTCTTGAAAATCAGGACAGCTATAAAAAATACAGATATGTGTGTAAAGGCTCAGATTCATTTTATGGTAACAGGATAAGGTGTTATGCCGGGGAAAGACACGGGGAAGTAGATTTAAGACGGGCATTTGCAAAATCATGTAACTGTTCATTCGCAGATATAGGCTTAAAACTTAATGTGGATAAATTCAGGGAATTATGCGAAAAATTTAATTTTAACAAGAGTCTTTCAGTAAACTTTGATTATAAGAAAAGCAGTTTTGTACTTAACAGAAAGTCAGATAAATATGAGGTAATGCAGACATCTATAGGTCAGGGAAAGACGGGAATAACACCTCTTGAGAATGTACTTATAAGCAGTACGATAGCAAATGATGGAAAAATGATGACACCGTATATAGTCGATCATACGGAAAATGATGCCGGAAAGACGGTTAAAAGCTATTCACCTAAAAAAATAGGAAATATAATAGACAAAAAAACAGCAGGAACGGTAAAGAAACTGATGAAAGCCGTTGTCAGTGAGGGAACAGGAACTGCACTTAACGGATTTTCTTATAAGGCTGCCGGAAAGACAGGATCTGCTGAATTTAACTCAAAGGGAAACTCGCATGCATGGTTTGTGGGATTTGCACCGGCAGATAAGCCTAAGATAGCGGTGAGTATAGTGGTCGAGGCAGCAGGAACAGGAAACAGGTATGCAGTGCCAATAGCAAAAGCGATGTTTAGTGAGTATCTGGGGAATTAGTTATAAATTGTGGGATTTTGAAAATTTGTTGCAAAAGTATGTTAAAAAGGGTATAATATACACAATATGTACACGCACACCAAGGAGGAATTGCAATGATTGAAGCAACGAGCTGTGGCGGCGTGGTGATTTTTAGAGGAAAAATCTTATTGCTCTACAAGAATTATAAACATCGTTATGATGGCTGGGTTCTTCCAAAGGGGACAGTCGAAGCAGGCGAGGAATATAAGGAAACTGCTTTAAGGGAAGTGAAAGAAGAAACGAATGTGGCTGCCAGTATTATCAAATATGTTGGCAAGAGCCAATATACCTTTAACACACCAAATGACACAGTAGTAAAAGATGTACACTGGTATCTTATGATGGCAGACAGTTATCACAGTAAACCTCAGAAGGAGGAATATTTTGTAGACTCAGGATATTATAAGTATCATGAAGCATATCATATGCTCAAATTTTCAAATGAAAAGCAGATACTGGAAAAAGCATATAGTGAATATCTTGATCTTAAAAGAAGTAATTTATGGGGAAGTCATAAGTATTTTTAAAGTAAATGCTTTTAGATAATCCATTTTACTTGACACAAAGAATTAAAAGATATATAATCTTATCAAGATTGTAGTCTATAGGACTGACAAAAGAAAAGTTAGTTTTGGGCAGATTATGTTATAAAATAAGATCTGTTATTAATTTATGCAAGGGAGAATGACCATGGGAAATAATATTTTAGTTGTTGACGATGCCGCATTTATGCGCATGATGGTAAAGGATATTTTAACAAAAGGTGGTTACAATGTAGTCGGTGAGGCTGAAAATGGTGTTGTCGCTATCCAGAAATATACAGAATTAAAGCCTGATTTAGTTACACTTGATATTACTATGCCGGAGATGGATGGTATTCAGGCTTTAAAGAAGATTAAAGAAGCTGATGCCGGAGCAAATGTTATCATGTGTTCAGCAATGGGACAGCAGGCAATGGTTATTGAAGCTATTCAGAATGGAGCTAAAGACTTTATTGTTAAGCCATTCCAGGCAGATAGAGTTTTAGAGGCTGTTAAGAAAGTTATTGGTTAATATATCTACATAATTATTAATATTCCTATTGAAAATAATCTGCCGCATTTTTGATTGTGATTATGTGGCAGTTTCTTTTCAATAAAATCATTCGGGGATGAGTTGAAAAAAGAAAAAATATTGTTGACATTTCGGATGTTTAATGATATGATAGCAAATGTTGTGACAGCACAATATGCACTAGTGGCGGAACGGCAGACGCAACGGACTCAAAATCCGTCGGGGGTGACTTCGTGAGGGTTCAAATCCCTCCTGGTGCATTTACATATTGAGAGTTTAAAACTTGTACATTGGAGTTTATACTTTGATGTTCAAGTTTTTTTTCTACTCAATCTGTCAAAAAGGTTTATTGATAAATGTTTTCAATAAGATTGCATATATACGGTAATTATCATGTTGACATTGAAAAAAGCAATGTTATAATAATCCTTGTTGATAAGAGTTTTCGTTAGAAAATAAAATTTATTATATAGACAAAGGAGTGGACAAATATGAGTAAATGTATTTATATGGACAATGCGGCTACCACGCAGGTATATCCTGAAGTGTTTGATGCTATGAAACCATATTTTACTGAGTTTTATGGAAATCCATCAAGTATATATAGTTTTGCAGGAAACAGTAAGAAAGCTGTTGAGGATGCAAGAAAGACTATTGCAGACTTTCTTGGTGCAAGAACGGAAGAGATTTATTTTACCGGCGGTGGAAGTGAATCTGATAACTGGGCATTAAAGGCAACTGCCGATGCTTACGCAAACAAAGGCAAGCATATTATCACTTCAAAGATAGAGCATCATGCTATTTTGCACACTTGTGAATATCTTGAGAAAAAAGGATTTGAAGTTACTTATCTTGATGTAGATGAGAACGGCTTTGTAAATCCTGCTGATGTTGAAAAAGCGATAAGACCTGACACGATACTTGTTTCAATCATGACAGCAAATAATGAGATTGGTACGATAGAGCCTATAGCTGAGATAGGAAAGATTGCTAAAGATCATGGTGTATTGTTCCATACTGATGCGGTTCAGGCATTCGGTCATATTCCTATGAATGTTGATGAGATGAATATAGATATGCTCAGTGCAAGCGGTCACAAAATAAACGGACCTAAGGGAATCGGTATCATGTATATCAGAAAAGGTGTAAAAATCGGTTCATTTGTTCACGGCGGAGCACAGGAGAGACAGAGAAGAGCAGGTACTCACAATGTTCCGGGTATTGTCGGAATAGGAAAAGCTGTTGAGCTTGCAAGAGACAATATGAAAGAGAGAATGGAATATGAGACAAAGCTCAGAGACCATCTTATAAGCAGAGTTATGGAAGAAATCCCTTATGCTAAATTAAATGGTGATAAAGTTAAAAGACTTCCAAACAATGTAAATGTATGCTTCAGGTTTATCGAGGGCGAGTCGATGCTCATTTTACTTGACCAGAACGGTGTCTGTGGTTCGAGCGGTTCAGCATGTACATCAGGTTCACTTGATCCTTCACATGTTTTACTTGCCATCGGACTTCCGCACGAGATAGCACATGGTTCATTGAGACTTACTTTATCAGAGAAAAACACAATGGAAGAAGTTGACTTTACGGTAGACAAACTTAAGGGAATTATCGAGAGACTTAGAAGTATGTCGCCTCTTTATGAGGATTTTGTAAAGAATAATAAATAGATAAAAACACAGAATGGAGGCTTACTATGTACAGTGAAAAAGTTATGGATCATTTCAACAATCCAAGAAATGTCGGAGAGATAGAAGATGCAAGCGGTGTAGGTACAGTTGGTAACGCAAAATGCGGTGACATTATGAGAATGTACCTTGATATTGATGATAATGGAATTATACAAGATGTAAAGTTTAAGACATTTGGATGTGGTGCGGCAGTTGCAACAAGCAGTATGGCAACTGAGCTTGTAAAAGGAAAGACAGTTCAGGAGGCTTTACAGGTTACAAATAAAGCTGTTATGGAAGCACTTGACGGACTTCCACCTGTTAAGGTTCATTGTTCACTTCTTGCAGAGGAAGCTATACATGCAGCACTCTGGGATTATGCAGAGAAGAATGGTATTAAGATTGAAGGACTTGAAAAGCCTGTAAATGATATAAGTGAAAAAGAGGAAGCTCCTGAGGAAGAATACTAGAGAGTTGCTGACTAAAAGTAGTGGTCGTATTGTAAAAGATAGTGTATGATGAAAAGGTACATTTATCTTTTATGGTACGGCTATTATTGTTTTGTGGAAATTGTGAAATGAGCAGAGTGGATTGTGAATATCTGTCTGACTGAATGAGTTTTAAGAAAGGTTTTGGATATATGAAGAAGAAAGTTGTTGTTGGAATGTCGGGCGGTGTTGACTCATCGGTTGCGGCTTATTTATTGAAAGAACAGGGATATGATGTTATCGGAGTTACGATGCAGATATGGCAGCAGGAAGATGCCTGTACAGTTGAGCATGAGGGAGGCTGCTGCGGAATGTCAGCAGTGGAGGATGCAAGGCGTGTGGCTGCACAGCTTGACATACCTTATTATGTAATGAATTTCAGGGATGATTTCCAGAAATATGTTATAGATTATTTTGTTGATGAATATAAAAAGGGACATACGCCTAATCCTTGTATAGCCTGCAACAAGTATGTTAAATGGCAGTCACTTTTACAGCGTTCGATGGAGATAGGTGCTGATTATATTGCTACAGGCCACTATGCAAGAATAGTGAAACTTGACAATGGCAGATATACCATCAAAATGTCTGCGACAAAGAAGAAAGACCAGACATATGTGCTTTTTAATCTCAGTCAGGAGCAGCTTAGAAGAACGCTTATGCCGGTTGGTGAATATAATAAAGACCAGATAAGAGAGATTGCAGAAAAAATAGGTCTTGAAGTCGCACACAAGAGTGACAGTCAGGATATATGCTTTGTACCTGACCATGATTATGCAGGTTTTATTGAGAGAGAGACAGGAAAAAAGACAGTTCCCGGAAATTTTGTGGATGAAAACGGAAATGTTCTCGGAGTCCACAAGGGAATAGAACACTATACCATAGGGCAGAGAAAAGGACTTGGACTTCCATCTACACAGCCTTATTATATAAATAAAATATGTCCTGACACGAGAGAGATAGTTTTAGGTGACGGAAAGAGTGTATTTTCAGATACGGTATATGTCGAAAACATAAACTATATGTCGGTTGAGAACATAACAGAGCCGACGAGGTTTATCGGAAAGATACGATATGCACACCAGGGTTCGCCATGTATTGTTTACCCAGAGAAAGACGGAAGATTAAAATGTGTGTTTGATGAGAAGCAGAGGGCAGTCACACCGGGACAGGCTATTGTATTTTATGATGGGGATGTGATAGCTGCCGGCGGATGGATAACTAGATATTAGTGTAACAGTTCAGCCTTGCATTTCTTACATTAGTAAAAAAAATATATATTTCCTATTGACAAAGTAGGAATAAGAGAGTATTATAATTTTTGTCAGCAAATCATACCAAGGTAATATGAAATATATGACAAGTAGAGTATGGAGGGAGTTAAATGATAAACAGACGATTTTTAGTTGACTACACAATGAAAGACAGTCGAATGTGCAGCTTTAAATGGTGGCATGATTACTGTTGCCGCTGATATATATTAAAAAAGACCGAGCGAAAGTGATGAAAGAACTAAAAGCTGAGAGCAAAGATATTTTTTTGCTGAAAGTCAAGCTGAGAGTCAAAAGCTGAGAGTGAAAGATACTTATTGATTGGAAATAAAGAATACAGACACAAACAAAGAATAGAATTGATATATGGAGGACAGATATATGAGTAAGAAATCAAGAGCAGATAGAAATTTTAAATTTGAAACATTACAGTTACATGTTGGTCAGGAAACAGCAGATGCAGTTACAGATGCAAGAGCAGTTCCTATTTACCAGACATCATCTTATGTATTCCACAATTCACAGCATGCCGCTGACAGATTTGGTCTTAAGGATGCAGGTAATATTTATGGAAGACTTACAAATCCTACAGAGGATGTTTTCGAGAAAAGAATAGCAGCACTTGAAGGTGGTGTTGCAGCACTTGCAGTTGGTTCGGGTGCGGCAGCAGTTACATACACTATTCAGAACCTTGCACTTGCAGGAGACCATATTGTTGCAGCAAAGAATATCTACGGAGGAACATACAACCTTCTTGCACATACACTTGTAGATTACAATATTGAGACAACATTCGTTGATCCGCTTGATCCATCAGCTTTTGAAGCTGCTATAAAGGACAATACAAAAGCTCTTTACATAGAGGCTCTTGGAAATCCAAATTCAGAAGTCACAGATATAGAAGCAATTGCCAAGATAGCACATGCACACAAGATTCCACTTGTTATCGACAGCACATTTGCAACACCGTACCTTCTTCGTCCTATCGAGTATGGAGCAGACATTGTAGTTCATTCAGCTACTAAGTTTATCGGTGGTCACGGAACGACTATCGGTGGTGTTATTATTGACGGAGGAAAGTTTGACTGGAAAGCATCAGGTAAATTTCCACAGCTTACAGAGCCAAACCCAAGTTATCATGGAATAAGTTTTGCTGATGCAGCAGGTCCGGCAGCTTTTGTTACAAGAATCAGAGCTATCCTTCTTCGTGATACAGGAGCTACTATCTCGCCTATACATTCATGGATATTCCTTCAGGGGCTTGAGACATTGTCACTTCGTGTGGAGAGACACATAGAGAATGCACTTAAAGTAATAGATTACCTTAAGAAACAGCCACTTGTAGAGGCTATTCATCATCCGTCAGTATCCAAAGACCCTGAGCAGCAGCGTCTTCATAAAAAATATTTTCCTAATGGCGGTGGCTCTATCTTTACATTTGAGATTAAGGGAGATGCAGACAAAGCAAAAGAATTTATCGATAACCTTGAACTTTTCTCACTCCTTGCAAATGTAGCAGATGTTAAATCACTTGTTATCCACCCTGCATCAACAACCCATGCAGAGCTTAACGAAGAGGAACTTGCAGACCAGGGTATCAAGCCAAATACTATAAGACTTTCAATCGGAACAGAGAACATTGACGATATTATCGAAGATCTTGATGAAGCATTTAAGGCAGTTCAGTAAATAAAAAACATTGTAAAGTAAAATAAAAGTTATATTCAGACGATTCATTAAGTGTTAGAATATAGATATAACATAAACAGGAGGATTATTATTATGGCAAATATATATAAAGGTGCACTTGGACTTATCGGAAACACACCGCTTGTAGAACTCACACATATTGAAAAGGCATTTAATCTTGAAGCAAAAATTCTTGCAAAACTTGAGTATTTTAATCCGTCAGGAAGCGTTAAGGACAGAATAGCAAAAGAGATGATAGAAGACGCAGAGGAAAAAGGTCTTTTAAAAGAGGGTTCAACTATCATTGAGCCGACATCGGGAAATACGGGTATCGGACTTGCAGCAATCGCAGCAGCAAAGGGATACAGAATCATCATTGTACTTCCGGAGACAATGAGTATCGAGCGTAGAAATATTATAAAGGCATATGGTGCTGAACTTGTACTTACAGACGGAACAAAGGGAATGAAAGGTGCTATTGCAAAGGCGGAGGAACTTGCAAAAGAGATAGAAAACAGCTTTATACCGGGACAGTTTGAGAACCCTGCAAACCCTGCTGCACACAAAAAGACAACAGGTCCTGAAATCTGGAATGACACGGATGGAAAAGTAGATGCATTTGTAGCAGGTGTGGGAACAGGTGGAACTCTTACCGGAGTAGGTCAGTATCTAAAAGCTAAAAATTCTGAAATTGAAGTTATAGCAGTTGAGCCTGAAGCATCACCTGTACTTTCACAGGGACATGCAGGAGCACATAAGATTCAGGGAATAGGTGCAGGATTTGTTCCAAAGACACTTAGCACAGAAGTCTATAACGAAGTTTTGCCTATAAAGGATGATGATGCATTTAAATATAGCAAGACGATTGCAAAAGAGGAAGGTATCCTCGTAGGTATCTCATCAGGAGCAGCAATTGCAGCAGCAATCGAGTATGCTAAAAGAGCAGAAAACAAAGGAAAGAATATTGTAGTATTATTACCGGACAGTGGTGACAGATATTATTCAACATCATTATTTACAGATTAAACTGAGCTGGAAGTAAAATCAAAATATATATAAAAGACCTTGCATGGTGGAAATGCTGTGCAGGGTCTTTTTTAACCGACTTTGTTCTTTTAAGGTTTTGTGATATGTGTTATACTTGGAATAAAAGATGCAAGGGTTAAAGGCAGACAGCAAACTGTTTTCATATATGATGTAATAGTCAAAAGCAGATAAAAATCCATAACATTATTTTTTGGAAAAAATATCTTTTGATTAAATATCATATAAAATAACATAACGGAAATTATGAGGTGATATATAATGGGTGTATATTTTAATCCAAAGAATGGGAGCTTTACAGGTGACAAAAACAGCAGGATATATGTGGATAAAACAGGACTTTTGGAATATCTTAACGGTCTGCTGGGGACGAGTGGCAGATGCGTTGCTGTAAGTCATGCAAGACGGTTCGGCAAATCTCATGCGGCTGGAATGATAGATGCGTATTATAGTCTTGGCTGTGATTCGTCAAATCTTTTTGATGACACAGCAATTGCGGATAGTGCATACTATAGGAAATACATGAACAAATATAATGTTATCCATTTAGATATTTCATCAGTCTGGGATTTTCATAAAGAAGATTTGGCGGACACAATTAAAAAGAGAATATGTAAGGATTTTAAGAAAGAATATGGCGATACATTAGATTATAATGAAGATTTATATTTGCTGATACAGGAGATTTATGAGATAACAGAAATTCAGTTTGTGATAATAATTGATGAGTGGGATTGCGTTATCAGAAACAGCGATGACAAAGAGTTGGTACACGAGTATTTACAGTTTTTACACTCGCTGTTTAAATCGGAGGAGTCAAAATCTTTTCTCGCATTGGCATATATTACGGGAATTTTACCGATAAAAAAGATTAAAGATGAGTCAGCTTTAAATAATTTCAGTGAATATACAATGTTAAAATCAAGTCCGATCACAAAATATTATGGTTTTACGGAAGATGAGGTTACAGGATTATGCAAGCGGTTTGATATGGATTTTGACAGTATGAAAGCATGGTACAACGGATATTTGATTGACGGTATTCATATGTATAATCCAAACTCTGTTTCTATGGCAATAGAGAGAAATGATTTTGATTCATACTGGAGAAATACATCTTCATTTGCATCAATAAATACATTTATAACGATGAATTATGCAGGACTAAAGGATGATATTATGAAGATGCTTGCAGGTGGAAAAGTCATGGTAAATCCAAATACATTTCAAAATGATTTTTCAACTATTGCATCAAAGGATGATGCTTTAACGGCATTGATACATTTGGGTTATCTTGGATATGATGCGGACAGAAAGAGTGCATATGTGCCAAACTATGAAGTGGCAACTGCATTTGAACTTGCATTGCAAACAGGTGGGTGGAAAGAGATTGCAAAAGCGATTTCAACTTGCGATGAACTGCTTTTTGAAACTATAGATGGAAATGCAGAAAGAGTTGCCGAACTTATAGAGCTTGCTCATGATGCTTACACATCAGTATTAAAGTACAATGATGAAAATTCGCTTAGCTGTGTTCTTACAATGGCATATTTTACAGCACCGGGGTATTATAATATTGTCCGTGAAATGCCTGCCGGAAAAGGATTTGCAGATTTTGTGTTTATTCCTAGAGCAAATGCGGGGGTCAGACCGGCAATGGTAGTAGAATTAAAATATAATAAATCGGCAGACACGGCAATTAAACAGATAAAAGAAAACAGATACCATGGTGCATTGTCAGGCTATAGCGACAAAATACTTCTTGTAGGGATAAGCTATGATGCGGAGGGAAAAGACAAAAAGCATCATACCTGTGTGATAGAAGAAGTGCAGGGGACAGATAATGAATAGATATGTGATATAGGCATTTGTGAAACTAATTATATGTTATATCTGCACAATTTAATCAAGTTTTATGAGAGTTTCGCAAACGCCTAAGATATGTGATAGAAATGAGGAGTAAAATGAGATTTTTTCATATTTCGGATTTACATTTTGGTAAACTTCTGTATGGTTATGACCTTACGGAGGAACACAGAAATTTTATAGAGCAGCTTGGAGATTACTGCGATAAATACAATCCCGATGCGGTTCTTATTGCAGGTGATGTTTACGACAGGTCAGTGCCATCAGCAGATGCAATGACGCTGCTTGATGAACTTTTAAATAAACTTTCCGGAAGAAAGGTTTTTATTATTTCAGGAAATCATGATAATGCAAAAAGGCTGAGTTTTGGAAAAGATTTTCTTAAAAAGCATGATATATATATATCAACGGTTCCTCAGACCGGGGAAAATGAAAAGATAGAAAAAGTTACATTTGCGGATGAATATGGAAATGTAAATATCTATATGCTGCCGTTTTTGAAGCCTGCACTGTTTAAAAATTCAATGCCTGAGGAGGCGGCAGCAGGGGAAGACGCAATAATAAAAAAGCTTGTTGAAAATACAGACATAGATAAAAATGAGAGGAATATTATTCTTGCACATCAGTTTTTTGTGTCAGGTCACAAAGAGCCTGAACTTTGTGAGTCGGAGCAGACTCCGGCTATAGTGGGCGGACTTGATGCTGTCGATGTATCGGCATTTGATGATTTTGAGTATGCAGCACTCGGACATATTCACGGCGGACAGTTTGTGGGCTGTGAGAAAAACAGATACAGTGGAACACCGATTAAATTTTCAGTGAGTGAGAGAAATCATAATAAGAACATTGTAATGGTGGATATGGAAGAAAAAAATAAAGAGATTGAGATAACAAAACTTCCGCTGACACAGATAAGAGATGTAAAGAAACTTACGGGATATTTTGATGATATAATAGCTTCGGCTGATGAAGAACTTAAAAATGATTATGTGAGCATTACTTTGAGGGATGAAGAAATAATTCCTGATGTAAAGGAAAAACTGGGTGCGTATTTTGACTACATATTAGAAGTGGTCGTTGATAATTCCGAGACAAGAAAGATAATGCTTGAGGATGTAGGTGAATTAAAAGAAATGTCACCATATGATGCGTTTGATACTTTTTTTGAACAGCTTACGGACAGAAAAATGAATGATGCAGAGAGTGAACTATTCAGGGAAATACTTAGTGAAGTGGGGGAAGAGTAAATGAAACCATTAAAACTTGTTATGTCAGCATTTGGCTCTTACGGAGGAGAGGAGATTATTGACTTTTCAAAAATAAAAGGAGGTCTTTTTCTTGTATCGGGTGATACGGGTTCAGGTAAGACTACTATTTTTGATGGAATAATGTATGCTCTCTACAATAAGATGGGTGGTGGTGACAGAGAAACAAAAATGATGAGAAGTGAGTATGCTAAGGACAAGCAGAAAACATTTGTGGAGTTTACATTTGAATATACACATGGGGAAAATAAAGGTGTCTATGTCGTAAAAAGAACTACCAATTTTAGAAAAAGCGGTGTTACATCTGATGTGGTTCTTACTCTGCCTGATGGAGAAGTCTTTAATGGAAAGAATAAGGAGACAGATGAAAAAATCCAGAGTATAGTTGGACTTGACTATAAGCAGTTTGGAAAGATAGTGATGATTGCACAGGGACAGTTTCGTGAGCTTATAATGGAAAATACAAAGAACAGAAAAGAGATATTTAAAAGTATTTTTTCTATGGATATATATGAGAAGATTGAGAGAGTAATAAACGACAGATTTAAAAAGATATATGCACAGATAAAAGATAACAATCTTTTGCTGGAGGAAAATTTTAATACAGCTTATGTAAGTGAGGAAAACGGGAATACTGATGCGTGGAGAGAAGCCTTTGAAAAGAGAGATACAGAACCGGGGCTTCTGCTTGATGTGCTTGAACAAGAGATAAAAGAACTTGAGATAAAGAAAAATGAAGAAAAAAAGATAATTGATAAAAAAAATGCTGACATTGTAAAGCTTGTAAAGAGAATATCGGATGCAGATAAGATAAATAGTAAGTTTGGACAGAGAAAAGAAGCAGTTTTGCGGTATGAGTCTCTGATGGAGCAAAAAGAAACATATGATAATAAAGCTGTGATATTAAAAAAGGCAAAGGCGGCAGGCGAAGTAAGGCAGGTGCAGTCAGTTTATATTAAAACAAAAAATACAATAGAATTAAGAGAGAAACAGTTAGAACAGAATAAGTCAAAGTTTGTTTTGTTAGAGCAGAGCCATAAAAAACTTTTATCAGAAAAGGAAAGTTTTGAAAAGAGTTATTTAACTGACAATGAAAAGCTGTTAAAAGAAAAAAACAGGCTTGAAAATGAGATGGAAAAATACAAAGTATATGATGAAAAAAATAAGTTATATATTTTAGAAGAAAAAAAGTTAAAAGAATTAAAAGAAAAATCAGATTTATTAAATGATGAAAAAAAAGCAGCTCTCATAAAAAGTGAAGAAAATAAAAAAATACTTTTGCAGCTTAAAGATATTGAACTGGAATTGCAAAAATATATATCGGCAGATGAGAATGAAAAGAGAAATCTTAAAGAATTTGAAGCATTAAAAAAAGCGATATCTTCATATAAAAAAGAAAACAGCAGACTGGATAGTGCAGAAAAAGAATATGCGGATAAATATCTGGTATGGAAAGAAGCCAGAAAAATATATGAGAACACAAGTGACAGATATGTGGCGGCTCAGGCTGCAATACTTGCGGCGGGACTAAAAGACGGTATGCCTTGTCCGGTCTGTGGTTCGATTAATCATACACACCCTGCGGCGATGACAAAAGATACGGTCACGAAAGAAGAACTTGACGGAGCAAAGTCAAAAGAAAATGAATGTGAAAAAGAAAAAAATAATTCACAGAAAATATTTGAAGATAATAAGCGAAAAAAAGATGTGGCTTTTGCCGAGGTAAAGAGGTATTATGAGATTTGTTATTATTTAGGAGATAAAGCGGATACTTCTTTAAAAGATAAAAAGGGCTACAATGCTAGTATAAAAGATAAAACTGATACTGATATAAAAGAGCATGAGAATATAAGACAACAGGAAAATATAAAAGACAAGGAATATACAAGTTTCGGTGAAAATAAAACTGACAAGCTGGAGGAGAATGTAAAAACAAAAATAAAAGAAATTAAAAAGTCTTTGACAGAAAACGAGCAGACGATAGAAGATTTATATAGCAAAAAGGAAGAAAAGCTAAAGCGTGAGAAAGCTGAAAAAGAAACAGAAGCAAAGCTTAAGGAAATGGAAGAAAATATATCTGATAACGCAGAAATGTTGAATAAACAGTCTGTGAGCGTTGGAAGTTTAAGTGCAGAAATGGAGATGTTAAAAAAAGAACTCTCCTATGAAAGTTCGGATACCGCCTTAAAAGAACTTGAAAATATCAGAAATAAAATAGAAGTTCTGGAGAAAAGAAAAAAGGAACTTGATGAAAATATTTTAAAATCCGACAGAACAAAAAGTAATCTTAATGGTACGATAAAAGAGAACAAAAATCAGCTCGAAACAGACAGGAAAAATCTTGAAACTGAGTATGACGATTTTATTAAAGTGCTTAAAGAAAAAGAATTTGAAAACGAAGAAGCATACAATGAAAGTCTTGTTCATATAGAAAGTATTGAGATATTCGACAGACAGATACAGGAATACAAAGAAGAAGTGAGCAAAGTCAGTTCGCTTATCAGTGTCCTTGATGATATGCTTGACGGCGAAAAAGAGATTGACACAGATGTTATGTTACAGCAAAAAGCAGAAATGGAAATCGAAGCAGAAAGGCTTGCAAATGAAAATGAGATTACGGTCTCAAAGCTTGGTACGAACAATTCAGTGAGAGATAAAGTTTCAAAACTTATGGAACAGAGAGGAAAACTCAATGAAAAATATAAAATAATATCTTCTCTTAATAATGTGGCGAACAGTAAAAAAATTCATTTCCAGACTTTTGTGCTCAGACAATATTTTAATATGGTAATTTCTTACGCAAACAAAAGACTTGCGGTTATGACATCAAACGGATTTTTATTAAAGTGCAGAGATATTTCGCTTACTACGGCAGGTGAGACAGGACTTGAGCTTGATGTTTACAGTCCGGTTACCGGAAAGGTAAGAGATGCCCACTCTTTGTCGGGAGGTGAGACATTTATGGCTTCGCTTGCAATGGCACTCGGAATGTCAGATATTGTGCAGAATAATTCAGGCAAAACGCAGATTGATACAATGTTTATTGATGAGGGATTTGGCTCGCTGAGTGATGATGTGAGGGACAAAGCAGTAAAGATACTTTTAGACATTGCAGGCAGCAGCAGGCTGGTCGGAGTAATCTCGCATGTATCAGAACTTAAAGAGCAGATACCATCAAAGATAATTGTAAGAAAGGATAACGATGGAAGTCACATTACATGGGTTCAGGACAGATAGAAAAAAGAAGATGGACTGTAAACAGGTGCAGTCCGGTATCATTGATTTTATAAATGATAACATGGACATAAAAGAAATGGAACAGTTTATAAGTCATATTGAGAACTGTGAGGAGTGCCGTGAAGAATATGATGTATATTATACATTGATAATGGGAATGAAACTTCTAGACAGCGATAATCTCAGGGGCAAAACGCAGATAGATTCACAGGATAGGATAGATGATGCAAAATCTTATATTTTAAGATACCGGTTTGTATTGTTTGAAAAGGTTCTTCTTTTTATATTTGTATGTATAAGTGTTATTCTTATTTACTGATAATGACACTTTGGTATATATTATAAATATGAATTTTTACAGCAAAGATAGGCAGTCATATATGTGTGGACAGTTACCAAAAATCGAAAGGGAAATTTAACAGATGAGTGAAAAAATAGTTTTAATAGATGGGCATAGTATATTAAACAGGGCATTTTATGGAGTGCCTGATCTGACAAATTCAGAAGGGATGCATACAAATGCGGTTTATGGATTTTTAAATATCATGTTTAAGATACTTGATACGGAAAAACCGGAATATCTGACGGTTGCTTTTGATGTGAAAAAGCCTACATTCAGACATGAGATGTTTAAGGAGTACAAAGGCACGAGGAAACCTATGCCTGAGGAGTTAAGACAGCAGGTGCCTGTTATACAGGATGTGCTTGAAGCGATGGGTATCACGATTGTAAAAAGACAGGGATTTGAAGCGGATGATATACTCGGAACTATCGCAAAGATGGCAGAAGCAGAAGGAAAAGAAGTTACTCTTGTATCAGGAGACAGAGATCTTTTGCAGCTTGCTACAAAAAATATCAAGATAAGTATTCCAAAGACAAAAAAAGGCGGTTCTGAGGTTGAAGAATATCATACAGAGGATGTAATAGAAAAATACGGTGTCACGCCGGTTCAGATAATAGATATGAAAGGTCTTATGGGAGATACGGCTGACAATATACCGGGAGTTGCAGGTGTCGGTGAAAAAACGGCAGTAAAGATACTTAAGGCATTTCCGAGTGTCGAGGAGGCTTATGAGCATATCGAGGAAGTAGAGCCAAAGAGGGCGAGGGAACTTTTGAGAGCAGGAAAGGATATGGCTTTCTTAAGCAAAAAACTTGCGACGATAAAGACAGACTGCGAACTTGATTACAGTATCAAAGATGCAAAACTTGAAAATATATTTACATCTGAGGCATTTGAGTGGATAAAGAAACTAGAACTAAAATCACTTGTAAAAAAATTCGATTCCGAGGCAATGAATAAAGCGGTTGAAAGACCAAAGAATTTTAAATATTTGAAGAAAAAAATAGAGGTAAAGAGATTTGCTGACGAGCTTATAAAGGATGCACCTGAGGTTGTTGGAGTATCATTTTTTGGCGATGAGTGGTCAAATTCAGGTGTTACGAAAAAGAAAAATAAGAAAAAAAGCGGCGGACAGATGGCATTTGTATTTGATGATATATCAGCAGTTTCTCTTGAAGATGAGAGTGACAGCACAAATGAATATTTGTTTTTGGGACTTAGTTTAAGCTACGAAAAAAATGGTGAGTATGAAACCGTAAGCATATTAAAAAATGATGAGACAGACGGAGATTTTCTGATAGAAACTTATAAAAAAATTCAAAAGAAAATACCTCATATCGCATTGATAGACTGGAAGAACGAACTGCATCTTACGGCAGTTGCAGAAAATCTTTCAGAGGATAGGGAAGCACCTTTACAGATGGCTTTTGATGATTCGGATTTTGACAGGCTGTTTAATAAAATATCAGATGTAAGTATAGCTGCATATCTTATAAATCCGCTTAAAGACAGTTACGGTGCTGACGATATAGCAAGGGATTATCTTGATATGACGATACCATCATATAGTGAGAGATTTGGAAAAAGCAGACTTTCAGAAATCGTATCGGAGATAGATGACGATTATCTTAGGGAGAGTGCGGACGAGGAAAAGAATGTTGTAATAAACAATCTTTTGGAATATACGGGAGAACTTTCGTATGTGGCTGTGGCTGGATATAAAAATCTTGAAAGCACACTCGAAAAAACAGGCATGATAAAACTTTACCGTGAAGTGGAGATGCCGACGGCATATTTCTTATATCAGATGGAGAGAGTCGGAGTCAAGGCAGACATAGCCGTTCTTGAACAGCTTGCAAAAAAACTTGACAGAAAGATAATTGAACTTGAAAGTGATATATATGACCTTGCAGGTGAGGAGTTTAACATAAATTCACCTAAACAGCTTGGTGTGATATTGTTTGAAAAAATGAAACTGCCATTTGCAAAAAAGACAAAGACAGGCTACTCAACATCAGCGGATATTCTTGAAAAACTAAAGAAAGAAGACCCTATTATATCAAAGATACTTGATTACAGGCAGTTTACAAAATTAAAGTCAACATATGCAGAGGGACTTGCTGTGTTTATCGAGAACGATAAGAGAATTCACGGCAAATTTAACCAGATGATAACAGCAACGGGAAGAATAAGTTCGACAGAGCCAAATCTCCAGAATATTCCTATCAGAATGGAGATGGGGCGTGAATTCAGGAAAGTATTTAAGGCAAAAGACGGATTTGTATTCCTTGATGCAGATTACTCACAGATAGAATTGAGAGTTTTAGCTGATATGTCGGAGGATGAACATCTTATACAGGCATATAAGAACGGTGATGATATACACAGAAGTACCGCATCAAAAGTATTCCACACACCGTTTGACGAGGTCACCGATCTTCAGCGAAGAAATGCAAAGGCAGTAAACTTCGGAATAGTTTACGGGATAAGTGCATTCGGTCTCTCACAGGATCTTGGCACAACGAGAAAAGAAGCGGACGAGATAATAAAGAAATACTTTGCCACATATCCGGCGATAAAGGCATTTCTTGACGAGAAAGTAGAAGAAGCAAAAGAAACAGGATATTCTTACACAAAATTTGGCAGGCGAAGACCAGTGCCTGAAATAAAATCATCAAACTTTATGCAGCGTTCATTTGGTGAGAGAATTGCAATGAACTCGCCTATACAGGGAACAGCGGCAGACATAATAAAGATAGCGATGATAAAAGTTGCAAGAAAATTAAAAGAAGAAAAACTTAAATCAAGGATAGTTCTCCAGGTGCACGATGAACTGCTGGTAGAGACAAGTGTTGATGAGATTGAAAAGGTGAAAGAGATACTTATTTCAAATATGCAGTCGGCGGCTGAACTTAAAGTTCCTCTTATTGCGGAAGTGGAGCAGGGGGATGATTGGTTTGAGGCACACTAACATTTGCAAAACTGCTGCAGGTTGTGTTGATTGTGCAACTATAACAAATAATACCGCTGGCACGCTTTCGCTATGATGTCACTCGTAGCAGCACATAAAGAGTGAAAAGACCACTCTTAAGTGCTGACGGTGACAAAATGTCAGCTAACATTATTTTGTTATAGTTGCACAATCTAATTACAGTTTATGTAAGTTTTGCAAAGGCTTAGTGTGGTTATTATGATATTGAGAGGATTGAGATGAAAGTTATTGGTTTGACAGGTGGTGTCGGTAGTGGTAAGTCACTTGTGGCACAGTTTTTAAAGGAAGAAATTGGTGCTGAGCTTATATTGACGGATGATATTGGTCATATTGTCACGGATAAGGGTGGTAGTGCCTTTGAAGATGTGGTGGAAAGATTTGGTAAGGATATTCTTTCTGACACGGGGGAGATTGACAGAAAGAAACTTGCGGATATAGTGTTTAATGACAAAAGTGCGATACAGGATTTGAATAATATCGTGCATCCTAAAGTAAAGGAATATATTGAGAACTATATTGAACAGAGAAAGGAAAAAGGCGGTAATATAATTCTTGAGAGTGCCATATTGTTCGAGACGGAGTGCGATAAATACTGTGATGAGGTATGGTATGTGTATGTTCCGAGAGAAATAAGGATAGCAAGGCTTAAGGAAAGCAGGGGCTATTCTGACGGAAAGTGCGATGCGGTGATGAGAAGCCAGAAACCTGATGAGTTTTATATAAGCAGAAGTGACAGAGTCATAAAAAATGACGGTTCTGTTGAGGAGCTTAAGCAGCAATTAAAACGGATTTAGTTTATTTGAATTTTTAAAGATTAGAAGTCTGTTGCCTGCATTGACAGTATGTATAATCAGTTTGCAAGATGCATCAAAAGCAGTGGATTTATGCAGCCCTCGGCGAGACTTCCGATAAGTATAAGTAAAATACTGAGCAGAAATAAGGGAAATTGTTTTAATAACAGTTTCCCTTTTTGTTTTGTTTCATCTAAGCAGTTTATTCTGTGAAGCTTCATTATTATAAACAAAAATGCAGGGACAAAGACAAGATATTGCGGCATAATGCAGCAGGTATAGTTTGCTATTCCGGCAAAATCGTAAAGTGAAATATTAAAATAAAGCAGGAGTCCGTTTGAAAAGCCTGTATAAACCGAAAAAACAAGGCAGTAATAACGCCAGAGGTCTGTCATTGAGAAAATAAAAAGCAGCATTACAAATTTGATGTTTCTGCTAAAGGATGAGAGGACTATCTGGTCTGACGGTATGTCCATTGATGGCAGGGCACTTATGGTTTCGCTGTAAATTGTTTTTAACACAGGCAGGATGATTGGATTAAAAAGCTTTCCGACAAGAGTACCGATAAGCATACCTATAAAAAAGAATATGATAACCGTTTTACATATGCGTGGCATTGTCCTTTTTCGTATATTGGTTGTGGAAGTTTTATTCATTTAGCGATAACCTGCCTTTCAGATTTATTATGTTAATGTTTTGCTGCACTTTTATCGTGTTAAAGGCGAGCGGACTTTCTTAAAAGAGGGGAAATTCTCCTCTTACATCATCTTATGACAGATATTTAAAAATATTCCGTTTCACATTTTGCACACAACTTTTCCACTTGATTTTCACAAATTTACTGTACTATTTTGATTATAAAATATAAAGCGTATTGTGAATATCTTTGGCAAGAATATGCTGGAACAATAAAGAAAAATCAGCGTAAGCAGACAGGAGGAAAAATGATGCACCGAAAAAGAAAGATTGCATTGACGATGGCAGTAGTGCTTGTTATAGCAGGTGTGGGAGTATATGGTGGAAACCGGATTTTAAAAAATAATTCATCTGAACAATCGGAACAGACAAATAATTCAGATAAAAAAAACATTGCTTCGGCAAAGACGCAGAATAGTAATATATTGCAGGCAGAGGGAACGACATCGGGAGGAACGGACTATCAGTTATACAATCTGAATCTTAAGGGTACAAGTAAAACAGGAGCATTGGAAGTGGAAAGTGTTTTGAAAAGCTCAGGTGATGAGGTAAAAAAAGGAGATGCACTTATAAAACTTACCAAAGACAGTGTTTCAGATACAAGAAAAATTCTATATAAAGCGGTAAAAACTTATAAAAAGAAATATGCATCGGCAAAACTTGATTATGAAGAAACGGTTTATGATGCAAAAAGTGATTATCAGGAGAGTTTGTCAGCATATTCATCAGCACTTATCGATTATAAAGACAGTTTATCGGAATATACGGGAACGGTAAAAGAAGCGAAAAAGCAGCTTGATAAAAGCAAAAAGATAATAAGTACATATCCAGGGAAGATTAAAAATTCAAAAAAGACTCTTGCTGCAAAACAGAAACAGTTGAGCAGTGTAAATAAAAAAATCAAAAAGGCAAAAAAACAGGCAGAGAGTAAAGCTAAAGTTCTTGCCACAAAGCAAAAATTATATGAACAGGCAAAACAAAAATATGATGAAATGAGTACAGTATCAAGATATATTGGAGATTTCAGTCGTGAAAATAAAAGTGATATTTCACAGTTGACAACAAATGTTGAGCAAAAGCTTGCATTGGCAAAAAAAGACATGGAGTCAAAGAACACAGCATATAGCAAGGCTTTGAAATCGTCAACATCAGCGGAAAAGACATACGAGCAATACAATACGAAAAAAACTCAGTTGTCAAATAGTATAAGTACACTTAAAAATAATATTTCGTTATATGGAACTGATTACAAAAATGCAAAACTTAACCTGAACAATTACAGTTCAACATACAATCAGGCTTTATCAGAGGAGACAACAGGAAAAGTAAGTGCAAAAAAGACATATGACGAGAGTGTGAAAGCCTATAAAAATGCAGACACAGTCTATAATGCGGCTATAAAATCGGCAAAAGATACATTACAGAAAGCAAAAGACAATTATACAAATGCGAAAGCAAGAGTAGCAGCATTTAACAAACTTATATCAGGAAATAATGTTGTGGCACAGATGTCGGGAACTTTATCTGAAATGTCATATGAAAGCGGAGATATGTTAAACAGTATGACAGCGATAGCAGGTTACAGTAATGAAAATACACTCAGTATTGATGTGACTGTTGACCAGACGGATATAGGAAAAATTTCAGTAGGCGATGAGGCTTCGGTAAGTGTTCAGAATATGCCGCAGACAGTAACGGGAAAAGTTGCAGCTATTGAAACATCTTCATCATCGGAGAGTGTATCAAAAGTAACATATACGGTAACTGTTTCCATTGATAATTCGCAGAAAATGTTATCAAGCGGTGCTGCAACGCAGGTTATCTTTAATCAGAATAATGAAGAAAATTAGTAGAAAGGAAAATAAAAATGGCAGATAAAGAAAAAAAACAGGCAGCGGTAAAATCTAAGTCGCATAAGAAAAAGATAAAGAAAGCTATAATTTCCATAATCCTTATTGGGTGCATAACTGTTATTGTGGTTTTTAATGTGAATAATAAAAAAGACGATACAAAGACAGCGACAGTAACTAAAGAGAACACGGCGAAAAAAGGAAACCTCACAGTGGGGATAACTGAGAGTGGAACAATGGAGATTGGTTCTATCACACAGTCATATGAGCTTGACACATCTTCGATGGGAACAAGCAGCTCATCATCTTCATCAGGAACAAGCAGTTCAGGTTCATCATCTTCGGACAGTTCAAATAAAAGTGATGCACAGGGAATGCAGAACATGAGTGGTGCAATGGGAATGGCAGGCGGACAGTCGGGTTCAGACAGCAGTTCTTCCACAACAAAGACAACATCTTCATCATCAGGAAATGAGAGCGTATCGGACTCAGACCTTGTTATAAAAAAAGTGTGTATCACATCGGGTCAGAATGTAAAAAAAGGTGACACAATTTTAAAACTCACGACAAAAAGTGTTTCAAATGTGAGAAAACTTTATAAGGCGGCGGTAAATTCGGCAAAACTTTCATTAAAAGAAGCAAAAGTAGACAGAGACTCTGATAAACTTACGGCAGAATATGAATATAAAGAAAGGATTGCGGCAGGAAAGAGTGCAAAGACAACATATAAAGCTACATTGCAAAGCCTTGACAGTGCGGTTGTGACAGCACAGAATAACTATAATACGGCAGTTTCAGGTATTAAGACACTTCCTTTAAAGATTAAAAATCTAAAGAAAAAGATTAAAAAAGCAGGCGGGAGTACAACCATATATAAAAGTACATCGACAAATCAGAATACAGGCAGTAATGCCGGAAATAATACAGGAAACATGAACGGTACAGGTATGGGAGATGATAAAAACGGAGGAACTTCAGGAACAGGTACAACTGCAGGCTCAACGGGCAGTCAGAGCAGTTCAAACACTGTAACGATAATGCAACAGCAGTTAGCTTCATATCAGCAGCAGTTATCGGAATATAAATCAAACCTAAAAAACCTGAAATCACAGCTTAAATCTGCTAAAAAAGCCAGGAAAACAGGAAAAGTAAGTGCAAAAAAGACATATGATGCGGCAATGCTTCAATATTCAAATGCAAAGACTCTTTATAATGTTGCGATGGATGGAATTGACGATGATGTAAAAGACGCACAGGAGACATTAAAGGATGCACAGAAAGCATTAAAAACTTTTGAAAAGTATGCAGGAACAGGGGTGATAAAAGCTGAATGTTCAGGCACGGTAACATCTGTCGGATATGAGGACGGAGAGACATTAAGCACTGATACCGACATAGCTACATATATGAATTCGGATGCGGTCACAACTTCAGTGTCTGTCGCACAGGACGATATTTCGGAGATAGAAGTTGGAGATACAGTAAATATAAGTCTTTCTGCATATGAAGGTAAGACATTCCACGGAAAAGTCACATCAATATCAACCACTTCATCGGGAACAAGTACGGTGAGTTATCCGGTCGTAGTCACAATGACAGGTGATGTTTCAAGTATTTATGCAGGAATGAGTACTGATGTTACATTTGTTACAAAAGAAGTAAAGGATGTTCTTTATATTTCAAATAAGGCTGTTGAGACAGAGGGAACAAAGTCATATGTAACAAAGAAAAACAGTGATGCAAGTACGACAAAGACACAGGTAAAAACAGGATTTTCAGACGGACATAATGTTCAGATCGAAAGCGGATTAAGCGAAGGTGATACAGTTCTTATAGAAAGCCGGGTGAGCGAATGAAACTAAGTGAGATATTAAGACTTGTCTGGATAAACCTTATTCAGAATAAATTTAAGGTGGTGCTTACTTCTATAGGTATAGTAGTGGGCGCGGCAACGATAGTCATGGTTATAGCAATAGGCAGGGGCGGTCAGATGGATGTGGCGGACCAGTTCAAAAATTTGAACGCGGGTGCTATAGATATTTCATATGAGCAGTCGTCAGACAGTTCATCGTCAAACTCTAAGAGTTCATCAAAATCAGGCTCGTCAGGGAAATCATCAAATGGAAACTCTGAGTCCGGAAATAGGGGACAGGGTGATTTTGGCGGCGGTCAGGGAATGCCGCAGATGCCGGGTGGAGCATCGGGAGACTCCGGAAACTCAAAAAGCAGCGGCGGTTCAAGTGGAAATTCAAAGAATAGTGGAAATTCATCCTCAGATAAATCACAAAAAGGAAACGGTTCGTCAAACGGCGGTGGAATGCCACAGATGCAGGGCGGCGGAGAAATGCAGGGGGGTGGGATGCCCGGCGGCTTTGGTGGATTTATGCAGGGCGGTAAAAGCAGTGAAAGCTCAAAGATAAATCAGGAAAAGATTACTTTGTCCGAAGACGATATGGATGACTTAAAAACATTTCTTCCGGGCATTTCAGACATAACGATATCTTATACTACAAAATCTGATGTAGATGGAGGAGAGCTCGATGACGCTGAAAGCTATACGATAGCAGGAGTGAAAAATAATTATGCAGGCATGAGTAATCTGACGATGGTAGCAGGGAGTTTTATCGAGTCATCAGACGAGACAAACAAAGAGAAAGTGTGCGTACTCGGTTATTCTGTTGCAAAAGAGATATTTGGAAGTGTAAAAGACGCATATGACAGCACTATTTACATAGACGACAGAGCATATGTAGTAAACGGTGTAATATCGGAGGTAGGAACTGTTTCTTCAGGAATAAGCCCTGATGATTCCATATTTATACCATACAGTACCGGAGTAAAATATATCGTTGGAACAGATGCAGACCCGACGATAACAGTAATCGCATCGGATGTTGATAAAGTGGATACGGTAATGGAAAATATACAGTCAGTTCTCGCAGAAAATTATCCAAATGCAGAATTTACGATAACCGATGCCGGAAGTAAGATGGAAGCTGCATCAGAGTCAAACAATACACTGACAACACTCCTCATTGCAATGGCGGCGATAGTATTTATCGTAGGCGGTATAGGTATCATGAATGTATTGTTCGTATCGGTAAAAGAAAGAACAAAAGAAATCGGTATATTAAAAGCCATCGGTTGTACAAAAAAAGACATACTTATAGAATTTTTGCTTGAAGCGTGCTTTATAAGCATACTTGGAGGAATACTCGGTGTTTTACTAAGTTTTGGCATAACGCCTGTTGTAGAGCATTTTGATGTAAGAGTAGAACTCTCTGTATTCGGAGCAGCACTTGCCGTAGTATTTGCGGTATTTACGGGAACTGTATTTGGATTTTATCCTGCATTAAAGGCTTCAAAACTTGTACCTGTTGAGGCATTAAATGAGGAGTAAGAGTTTAAGGAGGGTGAAAAATGTATCTTAATGTAAAAAGGTGTAGAAAAGTTCTTGCGGTGTTTCTTGGTATGTGCCTTGTGTTGTCGGGATGTTCTAAGAAAACGGAGGAGACAACCAATGATATAAGCTTAGTTAAACTGAAATCAAATCAGGAGATTGTTGCCTGCAAAATAACGGCGATATACGGCAATGAGATAGAATACACCGTTGTGAAAGAGCAGAGTGCATCTGACTCAAATTCAAAGAAAGGCAGGATGCCGTCTGCAAGCGGAGCACCAGATATGAACGGAGGTAGTTCACAGGGCGGAGGAGCACCCGATATGAATGGTGGAGAGAGGAGCACACGATACGAATGGAGTAAATTCGCAGAGTGGAGGAGCAGCCGATATGAACGGAGAAAGTTCGCAGTTCGAAGACCGCCAGAATAGTTCATCAGATAAAAACAGTAGTCAGAGTTCTTCTGACAGTTCAGATAAAAAGTCTGACAGCAGCAAATCTTCGGATAAAAGCAGCAAGAAGATTTATACACTCACGGACGAAACAGGCAGTACAACGATACCTGTCGGAACAGATGTGATAACATCATTTGGGAAAACAACAACATTTTCAAGACTTTCAAACGGAGACATTATTAAAATGATAATGGAGAAAGATTCAGGTGGGGAAAAGGTTGTTGTAGGTATGTGGATTGTTTCGTGATGATTTAAAGCTATGATGATTGAACAAGAACAGCAATAATAACAACCGGCACGCTTTCGCTATGTTGTCGCTCGTAGCAGTACAATAAGTCAGCAGGAAACGCTGACTAAGTACTGACGGCGACAAAATGTCGGTTAATATTATTTGCTGTCTTTGTTCAATCCAATATAAGTTATTGTTTATGACTAGATAAGACTTTAAATTTGGAACAACATTATAGAAAGGAAGATTTTTATGATAAAGTTCAGAAAGAAAAAGGCGGATAAGGATATTGATAAAAAGAGCGATGTTAAGCAGCATAATGAGCATAAGATAGAGATTGTTAATGTTAATAAAATTTATGATATGGGGAGAGAGTCTCTCCATGTTCTGAAAGATATTAATTTTACCGTGGATGAGGGTGAGTTTGTTGCAATTCTTGGTCCGTCGGGTTCCGGCAAGTCTACACTGATGAATGTTATTGGCTGCATGGACCTTTTTGATGAGGGTGAGTATTATCTTGACGGACTTGCGATACATTCGATGAAAGAGAAGAAACTTACAAGCATCAGAAATGAAAAGATAGGTTTTATTTTTCAGAATTATCATCTGATACCTACATATACGGTTATCCAGAATGTCATAATGCCGCTTCTTGTGAGAGGATATGAGCATGAAGAGGCACAGGAGATGTGCATGGATACGATAGAAATGCTCGGTCTTAAGGAAAGGATAAATCATAAACCAAATGAACTTTCGGGTGGTCAGAAGCAAAGAGTAGCAATCGCAAGAGCATTAGTCGGAGAGCCTGCGATTCTTCTTGCAGATGAGCCGACGGGTGCGTTAGACAGTAAAAGCGGTAAGGAAGTTCTTAAATTATTCAGAAAACTTAATGATATGGGAAACACGATAGTTATGATAACACATGACCTTGAGGTCGCAAAGGCGGCAAAGAGGGTAGTTAAGATAGTAGATGGCGAGATATTTGCTGTCGAAAATTGAATGATGGTTTAAATTGACTTTACGCGGATGTAGATTTACTCTAATTATATTGATATTTATTATTAACGAAAGGAATAATATCTACACTATGAAAAAAAATATAATTGTCGTAGTTTTTTACATTTGTCTTGTCATAATAATAATCACATCATTCCGCAAAAATAAAAATGAAAGTGATAGTGAAAAAATCACATATTCCCAGATAGAACAGGCTGATGTAAAGGTCAAAAACAGTTCTGAGAGAACCAGAAAGGTACTTCACATAAAAGGTGATGTGTCAAAAAATCTGTCACCTTTTATTTATTCTACAAAGGCTGACAGATATATTCTTGATAAGTGTTATATAAATATATATAACGAATTAAAGAAGATAAAAGCAAAGTCAGGTTCGGATTTTTTTGAGAGTATTGAAAGTGACAGCCGTTATAATAAAAAAGATAAAAAGAAGAAAGGAAAAAAGCTGACAACATATACGGTAAGACTGAAAGAGGGGCTAAAAGCATCGGCTGGTACAATGATAACTGCTGATGACCTGATGTTTAATTATTATCTTAGAACTGACAGCTCATATGAGTCTTCTGATAATGTTTACAAATGCAATATTGCGGGACTTTTAAGTTATCAGACAGGATATAGTGGCGGTGATAAGGCAAAGAAGATACTTAATTCAAAATTAAAGAAGCCGTCAGCTAAAATAAAAAAAGAAATAAAAAACAAAATAATATATCCCGAAATAAAAGATGCGTTTGAATGGACAAGTTCTCTTTATCGGGATGAAACATATTCTTACATAACAGACAAATATCCGAGGACACGGGATTTGTTTGTTTATTTTTTTTCACTGGAACCGAAATATAAGGCTAAAAAGAAAGATGCAAAAAAAGTTATAAATCAGGTTGCGGGTCAATACGGCTGGGATTATAAAAAACTGAGTAAGGTGACCGGAAAAAATTATAATGCCAAGGTGAAAAAAATCGTACTTAATGAAGCCGGTAAAAAATCAATAGCAGAAAAACAGCGTATAAATGGAATTACAAAAATCGACAGCTATACGGTACAGATACAGGTTTATGAGAAAACTTCACAGAAAGATTTATTTGACTTTTATATAGTACCACTTGCAAAATGGGGGGATGTGCAGTATTTTGATTCAAACTACAAGTGGGGGATAAAAAAGACAAAGGCAGATGAGATAATAAAAAAGAAAGGGGTGACAGGCGATGAGACAGGTGGATATGTGATTGAGAAAAAAGAGCCTTATGAACTTGTGGAGAGATAAGTTAAAGAGTGACCGTTTCTGTTCGTCTGTACACTTGCAATAATAAGTTGATTGCGACAGGGGTGAAAGTTAGCGTAAAATTTTATTCGGATAAACAAAAAAAGAGAAGGACACGATTTTGTGTTAAAAATGCGATTGACATTGTTTCGGATTAAAAATATACTAGGGGTAAGTAAAGTCGGAAGTATTAAGTGTTGTTATCTGTAAGATAATGAAAAATACACAGCAATGTGTCAATCTGTAGGTGAGTTTGGAACAGGATTTTGCGGATACCAATGTTATATAGATGAAATGAGGTGAATTAAGATGGGTGTATATTTTAATCCGAGTAATGCGAGTTTCAGGCAGGCAAAAAACAGCAGGATTTATGTAGATAAAACAAAATTGATAGAGTATCTTAATGATAGACTGTCAACGGAGGATAAATGTCTTGCGGTAAGCCATGCAAGACGATTTGGAAAGTCCCATGCGGCTGGGATGATAGACGCATATTATAGTCTTGGGTGTGATTCGACTGAGCTTTTTGACGGGACAAAGATTTCTGAAAGTGCAGATTATAAAAAATATATGAACAAGTATAATGTTATTCATCTGGATATAGCATCAGTCTGGGATTTTCACAAAGAAGATTTAGTAGAATCAATTAAGGAGAGGGTATGTAAAGATTTTAAGAAAAAATATAATGATACATTAGATTACAGCCAAGATTTATATTTGCTGATACAGGAGATTTATGAGATAACAGATACTCAGTTTGTTATAATAATTGATGAATGGGATTGTGTTATCAGAAACAGTGATAACAAAGAGTTGGTACACGAGTATTTACAGTTTTTACACTCGCTGTTTAAATCGGAGGAGTCAAAATCTTTTCTTGCACTGGCATATATTACGGGGATTTTGCCGATAAAGAAGATTAAAGATGAGTCGGCTTTAAATAATTTCAGTGAATATACGATGTTAAAATCAAGTCCGATTACAAAATACTATGGGTTTACGGAAGACGAGGTTAAAGAATTATGCAAGCGGTTTGATATGGATTTTGAGAGTACAAAAGCATGGTACAACGGATATTTGATCGACGGTATTCATATGTATAATCCAAACTCTGTTTCTATGGCGATAGAGAGAAATGATTTTGATTCATACTGGAGAAATACATCTTCATTTGCATCAATAAATACATTTATAACGATGAATTATGCAGGACTAAAGGATGATATTATGAAGATGCTTGCAGGTGGAAAAGTCATGGTAAATCCAAATACATTTCAAAATGATTTTTCAACTATTGCATCAAAGGATGATGCTTTAACGGCATTGATACATTTGGGTTATCTTGGATATGATGCGGACAGAAAGAGTGCATATGTGCCAAACTATGAAGTGGCAACTGCATTTGAACTTGCATTGCAAACAGGTGGGTGGAAAGAGATTGCAAAAGCGATTTCAACTTGTGATGAACTGCTTTTTGAAACTATAGATGGAAATGCAGAAAAAGTTGCCGAACTTATAGAACTTGCTCATGATACTTACACATCTGTTTTAAAGTATAATGATGAAAACTCACTTAGCTGTGTTCTTACAATGGCATATTTTACGGCACCGGGTTATTACAATATAATCCGTGAGATGCCTGCCGGAAAAGGCTTTGCTGATTTTGCGTTTATTCCGAGGGCAAATGCGGGATTCAGACCTGCAATGGTAGTGGAATTAAAGTATAATAAATCGGCGGACACTGCGATTAAACAGATAAAAGATAACAGATACCACGGTGCATTGTCAGGCTACAGTGACAAAATACTTCTTGTAGGGATAAGCTATGATGCGGAGGGAAAAGATAAAAAGCATCATACTTGTGTTATAGAGGAGATAAACGGCTCTGCAGCAGACACACAATAAAGCAGAAAACAAAAATAACATACAGTAATCTTAATAGTGTAGAACAAATATAATATTTGAAAACAAACTTATTGATAGAAATATTATGTTCAGAGTTATTTTTAAAGAGACTGTCGCATTAATGAAAAATCGTACATGATATAGAAGTAGTTACTATAATAGAGCATCTATATCATGTATGTAATTTTCTTATTGCGACAGTCTCTTTTTTATGTTATAGGAAAATGCTCGTAATGTAGAGGAAAACCAATGAGAATTGCGAAGCAATTCTTGGAGGGCAAAACGCTGGTTTTGCCCTTTTTTACTTGACAAAGCACAATAATATGTATATATTTTATATATAATATTTTTATATATAAAAATTTTGCATATAATTCAAACAGAAAGGAAGTGTAAAGATGTACTATCCTGTATCTGCACATCTGATAGAATTTTTAATCCTGTCGGTGCTGCAAAAGGAAGATTCATATGGATACGAGATAAGTCGGACTGTTAAACTTGTGGCGGATATAAAAGAGTCCACGCTTTATCCAATCTTGAAGAAACTTGAAAAAAACGGATTTATGACTACTTACACAAAGGAGTATCAGGGAAGAAAAAGAAAATATTATTCTTTGACGGATGCGGGTGTGGAAGAACTTAAATTCTTAAATTCAGAGTGGATAAGTTACAGAGATACGATTGACGGTATAGTAGAAGGGAGAATAAAAAATGACGAGAGATGAATATTTAGGGCAGCTTAGCAAATATCTGAAAAAACTGCCTAAGGCGGACTATGATGATGCGATGGAATATTTTACGGAGTATTTTTCTGAGACAGATGATGATGAAGCAAAGAAACTTATGGAGGAGCTTGGAACACCGAAAGAAGCTGCCTGTGACATTATAAGCAATGTTCTTGACAAGAGGATAGATGAGAAAAAACAAGCTGATGAAAAGAAACAGGATGACAGTGGGAAAAGGTCGGTGCTTGGTATATTGTGGGTAGCTATACTTGCGATATGTGCGATTCCTGTTGCTACACCGCTTCTTATAAGTGGGCTGGTTGTGATGTTTTGTATCTTGCTTTGTATTGTATTAGTTTTGTTATGCGTATTTTTAGTCGGTGTGTGCTCAGTCATAGCCGGACTTGCCGTTATAGCGAGGGCGGTAGTTACGATAAAACTTTCAATATCAGCGGCGTTGATGCTATTAGGGCTTGGACTTGCAGCGATAGGCGTTGGAATTATTGTTTCGGTAATCGGAGTTTTATTTAGCAGATTTCTTATTGATATTACTATTAAGTTTGCACAGAAAGCATCTAAAAGGGGGAAAAAATAATGAAAAAATTTATAAATATATCTTTGATAGCAGGAATTTTATGTCTGTTTTTTGGGACAGGATTGTTTTTTGTCGGAAGAGCAATGGGCGGTGGAAAGGTTGTAAAGAAGCTTGATTTTAGCTCAATGCTCACAACTGACAGTAATAATCTTGAAAAAGAGTATGCGATATTAGAAAAGACAAAGATAGATGATTTTGATAAGATAAATGTCAAATTAAATACTATTGATTTTAAGATTGCAAAATCAGATGACAAAAACTGTTATATAGCATACAATCTAAAGAAAGAGAAAGGTAAAGTGACGGCAGAGTATGAGGTGAGCGATGGAGAATTTAAGCTCAGACAGAAATCAAATCATGTTACGGTAAACATGGATTTGAGTGGTATTGAAGCCTTGATAAGCGGTACGAAAGATTATACACAAAGAAATCAGTTTATATTGTATCTGCCTGAAGCTAAACAGATAAGCAGTGCGGAGCTTGATATGGCAGAGGGTGATATTTCCGTGGACAGGCTTAGAAGTGACAGGATAGATATTTCAGTGGATGCAGGTGATATAAAACTTTCAGATACAGAGTCAAAAGAAATAAAAATAGCATCTTCTGACGGTGATATGTCGGTAAAAGATTCCAAACTTAATACTGTCACCATTAACGACAGCTATGGTGATATTAAGTTTGAAGATACTGATATTGACAGCGGAAAAATATCAACAAATGATGGAGATATTTCTGTTAAAAATACCAGTCTTAAAGGCATAAATATAACAGACAATTATGGTGATATTAAGTGCAATGACGGTTCGTTTGAGGATATAGCCGTAAAATTAAATGACGGTGATTTAAGATTTGAGGATACTAAATTTGACGGCAATATAAAAATTAAGTCAGGTTATGGGGATGTGAAAGTAATAGGATTTGATGACTGGAAAGGCATTTCGGTAAATGCAAAGACAAGTTATGGTGATGTGAGTGTAAAGAATATAACAGATGGTGATAAAACGGAAACATCTTTTGAGAGAAATATTGAGTCTGCGACGGCAACAGTTGAGATAAAGTGTTCGGATGGTGATATTTCAATCAGGTAATATATAAAACAAAAACGAGGAAAGAAATGAAGATAGGAACTTTGGAATGCCTAGGCACAGTATTATGTGTAGGGGGATGTAATTGTGCTTGACATTAAATAGAAAGAAAAATAAAATATAAAATATAACAGCAAGAAAGGAAAAATAAAATGGCAAAAAATCCAATAGTAACATTTGAGACAACAGCGGGAACGATAACAGCAGAGCTTTATCCTGAAATCGCACCAAATACTGTAAACAATTTTATATCACTTATAAATAAAGGCTTTTATGATGGACTTATCTTTCACAGAGTCATAAAAGGATTTATGATACAGGGTGGAGATCCTGACGGAGTAGGAACAGGCGGACCTGGATATTCCATTAAAGGTGAATTTGCGATAAACGGTGTAGAAAATGATCTTAAGCATACAGCAGGAGTTCTCTCAATGGCTCGTTCAATGATGCCTGACTCAGCAGGCTCACAGTTCTTTATTATGCATAAAGATGCACCACATCTTGACGGACAGTATGCTGCATTTGGAAAAGTAACAGACGGAATGGACACAGTCAATTCTATAGCAGAAACAGAAACTGACTATTCAGATGCACCATTAGAGCCGCAGATGATAATCAAAGTAACGGTAGATACAGATGGAGTAGAATATCCTGAACCTGAAAAATGCTAAAAATATTATAAAAAGTAATTAAAAAGGGCTGCCGCACTAAATTTTAGTGCGGCAGCCCTTTTTGTTCACAAAATCTTGACATTCTTATGTTATCCTCTTTTGTATATAAATAACAGGAGGTAAATACAGTGATTGAAGTAAAAAATCTCGTTAAAAGGTATGGAAATCATGCTGCGGTAAACGATCTTTCATTTACTGTTGAGACAGGAAAAGTTGTCGGATTTCTCGGACCTAACGGTGCAGGAAAATCAACAACAATGAATATGATAACAGGTTATATAGCACCGACGGAGGGAGAAGTCCTTATCGATGGTATAGACATTATGGATGAACCTGAACTTGCAAAGAAAAATATAGGCTATCTTCCGGAGATACCACCACTTTATCCTGATTTAAAAGTGAGAGAGTATCTTTCATTTGTTGCAGAACTTAAGAAAGTTTCTAAAAAAGATAGGGATATAGAAGTCCATAAGATAATGTCAAAGACAAAGACACTTGATGTTTCTGAAAGACTTATAAAACATTTATCAAAAGGTTATAAACAGAGAGTCGGACTTGCAGGAGCAATGATGGGGAATCCTGACATACTTATTCTTGATGAGCCGACGGTAGGTCTTGATCCGAGTCAGATAATAGAGATGCGAGAACTTATCAGGGAACTGAGCAAAAATCATACCGTTCTTTTAAGTTCGCATATCATGCAGGAGATTAGTGCTGTCTGTGACGAGATTATTATCATAAATGAAGGAAAGATGATAACAAAAGATACACCGGAAAATATTACAAAGAAAATGGTTGACACAAATGGTGTTCATGTTGTTGTAAAGGGTGATAAAACAAAACTTAAAGAGGCACTTAGGACTATATCAGGTATTAAGAATGTATCTTATGACAATGACAAAGATACAGAGGAGGATACGACAGGTCTTACTATTTACTGTGCAGAGGACGAGGATATAAGAGTGGATCTGTTCTATGCACTTGCAAAGGCGGAGTGCCCACTCATTGAAATGAATAAACTTGATACATCACTTGAGGATGCGTTCCTTGCACTTACAAGAGGAGGTTCAAAGCAGTATGGTGGCAGAAAACTCAAAAAATTAAAGAGTGAAAAGAAAGATAAAGCTGAAACAGAAGGTGAACTGCAGAACGAAAATGAGAATCAAAATTCAGAAAAAAATGCTGACATTAGCGGAGAACTTGATGTGTCTGAAACTGAAAAAAATTCTTCAGATATGGAAGGAGGAGAAAAATAATGCTTGCAATATATAAGAAAGAGTTAAGACAATATTTTAATTCAATGATAGGTTTTGTGTTTCTTGCATTTTTCCTCGTTATCATAGGAATATATACATGGGCATACAATCTTTCAAGCGGACTTGGAAATTTTGAGGTTACGCTCGGTGGTATATCATTTATGTATGTTTTGCTTGTGCCTATACTTACTATGCGAATAGTTGCTGAGGAAAACAGGCAGAAAACGGATCAGCTTCTCTACACGGCACCGGTATCGCTTACAAAGATAATCGTTGGCAAATATTTTGCGGTTCTGACACTGTTTTCATGTGCATTTATTCCGATATGTATATATCCGCTTATCATTCATATGTATGGAACTGATGTAAGACTTGCACCTGCATACAGCAGTATCATAGGATTTTATCTTTTAGGAGCGGCAACGATAGCAATAGGTCTTTTTATCTCATCGCTCACGGAGAGTCAGGTTATTGCATCAGTTGTAAGTTTTATCACACTTCTTCTTACATTTCTTTTAAGCAATATCACCGGGATGCTTCCAACCGAGGCAGTATCACAGTGTGTCATGATAGCTGTACTCTGGCTTGTCATATGTCTTGTTTTTTATCATATGATGAATAATGTAACTGTTCTTGTTATGATGGCGGTTATCGGAGAGGCAGCAATATGGATAATCTACGCAGTAAAATCTTCATTATATGAAAGCCTGCTTACAAACATATTAAATACGCTTGCTCTGTCTACACGATTTGATGATTTCAGTCTTGGAATTTTAAATTATGATGCGATAGTATATTATGTTTCAATAGCATTTTTATTTGTATTTTTAACTATCCAGATGATAAAGAAAAAGCGTTTTAATTAGAAAGGAGCAGCAAAAATGAGTAGAGAATTAAGAACAGCAAAAATGAAAAAAAGCTCCGGAGGAATTAAAAAATCATTTACTAACAAAAAATTTAAATCGGGAGCTTACAGTTCTTTTATAACTATTCTTGTAATAGCAATAGTAGTTGTTGTAAATCTTGTGTTTGGAAAGCTTGATCTGTCGAGCGACCTTAGTTCAAACAGTTTATTTACATTATCTAAAGATACAAAGAAAGCATTGAAATCGGCAAAGAACAGTGTTACTTTGTATTATCTTGTAACGGACGGCAAGGAGACAGAGTATATTGAAAAAGTGCTCGACCAGTATCCTAAGGCATCATCAAAGGTTAAACTTAAAAAGATAGACCCTGTTGTAAATCCGGGATTTGCAAGTAAATACCTGTCAGAGAGTGAAGCCGGCTCAGTTGCACAGAATGATGTTATCGTTGTAAATGACTCAACAAAAAATTCATCGTATGTGCAGAATACGGATATGTATTATTCAAATACAGATTATTCATCATACACTCAAAGCAGTGGAGAATACTATCTTGATGTTGAAGGAAAGATAACGTCTGCAATACAGAAGGTGCTTGCAGAGAAAAAGACAAAGATGTATATTCTTAAGGGACATGATGAACAGGAAGTTGGAACAACTATGTCAACTTCGTTTAGTAAGATGAATATAGATACTGATGAACTTACTCTTTATTCAGAGGATAAAGTCCCTTCAGACTGTGATATACTTCTTATAAATGGTGCAACAAAAGATATAAGCAAAGAAGAAAAAAATAAGATTCTTGCCTACATGAAGAAAGGTGGAAATGCCGTTATAAATCTTCAGTATGGAACAAAGGATACACCAAATTTAAGGGCATTGCTCAAGTATTACGGGCTTAATGAGCAGATAGGTTCGGTATGCGAAACACAGGGAAATTATTATAACTATGTAAATTCAGTTATTCCGACACTGGATTCTTCAAATGAGATAGCTTCAGGTGTATCCGGGGTAGTTGTAATGCCGTCTCCGGTAGGAATTTCAAAATTTAAGGGTGCAAGAAAGTCACTTACAATATCAGAGTTTATGACTACATCAAAAGGTTCATATCTCAAACTAGATACTTCATCAGGAAAGGCAGCAAGGGAAAAAGGTGATATTGACGGACCATTTGCCATGGGTGTTTCAGTAACAGACAAGATTGATGATAATAAGAGTGCAAAACTTGTTGTTTATGCATCAGCATATGCATTCTCAGATGATGTAATCTCAACAAACCAGCTTGACAATGGTTCATTGTTTACTAATGCGGTCAAGTTATTATCAAATTCAGATGTTGAGGAAACTTCAATAAATGCAAAGAGTCTTTCTTACACATATGTTTCACTTACACAGGGAACGCAGTTTTTCTGGGCAACAGTAATAATCATTATCATACCTGTCGGACTTCTTATAACAGGTTTTGCAATATGGTTTAGCAGAAGAAGAAAGTAAAGGAGGAACAACATGGGCGGAAAAGTGTCAAAGAAAAACAGACAGCTATTGACAATAATTGGATTATGTGTTCTCCTAATAGCATTGATAATTGTATTTTTTGTGGCAACAAAGCATAAGGACAATAGTGAAAAAAAGGAAGAAGCAGAGAATAATATAGAGCTGTATTCAATAAAAGAATCAGATATTGCAGAGCTTCATTTCAAGAACAGCACGGCGGAGCTTACATTCGTGAAAAACAAAAACAAGTGGGTGTTAAAGGATGACACCAAATACAGCCTTGAACAGAGCAAGGTGGAGACTCTTGTAAGTGATGTAAAAAAGATGTCTGCTACAAGTGAGGTTACATCAGATTGCACCGATTTGTCACAGTACGGACTTAAAGAACCTGCTTTACAGGTCGATATTACAGATAAAGACGGCAATAAAAAGACATTGACGGCAGGAGACGAGTCGGTTGCAGGTGAAGGACGATACGCTTACATTGACAATGATACAAAGAAAGTGTACATGGTAGAGTCTGCATTTACATCTGATTTTGAAACTACCAAAAAGGAATTAAAGGCTGAGGCAACTGCAGCACCGACGGCAACATCAGCAAAATAGTCATTTTTTATCGGTATATCTGACAATGAATGTCAGGTGTACCGGTGATTATAGTTTTTAGAATTAATAAGGCGGGAATGGAAAAGATGAAAAAGAACAATAAAGGAAAATTAAATAATAAAAAGCAGGTGCTTATCATAATAGCTGTGATAAGCATCATGGTTTTTATATGTATAGTGTTACAGGCTTATATTGAGGGATATTTTGGCGGTAAAAAGAAGAGTGTAAAAACACAGACACAAAATACAATAAACCGTGAAAAAGATGGCAGCAAAGCTGATAGTAACGATAATAAAAGTTCAAAAACAAAGAACACAAAAACTGTTAAAAAAAATAATACTGCTAAAAATAAAAGAAAAAAACATAAGAAAAGGAGGGTGGAACACATAGCTGCACATCCTGAAAGCAGTAAACCTTTAAGGGTGCTTATTACAAATAGTAATTTTTCTGATATGTTTCACAAAAAGATAAAGCTTACATCTTCAAGCAGTTTTTATGTAAAGGTAAATAATAAGACAAAGAGTTATGCGGCTGGAAAAAAGGCAGTATTTAATGCAAGTGACAAAAAATTAAAAGGGAAAAAGATAGTTGCAGGTTCTTACAATGGTGCAAAGATAAAAGTGCTTAATATAAAAAGGCAGAATATACACCCTGAGTATCGTGGAACTATGACAATAAAATATAAATCAAAAGGGCTTCTGCTTACAAATACACTTCCTATAGAGCAGTATCTTTATGCGGTACTTCCAAGTGAGATGTCAACCTCAAATCCTATGGAGGCACTTAAAACACAGGCAGTATGTGCGAGAAGTTATGCATACAATCAGATGAAATCCGGAAAATATGCTGAGTATGGTGCAGATGTTGATGATAGTGTTGCCTGTCAGGTATATAACAACATTCCTGAGGACAAAAGGTCGAGAAAAGCTGTTGACGGGACATTTGAGAGAGTTATGAAAAAATCAGGGAAAGTCGTAACTGCTTACTATTTTTCAACATCGTGGGGTTATACGGCTGACGGTCAGGATGTGTGGAATACACCGTCAAAAATATCATATCTTGACAGCCGGTTTCAGATTACGGCAAGATTCAGAAGAAAAACAGGAATAAAAGGATATAATCTGTCAAATGAGCAGATTTTCAGAAACTTTATAAATAATGAGAGTTGCACAACATATGACAGTAAAGAAGAATGGTACCGCTGGTCCGTAAAGATTAAGGAAAAAAGCTTAAGAAGCCGTATAGATTCAGCTTTGAGTTCATGTTATGTGTCAAATAATGCAAATGTCCTCACTAAGCTGAAAAATGGAAAATACAAATCAAGGTCAGGTTTTGTTACGGGAAAGATAAAGAGTATTGAGATAACAAAGCGTGAAAAAAGCGGGATGGCATCAGAGATTATAATAAGAGGAAACAAAAACACTTATAAAGTATGTAACCAGTATAACATAAGAAAAGTGCTTGCTCCCGTAAGTGAGACGATAAAGCGAAGATATGGTACAGACATGGCAGGTTATTTTATGCTTCCAAGTGCAGCATTTTACATAGATGCAGTATCAGGCGGATTTAAGATAACCGGAGGAGGTTTCGGACATGGAACAGGTATGAGTCAGAGTGGAGCCGGCAACATGGCAAAGCAGGGCTTTAACTACAGACAGATATTAAATCATTATTTTTCAGGAGTTAAAGTGACAGCGTTGAAAGGTTATTGATAGTAGTATTTGAAATATTGCATAAAAATTATAAGGCAGACTTTACGGTCTGCCTTATGTTTTTTATATGATTTTAATTATATTTTTGAATTGTTTGTCAGCTTTTTTGCTTTTGCCGGTATTTTTTTTTCGAGCAGATGATTTAACATACCTCCAAGAAAAAGTATATACATACAGGCATACAACCACAACATCAGCAGAGCCATAGTAGTCATTGGTCCATAAAATTTTGAGTAATTATTGATGTTGTTTACATAAAAAGAATAGATGTATGAAAAGATAAGCCAGCCGGCACTTGCCACAAGTGCTCCGGGAAGCTGGTGCGTAAATGTTGCTTTGCGGTTTGGAAGTATTACATACAACAACCAGAAAAACAAAAATAAAACCAAAAAGCTTATGACAGCTCTTACATTTATAATAGAAGCAAGAGGCTTTTCAGTAAATGGAAAATGCTGTCTGATATAATAATACAGTTTATTTCCAAATACGATAACTGTAAGTATTACAACAATAAGAATTGCAAAGACTACCGTATAAAAAAAGGAGTAGATGCGTATTATTATATAATTTCTTGTCTCATCAAGGTTATAGACTGAATTAAGACCCTGGATAAGTGATAAGAATGCTTTTGAGCCTAGCCATATGGCAACAATGATCGTAGCTGACAGTACGGCACCAGTCTGCACATTATATATTTCATTTATTATACTGCCAAGATAATTTCTAAAGTACTCAGGGACGAGTGCAGATGCTGTTTTAAGGAGCATACTTTTGGTAAATGGAGTGTACCGGAAAAGCGACAGTAAAAACATGAAAAAAGGGAAAAAAGAAAGAATCATAAAGAAAGCCGCCTGCCCTGCAAATGCAGATAAAGCAGCTTTCTTAAAGTGATTCATAAGTCTGTTAATTTTTGCATATAAATAACTAAACTTTGAGAGTAAAGTTCTGTTATCCGAAATATCAATTATTTTTTTATTTTTCATAAAAGCTATTCCTTTAAGTTATAATCGTGTTATATAATTTTATTCAACAGGCGTTATAAGACTGTAATCTCCTGACAAAAGGGTCTGTATAAGATCATTTTCAGTCTTTATATCGTACTCTGTGATTATACCTCCGAGAGCGAGGTCTTCTTTTTCGTGAAAATCACTTCCTGATGTCATGATAAGGTCATGTTCATATGCCCAGGCATAAGTTTTATCATTGTTGCTGTCGTGGCGTGGATTGCCGTTGAAAACTTCGGCACCGTCAAGAAGTGCAGGATTTACCGGTTCGCAGTAGGCTCTATTTGGATGAGCCTGAACGATAAGTATATTTTCATTGTGACATATTTCAGATAATTCTTCGAGGGAAAGATTGTATAAAAAAGGATGTGTATGGAAAAAGTCTTCGTTTACACCGTATAAAAGATAGTCATTGGGACTTTCCGTGAGTGTTACCTCACAGCCGAGCAATACATTTATATCATATGTTTCTGCACAGCCAAGAGCTGTTTTGTATCCTTTTAAAAAATGTGAAGTGACTTCGTCAGGAGTTTTTGCACAGTTCTTTTCAAATACCCATTTGCTGTAGTGGTCGGTTATAACAACGGTATCATATCCTGCTTCTTTATACATTTTTATTACATCCTGTGCGCAAATATGTGCACAGGGACTTGTTTCGCTTGTGTGTGTGTGCATCTCAACTTTCATATCCGTATCAGCCTCCAATAAGCAATAAATTAGTAGTAATTCATAGTATAGCATTATGCGGCGGGCAAAACAACTATTATCTATTTGAAAAAAATGCATAAAATAATAAAAAAATCATTTTTTTAGTCGATTTTATGCTAAAATATATAAAAAGATTTTTAGGAGGAATAAAAAATGCATAGTTTTCAGGAAGTTTCAGTTGATTACATGGATATGAATCCGTTTAAAAAAATAGGAAAGGACTGGATGCTTGTTACGGCAGGTGATGAAGAAAAAGCAAATTCGATGACTGCTTCATGGGGAGCAGTAGGAGAGATGTGGGGAAAGGATTCTGTCTTTGTGTTTATAAGACAGAGCAGATTCACAAAAGAGTTTATTGATAAAAAGGGTAAGTTTTCACTTAGTTTTCCGGGAGAAGAATACCGCAGGGATATGAAATATCTTGGTACAGTTTCAGGAAGAGACGAGGATAAGATGAAAGCCGCAAAAGTAAAAGTTGATTATTGTGATGGAGTACCTTATATTGACGAAGCAAATATGGTATTTATCTGTGAGGTAATGTCAAAGACTGATATAGAACCGAAAGATTTTCTTGATGAAACTATTGACGAAATATGGTATAAAGATAAGGACTACCATACTATGTATATAGCTAAGATTACAAAAATACTTGCAAGATAAGGCAGAAATACGACATAAAAATGGCAAAATAAGCCGAAATAAGGCAGGTATGTTAAATGTCTCATTTTTGGGGTAAAAGGTTTCGTTTTTGTTGTGTATTATCTTTTTAAAGATTAAAATACAATATGAATTGTGAACAAGATGTGAATGAATAATAATCACATTGTAAAATATTACACTAGATCATGATATGATAAGGGAGGAAATTTTATGTATTTCAGTAAATTTGCAAAAAAAGTATTGGCAGTAGCCGTCGCAGTAGCCGTTACTGCAAGCTCAGTTGTAGCAACACCAAGCACAAAGAAAGCCGATGCAGCAAGTTATAAAGCTTATCTTTGTCTGCAGACAGCGAAGTTTACATTCAGAAATCAGCATGACGATGCAAAGTTTTCAAACAAACTTCAGAACACGACAAACAAATTGTCAAAAAACAGTGTAAAGTTTAAAGACACCACAATGAAAAAAGGTAAAAAGACATACACTGTTCAGCTTACAGGACTTAATAAATGTATCGCAAAAGACAAGACATTCAATACACTCTATGTAGATACAAATATTAAAGGAAAAGACAAGAAAAAAGTTACTGTTACAAATGTAAAAGTTTTCTTTGACGGAAAAAAAGTTAAGACTATCAAAAAAGGAGTTTTAACACCTGATCCTGGTCAGACAGACGGATTTGTACAGCTTCAGATTATCAATATGTGGAACAGCCGTGTTGCCAAATTTAAGTACACTATGCCAAAGAAAACCATAAAGGTGACATATACAGTAAAGATTAAATAGTTACTGCCCGTACATGAACTTGACAATGGCATTTAAAATTGTAGTGTATATTGAGTAATATATTCTATATAAAAATAAAGCGTTAAAGTGGAGGAAAAGAATATGAGACTTTCAAAATTAACTAAAAAAGGAGTGTCGGTTGCATTAGCACTCTCAATGGTAGTAGCAGGAACAGCAGGAATGACTCAGAAAGCCAGTGCTGCAAAGAAATTTAAGACATATGTTATGTTTGCAGATGACAAGTGGAAAGTAACTGCAAACATGAATACTGCTAAGGGAGAGTATGACTCACCAAAGACTATTAAAGCTAAAAAAGGAACACAGAATGTTTCAATGACTCTTACAAAGAGTAAGCTTAAAACAGGAGCAAAAGAGAAAACATCTAAAGCAAGTGTATTTTGTGTAGATATTGAAAATGCGATGAAAACATATAAGCCAAGCCAGATTAAAATTTCAAAGGTAAAGATTTATGTTGACGGCAAAGCTATAAAAGTAAAGGCTAACAAGCTTAAACAGGGATATCTTGAGAAAGACCAGAAGAACAATAAGTTCCGTCTTGAGATCTTCAATGTATATGGTAAAGGTGGCACAGGTGCTAAAAAGGCAAATTATCCTGTAGATCCTAATAAATTAAAATTTAAGAAGAGTCTTAAAGTAAGCTTCAAGCTCACATTTAAGAAATAATTAAGAGTGATTTTTAAGAAGATTTTATGAATTAAGATTATAGGTACTTAAGCTTTTGTAATGATAATATTACAAAGTGTATTTTGGAAATGGATTGTCAGTAGGATTATATATTCATATGGCAGTCCATTTTTCTTGCATAATAATGAGTATAGTATTAAAATAAGAAAGCTGCATCCATGAAAGATGTTTATTGCAAAATTTATTATGTATGAAAGTAGGAGAGATATATGTCAGAACAGGGAAAATTTTTAGAAGAATTAGAGGCAGTCAAAAGTATTGCAGCTTCGCAGGATAATAAGCTTGCAAAAGATGAAGTGAAAAAATATTTAAGTGATTTAGAACTGTCTGATGATAAAATGGAACAGGTTTATTACTATCTTTCCCTTGCAGGAATAGAGGTTGAGGGATACAGATTTGTGCCAAAAGCAGTTGACTTGCAAAGTAATGAAAGTGATAAAAATGAAGATAAAGAGCTTTCGGATGAGGAAACCGAATCTGAAAAGCATAATGATAAAAAAGAAAACAATACTTCTCCAAAGGAGTTGTCAAAAAAAAGAGCAGAATATAACAATAAACTTTATATGGATGAAATAGGAAAACTTGACTATTATGATGACGCTGAAGAGAGAAATCTGATTCAGAAATTTATGGATGGTGATAAAAATGCCAGGAATAGATTTGTAGAGAACAGGCTTGCACAGGTAGTAAAAATCGCACGCAATTATGCAGACAGGGAGAATGTCAAAAAAGGGATAACAGGGATGGATGAACTTATTGCTGAGGGAAATGTAGGATTACTTGAAGCAATATCCGTGATAGAAGAAAATAAAAAGAATTTTGTTGATAATAATGTTCCAAATTTTGACAGTATAGATGGTGCTATATATATGGAAGTTACAAATGCGATAGAATCTTTGTTAGACACAGTGACTTCGGATAAAGATTGGGAATCAGCAGTTCTCGCACGCACAAATCTGCTCAATGAAGCGGCAAAGTATATGACTGAGGAGATGGGAAGGGTTCCGACAAAAGAGGAATTGTCAGAATATACCAAAATTCCTGTTGATGAGATAAGAGGAATAATGGGATTGTCAAAAGACACACAGCGTATTGCTGATACCACACCGGGGCATAAATCAATCTGACCGCATTGGCATACTACAGCAGTAAGATATAGTAAATAAAGGGTGTCCACAATATTTTGTGATTTATTGCAAAATAAACACAATATATTGTGGACATTTTTTCGCCCAGGTGCTATAATAAGTCTTGCGTTCTTTGAGAGAGTCATGTTGTATATGTGGAATACATATATAAATGCAGGTCAGGAAAAGAACATAGAGTCATGTAGTTATTTGACTATACATGACTGCATAGATTGGAGGAAATATGATGATGAAGGTAATCAAGAGGGATGGCAGAGTCGTTGATTATGACCGCAATAAGATAATTGTTGCGATCCAGAAAGCCAATGCGGAAGTTGATAAAAACGAGCAGGTAAATGAGGAGAAAATAGACTCTATTGTTGCCGGAATAGAGAACAAGCATGTTGACAACATGATGGTTGAGGATATTCAGGATATGATAGAGCAAAAGCTCATGAGTGAGGGAAAATTTGAACTTGCAAAGAAGTATATAATCTATAGATATACAAGAGAGATGGTCCGCAGGGCAAACACTACTGATGATTCCATCATGAGCCTTATAAAAAACAGCAACAAGGATGTAATGGAAGAAAACTCAAATAAAAATGCATATATAGCATCGACACAGAGAGATCTTATAGCCGGTGAGGTGTCGAAAGATCTTACAAAGAGAGTACTTCTTCCAGAGAAGATAGTAAAAGCACATGAAGAAGGAATACTTCATTTTCATGATATGGATTATTTTCTTCAGAGCATATTTAACTGCTGCCTTATAAATATAGGCGATATGCTTGAAAATGGTACGGTTATGAACGGCAAACTTATTGAAACACCAAAGAGTTTTCAGGTTGCGTGTACGGTCATGACACAGATAATCTCGGCGGTTGCAAGCAGTCAGTACGGCGGGCAGTCAGTTGATATAAGACACCTCGGAAAATATCTCAGAAAGAGTCATGATAAGTATGAAGCTCATTATAGACAAAAATATGGAGATACTATTACAGAGGATGTACTTGAGGAGTTTGTAAATGACAGGCTTATGGATGAATTAAAGTCGGGTGTGCAGACTATCCAGTACCAGATAAATACACTGATGACTACAAACGGACAGTCACCTTTTGTGACACTTTTCCTTAATCTTGATAAGGATGATCCTTACATAGAGGAAAATGCCATGATAATAGAAGAAATACTTAATCAGAGAATAGAGGGTATCAAAAATGAAAAGGGTGTGTATGTTACACCGGCATTTCCTAAACTTATATATGTACTTGACGAACATAATTGCCTTAAAGGAGGTAAGTACGATTATCTTACAAGACTTGCAGTTAAATGTTCGGCAAAGAGAATGTATCCTGATTATATTTCAGCTAAGAAAATGCGTGAAAATTATGAAGGTAATGTATTTTCATGTATGGGATGCAGAAGTTTTCTCACACCGTGGAAAGATGAAAACGGAGAATATAAGTTTGAGGGACGATTTAATCAGGGAGTTGTCAGCATAAATCTCCCGCAGATAGCAATAATAGCCCAGGGCGATGAGGAAAAATTCTGGACATTGCTTGAAGAAAGACTTGCCTTATGTTTTGATGCACTTATGGCAAGACATCATGCACTTGAGGGAACATTATCAAGCGTAAGTCCTATCCACTGGCAGTATGGGGCAATAGCAAGACTTGGAAAGGATGAGCCTATAGACAAACTTTTACATGACGGGTATTCAACTATATCACTCGGATATATAGGTGTGTATGAAACAACAAAGCTTATGACCGGAGTAAGCCATACAAATCCAAAGGGAACAAACTTTGCACTCAGACTCATGAAAAGATTGAGACTTGCGTGTGATACATGGAAACTTGAAACAGGTATAGGATTTGGTCTTTACGGAACACCTGCAGAGAGTCTTTGCTACAGATTTGCAGAGATAGACAAAAAGAAGTTCGGTGTTATAAAAGATGTGACGGATAAGGGATATTACACAAATTCATATCATGTGGATGTGCGTGAAAAGATAGATGCATTTGAGAAGTTTAGATTTGAGAGCCAGTTCCAGAAAATCTCATCAGGCGGTGCTATCTCATATGTTGAGATACCAAATCTCAGAAATAATCTTGAAGCACTTGAGGATGTTGTTAAATTCATATACGAAAATATACAGTATGCTGAGTTTAACACGAAATCAGACTACTGTCATGTGTGTGGATATGACGGAGAGATAATCATAAATGATGACCTTGAATGGGAGTGCCCACAGTGTCATAATAAGGACAAGAACAAGATGACGGTTATCAGAAGAACCTGTGGTTATCTTGGAGAGAATTTCTGGAATGTCGGAAAGACTAAAGAGATAAATTCAAGAGTACTTCATCTGTAAAATTCAAGAGTTGCCTATTACTTTTGGTTGATGGGCCTCTTTAATCAGGTGCCGGTGGTGAACATGGCACCTGATTGTGCGTAGCACAAATTTTATATGAGTAAGTAGCGAAGCAGATTACAAATATCCTTAAAAAGAAAGGGATGGATGACGGTAATGAATTATGCGGATATAAAAAGGATAGATGTTGCAAACGGACCGGGAGTGAGGGTATCCTTGTTTGTGAGCGGCTGCACACATCACTGTAAGGAGTGCTTTAATCCGGAAACATGGGATTTTGGCTATGGAAAGCTTTTTGATGAGAAAGCCGAGGACGAGATAATACAATATCTTAAGCCTGATTATATAAAGGGGCTTACGCTTCTTGGAGGTGACCCAATGGAAAAAGTCAATCAGGAAGCACTTATCCCTCTGCTTGAAAAAGTAAAAAAAGAATATCCTGACAAGTCCATATGGTGTTATACGGGATATGATTTTGAAAATGACATAAAAGAAAATATGCTTGAAAACTGCGAAGTGACAAAAAAGTTTATGTCATATATAGATGTTTTGGTTGATGGTGAGTTTAAACTTGAACTTAAGGATTTAAATCTTGTGTTCAGGGGTTCATCAAACCAGAGGATAATCATGGTAAAAGAGTCATTTGAGAGTGGAAATATCATTTTGTGGAAAGAACCTGAGAGATAAAATATAAGATATTTAAAAAATAATCTTGAAATTTTTTGGGTAATTGGTTACAATAGTTTATAGGTAGGTTTGTGCAGAAGAGAAAATATCGTAAAAGATATTGATTTTTAGCGAAAGCCTGCATTCAAATGATTAATTGTCGGACAGGTTTTCCTGTCGGACAAATTATAAAATTTATATTTAGGAGGAATTTTAACATGGCAGTTAAAGTTGCAATCAATGGTTTTGGACGTATCGGACGTCTTGCATTCAGACAGATGTTTGGTGCTGAAGGTTATGAAGTAGTAGCTATCAACGATTTGACAAGCCCTAAAATGCTTGCTCATCTCTTAAAGTATGATTCATCACAGGGTAAATATGAGAAAGCTGATACAGTTTCAGCAGGTGAAGATTCTATCACAGTTGATGGAAAAGAAATCAAAATCTACGCTTTCCCAGATGCAAACAATTGTCCATGGGGCGACCTTGATGTAGATGTAGTTCTTGAGTGCTCAGGTTTCTACACATCTAAAGAAAAGGCTCAGGCTCATATCAATGCAGGCGCAAAGAAAGTTGTTATCTCAGCTCCAGCTGGTAACGATCTTCCTACAATCGTTTACAATACAAACCATGAGACATTAAAGAAAGGTGATCAGATCATCTCAGCAGCATCTTGTACAACAAACTGTTTAGCTCCAATGGCTGACGCACTTAACAAGTTTGCTCCTATCGAGTCTGGTATCATGGTTACAATCCATGCTTACACAGGTGATCAGATGACACTTGATGGTCCTCAGAGAAAGGGTGACCTCAGAAGATCTCGTGCAGCAGCAGTAAACATCGTTCCTAACAGCACAGGTGCTGCAAAAGCTATCGGACTTGTTATCCCAGAGCTTAACGGAAAACTTATCGGATCTGCTCAGCGTGTTCCTACACCAACAGGTTCTACAACAATCCTTACAGCAGTTGTAAGAGGAAAAGATGTAACAGTTGACGGAATTAACGCAGCTATGAAAGCAGCAGCTAACGAGTCATTTGGTTACAATGATGAAGAGATCGTTTCTTCTGATATCGTAGGAATGAGATTTGGTTCACTCTTCGATGCAACTCAGACAATGGTAAACAAAGTAGCTGATGACCTTTATGAGGTTCAGGTAGTTTCTTGGTATGACAATGAGAACTCTTACACATCTCAGATGGTAAGAACAATCAAGTACTTCTCAGAGAACTGCTAATCATTGCGATTTAGAGATTGTTCTCCGAACAATCAAATACTTCTCAGAGAACTGCTAATCATTGCGATTTAGAGATTGTTCTCCGAACAATCAAATACTTCTCAGAGAACTGCTAATCATTGCGATTTAGAGATTGTTCTCCGAACAATCAAATACTTCTCAGAGAACTGCTAATCATTGCGATTTAGAGATTGTTCTCCGAACAATCAAGTACTTCTCAGAGAATTGCTAGTCAGCTAATGTGACTGGTTGTTTTAAACAATCAAGTACGGATATGATCCATATACGGGTCCGGTCTTTTAGAGGACCGGGCTCGTTTTTCTTTATTATAAGGTAATTGCCTATGTTGCAATAATTAAAATAAAGAAGATAAAGATAATAATTAAAGAATAGGTATTTGCAAGATAATCATTATATATGGTTGGATTGTGCCATGAAGCAATAAGTATATGATAAGTTTTATGGTTGCCTATAATAATAAATGTGAGAGGAGTTTTTTATGTTAAATAAAAAATCTGTTGATGATATCAACGTAAAAGGAAAAAAAGTTTTAGTTAGATGTGATTTCAATGTACCATTACAGGATGGAAAGATTACAGATGAGAACCGTCTTGTAGCTGCACTTCCTACGATTAAAAAGCTTATCGCTGACGGTGGAAAGATTATTCTTTGTTCACATCTTGGTAAGCCAAAGGGAGAGCCAAAGCCTGAGCTTTCACTTGCACCAGTAGCAAAGAGACTTACTGAGCTTCTCGGACAGGAAGTTAAATTTGCGGCAGATGCTAATGTAGTTGGAGACAACGCAAAGGCAGCAGTTGCAGCTATGAATGACGGAGATGTTATCCTTCTTGAGAACACTCGTTACAGAGCAGAAGAGACAAAGAACGGAGAGGAATTCTCAAAAGAGCTTGCTTCACTTTGTGATGTATTTGTAAATGACGCATTTGGTACAGCTCACAGAGCTCACTGCTCAAATGTTGGTGTTACAAAGTTTGTTAAGGGTGACTGTGTAGTTGGTTACCTTATGCAGAAAGAAATTGATTTCCTCGGAAATGCAGTAAACAATCCTGAAAGACCATTTGTAGCAATTCTTGGTGGAGCTAAGGTTTCTTCAAAGATTTCCGTTATCGAAAACCTTCTTGACAAGGTAGACACACTTATTATCGGTGGTGGTATGGCATACACATTTATGGCAGCCCACGGTGAGGAAGTTGGTAAATCACTTCTTGAAGAAGATTACAAAGACTATGCACTTAAGATGGAGAAAAAGGCTGAGGAGAAAGGTGTTAAACTTCTCATCCCTATCGACACAACAGTAGCTGATGATTTCTCAAATGATGCAAACTTCAAGGTAGTAGGTCGTGGAGAAATTCCTGCTGATATGGAAGGACTTGATATCGGACCTAAGACAGCAGAGCTTTTCGCAAATGCAGTTAAAGGTGCAAAGACAGTAGTATGGAACGGACCTATGGGATGTTTTGAAATGCCAAACTTTGCAAAAGGAACAATCGCAGTAGCAGAAGCTATGGCTGAGCTTAAAGATGCTACAACAATCATCGGTGGTGGTGATTCAGCAGCAGCTTGCAATCAGTTAGGATTCGGTGACAAGATGACACATATCTCTACAGGTGGCGGAGCTTCTCTTGAATTCTTAGAGGGTAAAGATCTTCCAGGTGTAGTAGCAGCAGACGATAAATAAGAAACCGAGCACCAAAAACGTGTGCAGAAATGAGGATAAAAATGGCTAGAAAGAAAATTATTGCCGGCAACTGGAAAATGAACAAAACTCCTAGCGAGGCAGTTGCATTAGTAAATGAATTAAAAGATTTAGTAAAGAATGATGAAGTTGATGTTGTATATTGCGTACCTGCAATCGACATTGTGCCTGTAGTAGAAGCTACAAAGGGAACAAATGTAGAAGTAGGTGCTGAAAATATGTATTTTGAGGAGAGCGGAGCTTACACAGGTGAGATTTCTGCTGCAATGCTCGTAGATGCAGGTGTTAAATATGTTATTATCGGACATTCAGAGCGTCGTGATTACTTCAAAGAGTGTGATTGCTTACTCAACAAGAAAGTTAAGAAAGCATTCGAGGCAGGTCTTACACCAATCCTTTGCTGCGGTGAGTCACTTGAGCAGAGAGAGATGGGTGTAACAATGGATTGGATTCGTCTCCAGATTAAATCTGACCTTGCAGGAATCACAGCAGATCAGGTAAAGAGTATGGTTATCGCATATGAGCCAATCTGGGCAATCGGAACAGGAAAGACAGCTACATCTGATCAGGCACAGGAAGTATGTAAAGGAATCCGTGACTGCGTTGCAGAAATGTATGATGAAGCAACAGCAGAAGCTGTACGTATCCAGTATGGCGGATCTATGAATGCAGGAAATGCAGCAGAATTACTTGCAAAACCTGACATTGACGGTGGTCTTGTAGGCGGAGCAAGTCTTAAGGCTGATTTTGGAAAGATTGTAAACTACAAATAAGTTCTAAATTTCATTATATATTAGTGCATAAAGCACAATAAAACGCCACTAAGCACATCAAAACTTTGGGTATTATTAACAGTGTAATGTGTTTGGTGGCATTTTATATTTGCTGTAATATCACTTATAAATATCACTTTATCACTTGTCTTTTTTGAGTTTTTAAAAAGTGATACTTTTGGTTTTTGAGTGATAGTTGCTTATAAAAGAAAGTGATAAACATATTGGAGGTAATATTATGGCAAATTCGAAACAACGAGCCGAAAATGGACAAGGAAGTATAAGATGGATAAATGAAAGAGAATGTGAATGCATGATTCAATCTCAATATCTTAATCCCAAAACTGGTAAACCAAAGCGTTTTAAACGAAAGCAATATTTTCCTGTACCGCTTTTTTAGCATCAACGGCTTTGTCATGATATGTTTGATAATTTTCAACAAAGGTTTTAAGTTTTTCATTCTTAATGGATTTTATTGCATTTTTTGTTAATGAACCATTTTTGATGAGTTTAATATATTTATTAACTTCTGATTGTTTTAACCCTTTTTTACCTTTTGTTGCATTTTTGGCTAATTTGTCAACATATCCTTGATATTTACTTGCAGCTTTTCTTTGAGCAATAATAAGATCTGTTGTGTTTTTAAGTTCTTTATTTATTTGCGTATTCTTTGCTTTAACAGTAAATAAAGATTCCATTTTTGCTTTTGCATAATCAATAGTCTTCGTAAGTTTATTGAGGTGCAACCCAAATGATATTCAAAGAACAATTCATACCGAAAATGATATTACTAGAATTGTCTCTAAATATCCAAATGGGTTTGTCCTTACTGTTGAACAAGATGTAGATGGAAACTTTACAATAATTCCAAGTGGAGAAGTTATTGATTTAGGAAATGGAGTTTTCCAGATTCCAGATTAAAAGTTATTCCTATATCATCTATAGTAATAGTATCACTATTGCCACTGTGAATTACGATATTATTTGATGATTCATCAGTGGTAATATTATTTTTTGAATTTTCGTTCATATTTTCACCCCGCTTTTAATTAGATAAATCGGTTACATTGGCTACAATTTGGTCTGTTTCCACGGAGAGGACACATCTGGCAAATCGTTGGAACTGATACAGCATGTACAACAGTTAAATTTTCTTTTAATGGTTGTTCCAAAACTTGAGATAGAAGCTCCGAATCGTCAAATAGGTTTCGTAGGTTAGGTTGAGGAATAAGTTTTATTAAATCAATATTCGTATTTATCATCACCAATCTAAGAGTAGAAGACTTGTCGGATGACAGGTCGTTTATTTTGTGTTGAACTTGGATGGAAGAGTAGATGTGAATTTACCGCAATATAAAAAGACACCTTAGTTGGTGTCTTTGTTTTCGTCTAACATATCTAACATTTTTATTATTCCATCTATATCAGGTGTCATAAAATGTTTATTACCATTTTCGCATTCAAACAAATAATCCTGGCAAGCTTGAATAATTTCAGATTCATTATTATCAATTATGTTCTTTACCATTAAATCAAACGGATCACTTATTAAATATGATTGAACATATTTATCTGTAATTGGAAATATCTTAATATAATGTATTCCATGAGAATGATGTGGTTTTGTCTTTGAATTTGGAGGTAATGACATATATTGATTTTTGGGTGTGGTAGGAGATATGTTTGAACGAAGTGGTACAACGAACTTATGGAAATTTCCCTTATATTTCAAACGAACAATCAAAACACTTGGGCGACCATCTTCATTAAACATTAACTCTTTATGTATGTTATTCTTCTTACAATCATTGAAAAATTTATTTGATATTTTTACTAATTTCATCTGTTGCTCCTGATATAAAGAAAGAGCCGTTACAGGCTCTCTCTAACACTTACAATTGGATAATATTCTAAATTTACATCCCGTTATCCACGGAGATAAACTTACGACTGAATGATATTCTAAATTTTAGTCCCGTCATTCTCGGAGACAAACTTACAATTGGATAATATTCTTTCCGTTATCCACGGATTACAAAGAAACCACTTCTGATTTCTTATCTATATTATACACAATAATTGAGATTTGTAAACACCTATTTGAAGTTTTTTAAATAAAACATACGATTCATATAGTGAGAGAGTAGCCGTGTGACTACGCTCATAATGTTTACTGCAATGTTTTTACGATTTCTCTCCAATATTGAAATTGAGAATTCTTGGTTTAATCAATTTCTGAAATTTCAATTTTATTTATAGTATATTTTGTTGTGCAGGCAAAAAATACTACTAAAATCAAATATGAAATAGTCTTTGAAAACATTGAAACTACATTTACATCAACGGTAATTTTTAGTATATTGCCTATAAAGACAATTATCATTCCAACAAAATCGGTAAGACAATCTATTGTAGGACCATACAAGAAAAATCCTATCGCTAGTGATACTGAAATTACCAAACATAAGCATACATAATTCATACGAATATAATTATTTTCAATAAAATTTTTAAGTTTTTTCAATCATTTTATCTCCTTACAAATAAATGTTCTCTCTACCAAAACATTCTAATTTGCTATATAATACACTTACGGCTTCAAATGAAAATATAGTTACTTCCATTTTTAAAAGGTGTTCCTCAAACAAACACCAATCTATCAATAGTACGATGTTGAAAACAAAGACAATGATAGGAGGTGACTGTTATGAGTAAAATGATTAAATATGTTGTTGAATGCAACTCTCTATATAAACTTATTGCCGTTATCATTGTATGTGCTCTACTTGGAACGTCTCTGTACTTCATGTGCGATACAGTCCAACACATTACAGATAAAATTTGTGAATATAAAGAAGTTAGCATAAAAGCTCAATACGATGATACCTCATTAGAGGTTGACTTGCATGAGTGAGATAGAATGGGAACTGAGTAGAGCAGTTCCTATTTTATTTATTCTTTGTGTGTTTCTTTCAAACTTACGGTACACACGAACACTACTTTTATCTATTACCTATTGTGCTATGTAATAGGGGAGAGTAGCAACACTCTTTAACGGTTTTATATCCTAGTCACTGATGATTCTCACTCATCAAGGAACAGTCCGATAACTGCGTATGGAGTACCTATTACAAGCTATCTGATGATAATTCAAAATTGTTTATACTCTCTGAACACTTCCATTATAATATTTTCTGATTATAATAGAGTCCGTTGCTGATTGCCGATTTTAGTCTTTTATAAGACACGATACTTAGGGTTGCCCCATATATCCGAATAACCTCCATTTCTGGATTTGACTTTTCGTGTTGTCACCAACATCCTTTCGGAATACATTCGTGCTCGTCTTTTCAGACCATGTTGTAGTGTGTTATTTTATAATATACGGTTTTTCTTTCCAGCACTGGAAGTAGCACACTTCCAATTACGATTTATTTTACAACATCTATAGGCTGACTAAAACTATACATCCCATCTCTTGATTATTAGTCTTGAGATAGGTGGGCACATTCAAAACAATTACAATGATTTGAAACATTATGCACTCATGTAACATTTACCGATGTTTTTAAGTGAGAGAGCTGCACCTACAGTAGTAAGAATTGGAGGAAGAAGACCAAATGTGTCAACGAGTTTCATTGCACCTTCTACGAGAGAGGTTAAAGCAGATACGCCGTTTTTAATTACAGAATTATCAATAGCTGTTTTCCAGAAATTTTCTATAGAAGCAGATAAAATCTTAATTCGACCATTAATACTATCAACTATAGCATCATTTTCTCTTAAAGCAGAACCTTCGGCTTAACCAAGACTCCCAAGAACATTATCAATTTGTTTATAATTTTTTAACAATGCAGCTACGTTATTGGCTCTTGTTTTACCTGCAACAAGCTCAAGAGTGGCTGCTTGTGAGGAATCACTTAGATTATTCCAAACAGCTATTTCCAGTTTCAAGAGCAGATGCGGAACGCTTCATGGCTTCGCCTATATCTGTAGCACTCAAAGCAAATTTGTTGCCGATCTGATTATAATTGTCAACAATTTTTATACTATCTTCAGCTTTAATATCAAAAGCTTTCATAGCTGTAATCATATCCTCAGTCGCAGCAGTAATATCTATACCATCACCAACATTGACAAACAATGTTGTATTTTTAGCAAGACTTTCTGCTTGTTCAAGTGAATATCCAAGACGTGAGAAATCAGCACTTGAGTTAATCAATTCTTTATTTGTACTCGCTATTTCTTGTGCCGTAGAAGATACAGTTTGTTGAAAAGATTTATATTGTGCTTCTGTTCCTTCAGAAACCTTACGAACCTCTGTCATTGCTTCGTCTAATTCACGGATTGTATTTACACCTTGTCCAACATACTCTTGCCACCACGACCAGTTTCTACTTCGGCATTAACAATCTCCATGATTTTTGCATGAATTATGTCAAGACTAGCACTAGGATTACCAAATTTAATATGAGCATAGTTCTGCAAGAGTAGATTAGGTTAAGGATGTGCTTAACACATCATCTTCACCAACAATCAAAATTAATATTCAAATTATTTGTTACACAAAAATGGCTGCATCATGCGAGAGTATGGTGCGGTCTTTTTTTGTGAAAATATTATTGAAGATTTTTGCTATACCTTATATAAAATATTGTAGTATATGATGTATTATAGAAATTTTTGTAACAGATATGTGGAAACTATATATGCAAAATAAGGTTTTTAAGGGGGATGTATGATAAAAAGATTTTAAAAGATAATCTGCCAAAGAGGATGCGTTATTATCAGGGGATGATAGATTTAAATATACTGGAAAAAGGAGAAAACTATAAAAAACTCAAAAAGAGTTTTGTTATATTTATATGCACATTTGATTTGTTCGGATTAGGTCGTCATGTATATACATTTGAAAATCGTTGTATTGAAGATTTGGAATTACCGCTTGGTGATGATACTACAAAGATAATTTTAAATACAAAAGGGACACTTGATGATGTAAGTCCTGAAATGAAAAAGCTACTAAATTATATAGACGGAGAGGCACCATCAGATGAGTTTACGGAAGAATTGGAGCAGGCAGTCAAAAAAGTAAGAGATAACGAGAAATGGAGGTTGGATTATATGACTTTACAGATGAGTTATCAGGAAAAATTTGAACAGGGCTTGGAGCAGGGATTGGAACAAGGCTTGGAGCAGGGCCTGGAGCGTGGCATAGAACAGGGAATTAGTGGAACTATTAAGATATTGGCAGGGTTAGATTATTCAGATGAGCAGATTGCGGAGCAGTTGATAAAACAATTTGCCATAGACGAGGAACAGGCATATAAATATATATTAATTGCAAAAAAGTAATTGACATTAATTCCAAAAAGTGATATAAAAATAGTAAATAGTATGTTACTTGATTTTATAAAATCGAGGCATTAACTATACATAAATTGCAAATAGTATATTTATGTGGAGTTAGTGTCTCTTTTTTTATGTGTTTATAAAGTGAATTTTGGAAAAGTTTCAGAGAAACTTTTATATAATGATGTTAAGGTCAAAAGTAGATAGCAATGAAGCAATCCGCAGCATCAGTTAGGGTCAAAATACCTTTTGCCCCCAACATCATTGTTTATTGTAAGAGCACTTTACGAAGAACGCTTCCATATAAGTATCACAGAAAGTGATGATAGTATGAAAAATCCGATTTTTCATACACAAGATTTGTGTCTGTGCACACTTGACGCAAATCTTATATGTGAAATATATTATATTTCACATTATGCAAAAAATGTGTGCAGAAATGGAGATTATTATGAAAGACAAAATTTTTGAAGTCTTACAGAGAATTGGAAGAAGTTTCATGCTTCCAATCGCAATCTTGCCTGTAGCAGGGCTTTTACTCGGACTTGGAAGTTCGTTTACGAATGAGACAACTATTGAGATGTATAATCTTGGAAAGATTCTCGGAGATGGTACTATCTTGCACGCACTGCTTGTGATTATGAACAAGGTCGGAAGTGCTGTTTTTGACAATCTGCCGTTGTTGTTTGCAGTCGGTGTTGCTATTGGAATGGCAAAGAAGGAAAAAGAAGTTTCTGCTTTGTCTGCAGTTATCGCATATTTTGTTATGAACATATCCATCAGCAGTATGCTTGAGATAAACGGAAAAATTCTTTCTGATGGAAGTATATCAAAAGATGTGCTTGAGGGAACGATAGCTTCTGTCTGTGGTATAAATACTTTGCAGATGGGTGTTTTTGGCGGTATCATAGTAGGTCTTGGCGTTGCGGCACTTCACAACCGTTTTCACAAGATACAGCTTCCTAATGCATTGTCATTTTTTGCAGGTTCAAGATTTGTTCCTATTATTTCAACTATCGTTTATATGTTTGTAGGAATTTTAATGTATTTCGTATGGCCTGTAGTCCAGAACGGTATTTATGCACTTGGCGGTCTTGTTACTGGCAGTGGTTATCTTGGAACACTTGCTTTTGGTATAATTAAGAGAGCTCTTATTCCATTTGGACTTCATCATGTATTTTATATGCCTTTCTGGCAGACGGCGGTCGGTGGAACTATGAATGTTGCAGGAAATCTTGTTCAGGGTGGACAAAATATTTTCTTTGCACAGCTTGCTGATTCTGCACATATTACACATTTTAGTGCTGATGCGACACGATATTTCTCAGGTGAGTTTATCTTTATGATATTTGGTCTGCCGGGTGCAGCACTTGCCATGTATCGTACTGCAAAGCCTGAAAAGAAGAAACAGGCAGGGGGACTTTTGTTCTCGGCAGCACTTACTTGTATGCTTACAGGTATCACAGAGCCTATTGAGTTTTCATTCCTCTTTGTAGCACCGATATTATTCGGTGTTCAGGTTGTACTTGCAGGTGCAGCTTATATGATAGCACACATCTTAAATATAGCAGTAGGTCTTACTTTCTCAGGTGGACTTCTTGACCTTTTCCTTTTCGGAATACTTCAGGGAAATGATAAGACAAGCTGGTTTAGGATAATTCCAGTCGGTATAATTTATTTTATATTGTATTATGTTATATTTTCATTCCTTATCAAAAAATTTAACCTTAAAACTCCGGGCAGGGAAGATGATGCAGGGGAGGTTAAACTTTATACAAAAGCCGATGTGAACGCAAGAAGGGCAAAAGGGAACAATGCCGACGGTGTAGCGGTAGAGGATGAACTTAGCAGGGATATAACAAGAGGACTTGGCGGAAAGAAAAATATAGATACGGTTGACTGCTGTGCGACAAGACTGCGCTGTACTGTAATAAATCCTGACCTTGTAAATGATGCGGCACTTAAAGCTACGGGAGCGAGCGGTGTTATCCATAAAGGTAACGGAGTACAGGTTATCTACGGACCTCATGTAACTGTTATTAAATCAAATCTTGAAGATTATCTTGAAACTGCACCTGATATGGAATATACTGAAAGCAGTGAAGATTTATCAGGAGAGATTAATAAAAAACTTGAAGATAAACAGGAAAATGAGCCAAATGCCGACAATGAAAAAAAAGTTGTAAAGACAGTTGTTGTGTCAAGTCCTATAACTGGAACGGCGGCAGATTTATCTACTGCACCTGACGAAGGATTTGCAGGTAAGATGATGGGAGACGGAGCTGTTGTTACACCTGAGGATGCCATTATAAAAGCACCTGAGGATGGAGAGGTAGTATTTGTATTTGATACAAAACATGCTATCGGATTTATGACGGATTCAGGACTTAGTCTCCTGCTTCATATAGGTATAGATACGGTAAAACTTGATGGAAAAGGCTTTGAAGTGTTTGTCGAAAGCGGTCAGAAGGTTAAAAAGGGAGAGCCGCTTATGAAGATAGATATTGACTACTTAAAAGAAAATGCACCATCACTTGTTTCACCGGTTTTATGTACTGAACTTGAAGACAATCAGAAAGTACGCCTTTTAAAAACGGGAGATATAAAGGCAGGAGATGAACTTTTTGCCATAGATATTTATGAGTAGATTTTTGGTGGTAAAATTGTTATTATGATGTTGGGGTAAAAATACTTTTTGACCCCAAAAGCTTATTATTTAAGCAGAATAAAATATAAGTTTGATTATCAGGCTCAAGATGTCGGCTAGTGTATTAGCTATGATGTCTTGGGCTGATGGTCATTAAGGATTACATTATGGAGAGGATGAAAAAGGTATGTATAAAGTTGTGAGAGTATTAAATCACAATACAGTGATTGCAGCTTTGGATGATTGTGAAAAGTTGCATGGAAAAGAAAATCTTTTAGATAAAGAAGATAAATATCTTTTGATGGGAAAAGGAATCGGTTTCGGGAAAAAGCCCGGTGCAGCGGCAGAGCTTAAAGAGGACAGCCGTGTGTATTCACTTCAGGAATGTGGTGAGAGAGGTGACGCAAAGGATATAGTTGACGAAGTTACACCTGAGTATCTTGAAACGGCGGATATAGTGCTTAAAGAGGCTGAAAAAATGTTTGGTGACATTGACAGGAATATCCTGTTTTCCCTTGCGGACCATATTTTCTATGCGGTAAAGCGAATGAAAAAAGGTGAGAGAATAAGCAATCCTCTGACAGAAGATATAAGGCTTTTGTTTCACATGGAATACAAAGCTGCATTATGTGTCATACCGGTAATTCAGGAGAAGTTTGGTATTCTTATAGATGATGATGAGGTGGGATATATAGCACTTCATGTTCATTCAGCAATAGATAACGAGAAAGTTTCGGATGCGATGCAGACTGCAAGGGCAGTCAGGCAGTGCGTGGATATTGTAGAGAGAGCAATAGACAAAAAGATAGATATAATGTCGCTTGCTTACAACCGGCTTATGAATCATGTCCGTTATATGATAGTTAGGACTATAAAGGGTGAGAAATTAAAAATGAGCCTTAATGACTACATGAGCATTAAATATCCTGACGAGTTTGCGATGGCAGAAAAAATTTGTGATGAGATTTCAGGGATGATAAAACATAAGTTAAATAAGGCAGAGATTGGTTATCTTGCCATGCACATATGCCGTGTGACAAGCGGCGAGCTAGAAGCAGAAGAATAGTGAAAAAATAAAATGTAAAGGTGTAAACATATGATATTTGGATTGATATTAGCAGGTGGTGTAGGGAGCAGAATGGGTGCTGATAAACCGAAACAGTATCTTGAGATAGGAGACAAGCCGATAATCGTGCATACCATTGAACGGTTTATAGAGTATGAAAGTTTTGAGAAGATAATAGTTCTTTGTCCTGATGAATGGATAGGATATACAAGAGATATTATCAAAGATAAATGTGAGAAAAAAAAAGCGGCGGATATAGAGATAATTACAGGCGGTGACAGCCGCAATGAAACAATAATGAACGGGATAGCTTATATAGAGGAGCATTATGGTGTTGATGATGATACGATAATAGTTACGCATGATGCTGCAAGACCGTTTATAAATACCAGGATAATATCCGAAAATGTTGGGAAAACTTTAGAGTATGGTGCCGCTACAACGGCAATACCTGCTGTTGATACTATTTTAGACTGTAACAATGGTGTGATAGAAAATATACCTGACAGGAACAGTATTTACCAGTGTCAGACACCACAGACATTTCATGCAAAACAGCTTAGAGAACTTTATTTTTCACTCACTTACAGTGAGCGGGGGATACTTACTGATGCGTCAAAAATATTGGTTCTCTCCGGTAAAAAGGTTGCCATTGTAAATGGCGAGAGAACCAACATAAAGATAACTTATAAAGAAGATATGATATTTGCCGAGTCTATTGCTAAGCAGATATTCGCAATCCGCTCTGATACTTGCTCATAACACTATTAGCTGCTATCGCAGCATATTAGAAGGGGATTGCCCCTACTGATACAAGAAAGTCCTCCAATAACTTATTGCTTTACGCAACAGAAATGGGGGACTTTCTTGATAGTGTTAAAAGCGATGATTGGCTGAATTATTTTTACACCATTCTTCACAGGCAGATACATTCCATTTATCAGAGTGGAATGTGTTCCATGCCTTATCTATTCCATCTGATAATAATATTTTGTGATATTCTTCCTCTGCTTTTTGGTATTCATCAGCAGAGATTTTTAATTTTCCGTCGTTTTCAAAATAAAGTGAATTGTATGTTCCGTCAGGGTTGTAGACAAGCCGTCTTGCGTCAGTGTACATGGCATCTCCAAATGAGAAAAATCTGTATTTCATATCAACAGCTTCCTTGTATGCTGCCATTATGTTATCCCGTCCGGTAAGTGCAGAGACAAGCATAAGGAGTGTTGACTCAGGGAGATGGAAATTTGTTATAAGTCCGTCAAGGACTCTGAAACGGTAGCCGGGATATATAAATATGTCAGTGTCGCCCTCACCTGCCATAACTATTCCGTTTTTGTCAGATGCAGACTCTATTGTACGGCAGCTTGTAGTCCCGACACATATAATCCTGCCACCATTTTTCTTTGTGTTGTTTATAGTATCAGCAGCTTCTTTTGAAACCTGATAAAACTCAGTGTGCATATGATGTTTTGATACATCATCGACTTTTACGGGTCTGAAAGTGCCAAGACCTACATGGAGTGTCACTCTTGCAATGTTTACACCGCTTTTTTCTATATCCTCAAGAAGTTTTTCTGTAAAATGAAGTCCGGCTGTAGGTGCAGCGGCAGATCCTTCATATTTTGCATATACGGTCTGATACATATTTTTATCTTTAAGTTGATGGGTAATATAAGGAGGTAGTGGCATCTGACCGAGTTTGTCAAGGATTTCCTCAAAAATACCATCAAACTCAAATCTAACAAGACGGTTGCCTTCTTCGATAATATCGACGACTTCAGCTTTTAAGATACCGCCGCCAAAAACTATCCTTGAACCGATACGCGCCTTTTTGCCGGGCTTTACAAGAGTTTCCCAGATATTATTTTCTTTTCTCTTTAAAAGTAGTAATTCAACTTTGCCACCGGTGTTTTCTCTTTCACCGATAAGTCTGGCAGGGATAACTTTTGTATTGTTTATAACAAGGCAGTCGCCCGGATTTAAGTAATTGCCTATATGGTGGAAATCTGTGTGTGTGCGTTTTTCGGTAATCTTGTCTATAACGAGCAGTCTTGAAGCGGCTCTATCTGAAAGAGGATCCTGTGCAATAAGTTCCTCAGGTAATTCATAGTAAAAATCAGCAGTTTTCATTTGGGACCTCCGGTTTATTTCTGTTTGGTAAATTTATTCCAGGCTATGTGATTGTTTATCATATCAGCACAATCGAATAATATATTGATAATTTTCCAAACATTTATTATTATTTATAGTTTATATCATAACACCGAACAAAACATTTGCAAAGAGTAAATTATAACGGTATAATATGATGCAAAGGTCAAAAGCAGATAGCAATGTATGTTTACACACATTGCTATCTGCCGGCTTGACAAATCAAACACTGACAATGATATTTGAGGTGTTTGCAGGATTGCGAAAATTGCAAAGCAATTTAGCAATCTGTGGCATCAGTTGGAGACAAAATACATTTGGACACCAACATCATAATATTTAAGATGATAAGTGAGGTTACTTTATGAGTAAAAAAATGTTATTTATTTATAACCCTATGGCAGGTAAGGAGCAGATTAAAAATAAATTATCTGAGATAATACAGATTTTTTGTAAAGAGGGGTTTGAGGTTACTATTTTTGCCACTAGGGGCAGGGAGGATGCCACAAAGATTATAGAGAAAAAAGGTGAGAGATATGATTATATAGTCTGCTCTGGCGGTGATGGTACTATGAACGAGGTTGCTACAGGGATTATGAAGCTTGAAAAAAGACCTATATGCGGATATATACCTGCAGGGACTGTCAACGATTTTGCATCAAGCCTGAAAATTCCAAGAGTTATGAAAAATGCAGCATCACTTATTGCGGATGGTGATGTTTTTAACTGCGATATGGGAAAGTTCAATGACAGATATTTTACATATGTTGCGGGGTTTGGTGCATTTACTGAAGTCTCTTATCAGACACCGCAGGAGTGGAAAAATGCACTTGGAAAGGCGGCTTATTTTATTGAAGCTTTAAAACATATCGCAGATATAAAACCTCATCATATGAAGATAGAATATGACGGAGGAGTTATTGAGGATGAGTTTATATTAGGGCTTATCAGTAATTCTGTTTCGGTTGCAGGATATAAATATTATGAAAAGAAAAATATTAAAATGGATGATGGACTTTTTGAAGCACTTCTCATAAAGAGTCTTAAAAATCCTATTGAATTACAGCAGGTTTTAAATGCACTTTTGTCAAAACAGCTTGATGCTGAAAATATGTGTTATTTAAGCAGCAGTTTTATACATATAATAAGTGATGATGATATTCAGTGGACACTTGACGGAGAGGACGGTGGATGTTGCAAAGACGCATATATGCAGAATATGAAGGAAGCACTTTCTATTATTTGTGACAGAAGAGCACTTGCTAAAGTATCATCAAAGAGGGCGATTGAGTGATGGAAAAAAAGAAGTTATATTTTGCACCGTTAGAGGGTGTTGCCGGTTATATTTTTAGAAATATCTATGCAGATTTTTTTGACGATGTTGACAAATATTTTTCTCCGTTTGTTGTTACAAGACCGTCAGGTATTATGAAAAATAAAGAACTGCGTGATATACTTCCGGAGAATAACGAAAATATATCTCTTGTTCCACAAATACTTGCAAATAATGCTGACGGTTTTATAAATGCGGCAGGACAAATGAGGGAACTTGGTTATAATGAAGTTAATCTTAATCTCGGCTGTCCGTCAGGAACAGTTGTTTCAAAGAAGAGAGGAGCAGGTTTTTTAAGATACCCTGAGGAGCTTGATGCGTTTTTAGACAGGATATATACGGAATGTGATATGAAAATTTCAGTTAAGACAAGAATAGGCTTTGAAAATCCTGATGAGATTTATAGGCTGATTGAAATTTTTAATAAATATCCGGTATATGAGCTTATAATCCATCCGAGGACAAGACAGGATATGTATAAAAATAAACCAAATCTTGAAATGTTTGATTATGCCCTAAACACAAGCAAAAATCCGGTATGTTATAACGGAGACATAAAGACAAAATCCGATTATGATATGATAACGGAAAGATTTCCTGACACGGACAGTATTATGATAGGCAGGGGAATACTCGCAAACCCTGGACTTTTCGGGCAGATAAGAGGAAAAGGTGCAATAGATAAGGAATTTTTTAAAAAATATCATCAGGCGATTTTTGACAAATTCTGCCAGGTATATGATGGAGACACATTTATATTATTTAAGCTGAAAGAATTGTGGGCTTATTTTGCAAATGATTTTGATGATGCGGATAAATATGTAAAAAAGATAAGAAAAGCAAAAAAGCTTACGGAGTATAAAGCGGCAGTAGAAACGCTGCTTAGCAGATGCAGCTTTAGTGTTGAATGAATAACAGGCTGAACTGTTATAACCTGCAATATCAGGTATATATAAAATAAAAGTGCATACACTATTGTGAGTATAAAAAAGCGTATGCATGGAGGTTTTTATATATGTGTGGCATTGCAGGTTTTTTTTCGAGCCAAATAGAATTTAAAGCAGGTGACAAGTATAGAAACATATTGTACGAGATGAAAAAAAGTCTTTTCCACAGAGGACCTGACGATTCGGGAATATATTTGGGCAGACATTGTGGCTTTGCACATACAAGGCTTGCGATTCGGGATGTTAATAATGGCAGACAGCCGATGATAAGGACTATAAATAATAATGATTATGTCATTGTCTATAATGGTGAGATATACAATACGGAAATGTTGAGATATAACTTAAAAAGTGAGGGCTGGCATTTTGAAACTAAGTCCGATACAGAGGTCGTGCTGCTTTTATTTTTGCAATACGGACCTGAGTTTGTGAAAAAACTTGACGGGATATTTTCATTTGCTATATATGATTCGGGACATGATATATTGTATCTTTATCGTGACCAGTTTGGAATCAAGCCGCTTTTTTATACATGGCTTGATGATGAAAAAAGCATTGTCTTTGCTTCGGAGATAAAGGCATTATTTAAGTATGGCGATGTAAAGCCTGTTGTTGACCGGAACGGTTTAAATGAGATATTTGGTCTTGGACCGGCAAGGCAGCCAGGAAATGCAGTGTTTAAAGGAATAAAAGAAGTAAAACCCGGAAATTATCTCGTGTGCACAAAGTATGGTATAACAAAGAAAGTTTATTGGTCACTTGAAAGCAGATACCATAAAGATGATTATGAAAAGACGATTGAAAAGACAAGATATTTATTAGAAGATGCTGTAGTAAGACAGATGGTTTCTGATAAAGAAGTGCCTATATGCACATTTCTTTCCGGTGGAATAGATTCAAGTCTTGTGTCTGCTATATGTGCAATGAAATTAAAAGAAAAGGGAGAGATTCTTTCGACATATTCATTTGACTTTGCAGGAAATGAAAAATATTTCAAGGCAAACAGTTTTCAGCCGTCACAGGATGCACCATACGCAAAAAAGATGGTGGAATATCTTGGAACAAATCATACGATACTTAAATGTGATTACGATAAACAGGCTGAGCTGCTTTATGATTCGGTAGATTCACATGACCTCCCATGTATGGCAGATATAGATTCAAGTCTTGTATATTTTTGTAGAGAAGTAAGCAAAAAACATAAGGTAGTGCTTACCGGAGAATGTGCTGACGAGATATTTGGCGGTTATCCGTGGTTTCACCGTGAGGAATTTTTAAAATGCGGAACTTTTCCTTGGACACCCGATTTGTCTCCGAGAAAGCAGCTGCTTAGGCAGGAGGTATTAGTGGAACTTGATATGGACGATTATGTAAAATCGGCATATGAAAGTGCGGTAAGTGAGATAAATATTCTTCCGTGGGAAAATGAGATACAGTCTCAGAGAAGGCAGATAAGTTATCTGAATATACGCTTTTTTATGCAGACATTGCTAAACCGAATGGATAGAACAAGTATGCACTCAGGTCTTGAAGCGAGAGTTCCGTTTGCAGACAGGAAGCTTTTGCAATATGTATTTAATATTCCGTGGGACATGAAATGCAGGAATGGACTTGTAAAAAATGTATTGAGACAGGCGGCGAGGGGCCGAGTGCCAGAGGAGATTTTGTTCAGAAAGAAAAGTCCTTATCCGAAATCATATAATCCATATTATGAGAAAATGCTCATAGAAAAATTGAAAAAAGATATTAAAGACGGTGCACCGGTGCTCTCACTTATAGACGAAAAAAAACTTACAGATTTTATGGCGGGAGAAAAGGATTACGGTGCACCGTGGTACGGTCAGCTTATGGCAGGACCACAGATGCTTGCGTATCTGATACAGATAAATTACTGGCTTAATAAATATAAAATAAAAATAGAGCTGTAATTGGTGTTATCATTCATTTAAGCATATATTTTTTGTATATAATGTTTGTGTCAGATGCGATATACTGTTTGCTCAAAGTATTGTTTGTACATTAGCGTCAATGTACTCTATGACTTGCATTTTAATACCGGTTGAAGCTGTCTTCCTGTGAGGGCAGCTTTAATTGTCTGTGGAATAAGTTCAAAGTCTGCTATCAGTGAGCGGGGTTTTTTATTTGTATCATCCTGAAAGAACGGTACAAAATAAATATTTTTTGTGTTGAAAAGCCTGCCTATATTCTGAAAATTCATTCCCATAGCATCATTTGTAGAAACCGCTATAATAAGCGGTTTTTCATTTCTCATATGTGCTTTTGCAGCCATGAGAACAGGCGAATCTGTTATGCCGCAGGTCAGCTTTGCAAGTGTGTTTCCGGTACATGGTGCTATGACGAGTGCATCAAGAAAATTGCCGGGACCTATCTTTTCGGCATCTTGAATACTCATTATCGGTTTCTTTTTTGTAATATCTTCTATATCTGATAAAAATACGGATGATTTGCCAAAACGACTGTCCATTGATGCTGTGTTAAATGAAACAATGGGTGTTATATCATACCCGTCGGTGCACATTTGTGAGATGATATTTTTTATTTTTGAATGGGTACAAAAGGAGCCTGTAACAGCGAATCCGATTTTGTTATTTTCCAAGGTTATCCCTCCCTTTTTAAGTTGACGATTTCATTAAATATAATGCGGGCAGCAGTATCAGGAGCATAATGTCCGGGAATTCCGGGACAAAGTTTTGCACATATGCCGTATTTTTTACAATAATCAAAATCAGTACCACCGGGAGCTGAAGCAATGTCAATTATTGTTGCATTTTTTTTCAGGCGGCAGAGGATGCCATCGACAAGTGATTTTTGTGGTGCCGTATTAAATATAAAATCAAATCGGTGAATGTTTCTGACTTCTGTAATGTTTTTATATAAACGGATATTTCGTCCGATATATGTTTTTTTTGCGGGTTCTATAACATGGACTTCAGAGTTCATGCATTTTAACATACCTGCGATTTTACAGCCGCAGTTGCCATAGCCTATAACGAGACTTTTACTGCCTGCAATTGTTTTGGTTGAGTTTTGCATTGCACAAAAAATCGCACCTTCGGCAGTTATCTTTGCATTGCTTGTTACAAAATTTTTTGAGAGGTAAAGGTCGTAGTAACATATATTATTTCTATTGCAAAAGGCAGTCAGTTCTTTATCAAAGAGTCCGCCGATAATATAATTATTTTTATGGGCAAATGGAAAAAGATTGTCAATCGATCGTTTCTTTAACGGAATAGGAAAGATTAAGAAATCAGTTCCGGTGCATAAGTTGTCTTCATAAAAGTGGTGAGAGTATTTGATTTTTTTGTTATCATTTGAAAAACAGTCTGTTGAGTATGCCGCATTATATCCCTTTTCGAGAAATAGATTAAAAAGTGCAAGTTGTCTGCTGTCATCTCCGAAAATATAGATTCTGTCATCAAAGATATTCATTTTTCCCTCCCGTTTTCCGCATATATTTATGAATAATACAGTATATGCAGAATATCCGGTGGAGTGAGTCTGCAATCTGTTGAAATTTATTATGTGTGGGGCTGTAATTTTTTAAAAATCGTGATAAATGAGATTTGTAATCGTGTGAAATTAAAAATAATGAACGGTACGGAGATGAAAGTAAGTATAGAGAGTGGAAATTGCCGAATTTAGTCATCATATGGGAGAAAAATGCAAAAATTGCTTGACCTTATCTTTGATTTTGGGTATGCTATATGTAGTGTAGGATTTGGAATAGGAGAGTGGAATTATGATTGAAGTTGCAGTGTGTGAAGATAGTGAAATAGATAGAGGGATGTTAGAAGAGATTATAGGATTCCTTATGACTGACAGGGGACTTGAATATAATATGACACCATTCTCAAATGGTGAGGGTCTTGTCGCAGGTTATAAAAATCATCCTTTTGATCTTATATTTCTTGATGTCATGATGAATGAGATCGATGGAATTGAAACCGGAAAGCTGATACGCCAGATGGATAAAAATGTTGAGATTGTATATTGCACTTCAAGCAGTGATTTTGCGATAGCGGCATATGAGGTTCATGCTATGGGATATCTTCTTAAACCATATGAGCCAGGGCGCATAGGTGCAGTAATTGATTACTATGTCCAGAAGCATCCGCAGAAAAATCAGAATTACATAGAAGTTAAATCCAGAAGAAAATCACTCATTATACCATACAAAGATATTATAAACATGGAATCAGATAATAAGGTTGTTTACATTTATACAACCACGCAGGGTATTGTAAAGGTTTATAATAAACTTGATGTTTTTGAGAAGGAACTTTCCGATGACAGATTTTTGAGATGTCATCAGAGTTACCTTGTAAATATGCAGTATGTGGCAGGACTTGTTGATTCTGATTTTATTATGATAAATGACAAGATGATTCCTATAAGAAAAAGTGGAAGAAAACTTATAGTAAAAAAATATGAAGAATTTTTTAAGGAGTCACTTAAACAGACATAATATTTAAATGGTATATCTATTTGAAATTTAAAAATCATGCTTTATATATGTAGGGATTAGAAATTATAAATGTAAAGTATAAGAGCGGATTGTGTGATTATATATGCTTATAGTCATACAATTCTTTTTTTGCTTGCGTTTATATGACATATGTTTTAAAATCAGAGGTTGAGGGTTACTGGTTTCACTATAGGTGTGAACGGTAACATTTGAGTTAAAAAATATAGAAATGAGGAAGTTTTATGCATAGAAAACATGGAATTATTTTAAAGGCAGTGATAACTGTGTGCAGTGCAGCTTTTTTGGTGACAGGTTGTGGTAAGGCAGACAGTCTCTATGATAAAGGCATGGATTATATTAAAGATAAAGACTATAAACAGGCTTTAGAGTGTTTTGACGATGCTATCGCTGTGAACAATGAGAAAGCGGAATATTATATTGCATCAGGTATGGCATATAATTATCTAGGAAAATATCAGGATGCAATAAAACGCTTTTCAAAAGCTTTTCAGTCATCGGAAAACAGCATATCAAACACGAACAACAAACAGCTATATTATGGTGAAGCAATATCTTATTATGGTATAAATGATTATGATAAGGTTATTGATGACTGTAAGAAAGCACTGGATATAAAGCAGGTAGATAATCTAAATAATAAGATAAATTGTCTTATGGCATCGGCATACCAGACTAAGGGAGATGTAAAGAAAGCAAAAGAAATATATGATTCGGTAATAAAGAGCAACAATAAATATGCTAAAGCATATATTATGAGGGCGGGGCTTTACAGGGATACAAAAGATTATGATAACGCACAGAAAGATCTTACAAAAGCCATAGACTTAGAAGAAAAAAATGTGGATGCATATTTTGAACTGTATAATGTTTACAAGCTGAAAAAGGATAATGATTCTGCAACAGGCATATTAAATAAAGTTATAGATATGGTTGCAAGTGATGAGAGTATGTATATTCCGGCAGGAAAAGCGTATTATTATCAAGGTAAATATGATGATGCGATGGAAATGTTTAATTCTGCGGAGAAAAATGGTGAAGCTGATGCAATATATTATAAGGGTGTTGTATATGCAAAAAAAGGTGACAACAAATCTGCTTTAAAACAGTATAAAAAATATGCGGACAAAGAAAGTGCTTTAGCGAAGGCGACAAAGAAATCAGATGTTTACGATAAGATAGCTAAATGTTATATGCTTGAAGAGGATTATGACAATGCCCTTTTATATGTTAGAAAAGGACTTAAAGCGGATGACCAGACAGCAGGGGTTAAGCTTCTTAAAAAACAGGTAATTTTGTATGAAAAAACAGGAAATTATAAAGATGCTTTAAAGTGTGCAAGAGAATATGTAAAGACATATCCTGATGATAAGGAAATGAAAAAAGAAGTAAGATTTATAAAGACTAGGATATAGTGGAATAGGAGATTAGAGTTGGAAGATAAATTATTTGATATATCGGAACAGAAAGAAAGGATTATCGTGGTGGGTGTTGCCACCTCAGATAATGATGATACAGAGAAATCTCTTGATGAACTTATAGAATTGGGGCAGACGGCTGGTGTTGAGACTGTTGCAAAAGTTATACAAAACAGGGAGAAGATTCATCCGGGAACTTATATAGGAAAGGGAAAGATTGAGGAAGTGAGGGAGCTTGTTATAAAGCATCACGCTGATACGGTGGTATGTGATGATGAGCTTACACCTGCACAGTTTAACAATCTGTCTGATATGCTCGATGTGAAAGTTATTGACAGGACTGTTATGATACTTGATATTTTTGCTAAGAGAGCATCGACAAGTGAGGGTAAACTTCAGGTGGAACTGGCACAGCTTAGATACCGTGCTTCGCATCTTATCGGTGGAAGAAGTGAACTCTCAAGACTTGGAGGAGGTATCGGTACTAGAGGTCCGGGAGAGCAAAAGCTTGAGATGGACAGGCGGCTTATCAAGGAGAGGATAACACAGGTCAGAAAAGAACTCGAACAGGTAAAAAGGACTAGAGAGCTGACGAGAAAGAAACGTCAGGAAAACCCGGTGCCGGTCGTTGCGATAGTAGGTTATACAAATGCCGGAAAGTCAACCCTTCTCAATCATCTTACGGGGGCAGGAGTTTTATCGGAGAATAAACTTTTTGCGACACTTGACCCTACAACGAGAAAACTTGTGAGAGAAAACGGTGAGGAGATATTGTTTACTGATACCGTAGGATTTATAAGAAAACTTCCGCATCATCTTATACAGGCGTTTAGAAGTACGCTTGAAGAAGCAAAGTATGCCGACATAATACTTCATGTTGTTGACGGTTCAAATGAGGATATGGATGCACAGATGTTTACGGTTTATGAAACACTCAGAAAGCTTGAAGTCGGAGACAAGAAGATAGTTACGGCTTTTAATAAGATTGATATTTGTGAGAGTGAAAATACATTGAAAGACCTTGTAGCAGACAGGACAGTCAAGATTTCGGCAAAGACCGGTGACGGTATAGAAAATATGCTTGATGTTATAAGCGAAGTGATAGCGGATGGAAAGAAACTTCTAGACAAGGTGTTTGGATACGATGAAGCTTCAGTCGTGGCAAGTGTCAGAAAGTACGGTCAGATAGTGGAGGAGGAATACCGAAACGAAGGAATTTATATAAAGGCTCTAATTCCGAAAGAATATATGTATCTCTTCGTGAAAGAGGAGAAGAAAAAGGAGGCTTGGGAGGAATGAATCTTATAGCATGTGTAGATTCAAACTGGGCGATAAGCAATAAAGGTGAGATTCTTGTGTCAATTCCGGCAGACAAAAAGCTGTTTAAGGAATTAACGGACGGCAATGTTGTCGTTGGGGACAGAAGGACTATGGAATCTATACCGGGTGGGACTACGCTCGGCGGCAGGACAAATATAATTTTAACATCGGACCAAAATTATTCTTATGGCAATGCCAAAATAGTTCATGATATGGATGAAGCAATGGAAGAACTTAAAAATTATGCTGATGAGGATATTTTTGTTGTCGGTGGTGAGAAAGTATATAAGGAGTTTTTTCCGTACTGTGAAAGAGCATATATAACGAAAGTTGATTATGAGTATCAGGCAGATGCCTACCTTGAAAATCTTGAAGAGTCAGACGAGTGGATTATGACGCATGACTCCGATGAATGGACTTATTATGACCTGGAATATTATTTTTATCAATATAAGAGAAGATAAAAAATCCCATGTCTGCCGCATTTACGGTAAACATGGGATTTTGTTGTTATTCGGTGCAAGAGAGCTTGTTCTCCTGCATTGAAATTTTTATATATCGTTCAACTCAACCCTACCCCATTACAACTGTTACATCATAATGTGTCTGACCTTTTTCATAAGGAACTATAGTTGTGTCTGTATATTCTTTTCCGTTTACAATAAGTTTTACAACACCTTTTTCTACCTTTGAAGGATTTTCTACTTTGATATTGTAAATTCCCTCGCGGTATTTACGGGTCATTGTAAACTCTGTTCCCATCTCTGACGGGATGCATGGGTCAATGCTGAGTCCGTTTAATGTAGGTACTACTCCGAGGATGTATTGTGAAACATTTACAAATGTCCATGCAGCAGTTCCTGTAAGCCAGCTGTTCTTAGCCTGTCCGAAGAAGTGAGCATCTTTTCCAGCTATCATCTGAGAGTAAACATAAGGCTCTGTGCAGTGAATCTCGCTGATGTCTTCGATATAAGCAGGACAAGTCTTTTTGTAGATCTCAAAAGCTCTGTTTCCACGACCGATAACTGTCTCGGCACATGATACCCACGGATTGTTGTGACAGAAGATACCTGCATTTTCTTTATATCCGGGTGGATAAGAAGAAATCTCACCAAGCTCTACATGATATTTTGTGTAAGCAGGCTGTAATAATACGATACCATATTTTGTATCAAGTTTTTCTTTTACTGAATCAAGAGCTTTTTTAGCTTCACCGGTCTCAACACCGATTCCTGCAAGTACGCAGAAGCCCTGTGGTTCAATGTATATCTGGCCTTCTTCACATTCCTTAGAACCAATCTTTTTGCCGTATGCGTCATACGCACGGACAAACCAGTCTCCGTCCCAGCCGCCGTCAAGTACAGCATCGTTCATTGCTGCGACTTCTTTCATTGCACGGTCGGCTTCTGTCTGGTCACCTGTGTATGCACAGAGGTCTGCATATTCTTTGCCGTATTTGACGAACATTCCGCCGATAAATACTGACTCTGCAACAGGACCCTCACTAGGTCCAAATGTCTGGAAAGATTCACCCGGATGCTCTGAGAAACAGTTGAGGTTAAGACAGTCATTCCAGTCTGCACGTCCGATAAGCGGAAGATTGTGTGGCCCTTTATGGTTTACAATATAGTCGAATGAGCGTTTAAGATGTTCCATAAGAGTAACAGCTTTACTCTCATCATTGTCGAAAGGAACCATTTCTTCAAGAATAGAAGTATCACCTGTTTCACGGATGTAAGCAGATGTTCCAGCGATAAGCCATAAAGGATCATCATTGAAACCGCTTCCTATATCAGAGTTGCCTTTTTTTGTGAGAGGCTGATACTGATGGTAAGCACTTCCGTCCTCAAACTGTGTAGATGCAATGTCGATAATTCTCTCCCTTGCACGCTCAGGGATTAGATGAACGAAACCTAAAAGATCCTGGCATGAATCTCTGAATCCCATTCCACGACCGATACCTGACTCGTAGTAAGAAGCTGAACGCGACATATTAAAGGTCACCATACACTGATACTGATTCCAAATATTCACCATGCGGTCAAGTTTTTCTTCGTCTGATTTAACGGTAAATTTAGAAAGGAGACTTTCCCAGTCAAGTTTAAGTTCGTCAAGTGCTGCATATACCTGTTCATCAGTCTTGTATTTTGCAAGAAGCTCATCAGCAGGCTTTTTATTGATAACATTAGGTGCGACAAATTTTTCATCAACAGGGTTCTCACAATATCCAAGAACGAAGATAAAGCTCTTTGTCTCATCAGGCTCAAGAGTGACATTTATCTGGTGTGAACCGATAGGACTCCATCCGCTTGCTATAGAGTTGTGGGCTTTTCCCTCCTCAACTACGGCAGGATCAGCGACACCACGGTATGCACCTAAAAATTCATCACGGCTTGTGTCAAATCCGTCTACATCAGTATTTACTGAATATACGGCAAAATGATTTCTACGCTCACGGTACTCTGTCTTGTGGTAGATAGTAGAACCTACTACCTCAACTTCACCGATATTTAAGTTACGCTGGAAGTTTGTCATATCATCCATGGCATTCCAGAGGCAGAACTCAACATAAGAGAAAAGAGTGATATTTTTTGGCTTAGATGATTTATTTGTTATCTTAAGCTGGTTTATTTCACAGTTGTCATTAACCGGAACAAAAGCTAAAAGAGATGCTTCAATATCATTTTTGCTTGATGTAAAACGGCTGTAGCCCATACCATGACGGCACTCATAAGAGTCGAGGTCTGTTTTTACAGGCTGCCAGCCGGGATTCCATACAGTATCACCGTCTTTTATGTAATAATAGCGTCCGCCCTCATCCGTAGGGATGTTGTTGTAACGGTAACGGGTAAGGCGGAGAAGTTTTGCATCCTTGTAGAAGCTGTAACCACCGCAGGTATTTGAAATAAGTGAAAAAAAATTGCTGCTTCCAAGATAGTTTATCCATGGAAGAGGTGTTTTAGGAGTTGTAATGACATACTCCTTATTTGGGTCATCGAAAAATCCAAATTTCATATTTTTCCTCCGTTCATGTTGATTATGTACTCACGGTATCTTCTAAAAAAATACAGACGAAAGGATTCGGTCAGAAGATTCCCAAAGTACATTCGATTTTTAATAATCTCTACAAATTATATTCTAAAAAAGAACTAAAAGCAACAAGCATATAGCCATATAATTTGCATAAGATATACATGAAAAAATTGTTTTTTTATCAAAGAGGGGGTAATTTGTATTATTTACAGAAAAATCATGATGTTTTTTGAGATAATGTTATGTGTGTTCACCTTGTTCCTTGTGACTATGTTATGCGGTTGTGAAAGAACAGAGCAAAAGGATAAAGTGGTAGATGTAATTGCAAAAGATAATGGAAAAAATATTCAAAACACTAAAAAAACAGCATATCTTACTTTTGATGACGGGCCGAGCTGCCTTACTGAAAAATATCTTGATATTTTAGAGAGTGAGGGGGTAAAGGCAACATTTTTTGTCATAGGACAGCAGATAAACGGAGAGGAGCAGACGATAAAAAGAGAAATATCGCAAGGGCATGAAATCGGAGTGCATACTTATTGTCATGAGGCAGACCGGATATATTGTAATTGTGATACATATTATAAGGATGTTATTAAAGTAAAAAATATATTAAAAAAACAGTTTGGTTATGATGCCGGTCTTGTGAGATTTCCGTGGGGAAGTGCCAATACATATATAAGCAGCTACAGGGACAATATCATACAGAGATTTAAAAATATCGGTCTTGAGTATGCAGACTGGAATGTAAGTGCCGAGGATTCAGTTGGAAATCCAACGCAGACCTCGATAATGCAGAATATAAGAAAGGATTATGTCAGATACGACGAACCGGTAATATTGATGCACGATTCCGGTGCAAACAAGATGACATTATCAGTTTTAAATAACATTATACTCGAATTAAAAGAAAAAGGATATGGTTTTGATGTGCTCTCCAAAAGAAGTAAGTGCTGCCACTTTTATGAGAACTAATACTCAGAAAAGATATTGATTTGCCAATGGCAATGTGATAAGATTTTATATGTGTGTAAAAAAATATATAAAATGGTATATTAAAATTACATATAAAGATACTGTATGACAATTAAAGCAGACAGCGGAGGAAAAGATAGATGAAATATTTTGGAACAGACGGCTTTCGTGGGGAAGCAAATGTAAATTTGAATGTTGTTCATGCATATAAAGTCGGAAGATTTCTCGGATGGTATTACGGCAGAGAGCACAAGGCTCGTATAATAATAGGAAAAGATACAAGAAGATCAAGTTATATGTTTGAGGATGCACTTTCTTCCGGACTTACGGCAAGTGGTGCTGATGTATATCTTCTTCATGTCACACCTACACCGAGTGTTTCGTATGTAGTAAGAACGGAGGACTTTGACTGTGGAATCATGATTTCAGCAAGTCACAATCCTTACTATGATAACGGACTTAAGGTCATTAACGGAAAAGGACATAAACTTGAGGCTGAGATTGAAGAAAAGATCGAGGCATACATTGACAGTCCGGAAGATACGCTTCCTATGGCTACAAGGGAAAAAATCGGATGTACGGTTGATTATGCGATAGGAAGACACAGATATATAGGTTATCTTATGTCGCTTGCGACAAGGTCTTTTAAAAATGTCAGGGTAGGGCTTGACTGTGCGAATGGTTCTTCTTACTCAGTTGCAAAGGGTGTTTTTGATGCCCTCGGTGCAAAGACATATGCCATCGGTATGGAGCCAAATGGTATCAATATAAATGACGGATGCGGTTCGACACATATTGAAAATCTTCAGAAATTTGTTAAGGAAAATAATCTTGATGTTGGATTTGCATATGACGGAGATGCTGACAGATGTCTTGCAGTTGATGATAAGGGTGAGGTTATAGATGGAGATGCTATTCTTTATCTCTGCGGATGCTATCTGAAAGAAAAAGGTGAATTAAATAATAATACGATTGTTACAACTGTTATGTCAAACCTCGGACTTTATAAAGCTCTTGAAAGAGCAGACATCGCATATGAGCAGACAGCAGTTGGAGATAAATATGTCAATGCGAACATGATGGAGAACGGTCATTCTCTCGGTGGAGAGCAGTCGGGTCACATCATTTTCAGCAAATATGCTGTTACTGGTGACGGAGTTCTCACATCGCTTATGCTTATGGAGGTAATGCTTGAGAAAAAAGCAAAACTTTCAGAACTTAGAAAAGATTTAAAGGTTTATCCACAGCTTCTTAAAAATGTTCGTGTTGCTGATAAGCCTGCAGCAAGAGAGGATAAAGATGTTCAGGCAGCAGTAAAGAAAGTTGCGGATGAACTTGGAGATGAGGGCAGGATACTTCTAAGGGAAAGCGGCACTGAGCCTGTTATAAGAGTTATGGTTGAAGCTTCCAGTGATGAGCTTTGCAAAAAGTATGTTGATGAGGTAGTTGATGTTTTGTATGCCAAAGGACATGGTATCTTAGGAGGAAGCAGATAACAGTTATATCATATTGATAATAAATATTAAAAATATGTTTATCAGCATAAAAAACAATAAAAAGTATAAGAAACAGCTTGATTTTATCAGGGTATTCATGATATATTATACAAATGGTGATTTACGGGAGATTTCCCGGCAATGTTAAGGAGGAAATATTAAAATGAGTGTACAGGTAGAAAAGTTAGAAAAGAATATGGCTAAACTTACAATTGAAGTTTCAAGCGAAGAGTTTGAAAACGCAATTGCTAAGGCATACAAGAAAAATAAAAATAAAATCTCTATGCCAGGCTTCCGTAAAGGAAAAGCTCCTCGTGCTATGATTGAGAAGATGTATGGCAAGGGAATATTTTATGAAGATGCAGCCAATTCAATTATTCCTGATGCTTATGCTGACGCAGCTAAAGAGAGCGAACTTGAGATCGTTGCACAGCCTGAAATCGATGTAACACAGATTGAAAGTGGAAAACCATTTATTTTCACGGCAACAGTTGCACTTAAGCCGGAAGTTACTCTCGGCGAATATAAAGGGATTGAAGTAGAAAAGAAAGAAGTTGAAGTTACAGACGAAGAAGTAGAAGCTGAGATAAACAAAGTAAGAGAATCAAATGCAAGAATGCTCGACATCGATGACAGAGCAACACAGGATGGAGATACAGTTCTTATTGACTTTGACGGATATGTAGACGGAAAACAGTTTGAAGGTGGAAAAGCTGATGATTATTCGTTGGTACTTGGCTCACATTCATTCATTGACAACTTCGAGGAACAGCTTGTCGGAAAGAACATTGGTGATGATGTAGAAGTAAATGTTACATTCCCTGAGAATTATCAGGCAGAAGAACTCCAGGGCAAGCCGGCAGTATTCAAGGTTAAGATTAAGGAGATTAAGGTTAAGGAACTTCCTGAACTTGATGATGATTTTGCACAGGATGTATCAAACTTCGATACTATTGCAGAATATAAAGAAGACTTAAAGAAGAAACTTACAGAGAACAAAGAAGAAGCTCTTAAGAGAGAAAGAGAAGAAGTTGTTATCGGGAAGATAATCGAAAATGCACAGATGGATATTCCTGAGCAGATGGTTGATGCACAGACACGTCAGATGACACAGGAGTTTGCACAGAGACTTTCTTCACAGGGACTTTCAATCGACCAGTATATGCAGTTTACAGGTCTTACACCTCAGAAGATGCTCGAAGAGCTTAAGCCACAGGCACTTAAGCGTATCCAGAGCCGCCTTGTTCTTGAAGCAGTAGTTGCAGCAGAGAACATCGAGACAACTGAGGAAGAACTTGATAAAGAGATTGAGAATATGGCTTCAATGTATCAGATGGAAGTCGATAAATTAAAAGAAGTTATTGGCGAAGAAGAGAAAAAGCAGATCGGTCTTGATCTTGCCGTACAGAAAGCAGTTGAAATAGTAACAGAAGCTGCAGTTGAGAAATAATTATTAGCTTACGTCAGCCGAATTTAGAACAGATGGTGTATAATTTATATACACATCTGTTCATACGGTTGGCGTTTTGCACTATTATGCCGTTTGAAAAACAGGCACATATATAAAGGGGGAACGATAATGAGTTACAGCATACCTTATGTAATTGAAAAAACAAGTGGTGGAGAGCGTTCGTATGATATTTATTCAAGATTATTGCAGGAGAGGATTATTTTTCTCTCAAATGAAGTAAATGATGATATTGCAAGTCTTGTTGTATCACAGCTTCTTTTCCTTGAATCACAGGATTCAACAAAGGACATACATCTTTATATAAACAGTCCGGGTGGTTCGGTTAGTGCAGGATTTGCGATCTATGATACTATGAACTATGTGAAATGTGATGTCTCTACTATATGTATGGGTCTTGCCGCAAGTATGGGAGCATTTCTGCTTGCAGGCGGTGCGAAAGGAAAGAGATTTGCACTTCCTAATGCGGAGGTAATGATACATCAGCCGTCAGGCGGAGCAAGAGGTCAGGAGACAGAGATACGAATTGTAGCAGAACAGATACTTAAGACAAGAGAAAGATTAAATCAGATACTCGCTGAAAATACAGGCAAACCACTTGATGTTATCGCAGCAGATACGGAGAGAGATAACTATATGACAGCTCTTGAAGCTAAAGAATATGGTCTTATTGACGAAATAGTAACAAACAGAAAATAGAAAATGTTCAGGGGAGGTCGAAATGGCAAATAAAAAAGACGATTCAAAGTTAAAGTGTTCTTTTTGTGGGAAAACCCAGAATCAGGTTCGTAAACTTATAGCCGGTCCAAATGTATATATCTGTGACCAGTGTATAGAACTATGCTCAGAGATTCTGGATGAGGAACTCGAAATGGAGAACGATGAATATTTCGACGATAGTGATATAAATTTGCTCAAGCCAAAGGAAATCAAGAGTTTCCTTGATGAGTATGTTGTAGGACAGGATGATGCAAAAAAAGTATTGTCCGTTGCAGTGTATAATCACTACAAGAGAGTGCTTTCAGGAAAAGATATGGATGTTGAGCTGCAGAAAAGTAACATTATGATGGTAGGACCTACCGGTTCCGGAAAAACATTTCTGGCTCAGACACTTGCGAAGATACTTAATGTTCCATTTGCGATTGCAGATGCAACGGCACTTACCGAAGCAGGATATGTCGGCGAAGATGTTGAGAATATACTTTTAAAGATTATTCAGGCGGCAGATTATGACATGGAGCGTGCCGAGCATGGAATTATTTATATAGATGAGATAGACAAGATTACAAGAAAAGGCGAAAATGTATCTATTACAAGAGATGTGTCAGGTGAAGGCGTTCAGCAGGCACTTCTTAAGATACTTGAGGGAACTGTTGCGAGTGTTCCACCACAGGGAGGAAGAAAGCATCCGCATCAGGAATTCTACCAGCTTGATACGACAAACATATTGTTTATATGCGGTGGTGCATTTGACGGTCTTGAAAAGATAATAGGTACAAGAATAGGACAGAAGTCCATTGGATTTAATGCAGAAATCGCAAATGAAAAAGATGATAATATCGGAGATCTTTTCAGACAGGTTCTTCCGGAAGATTTTGTAAAGTTTGGAATTATTCCGGAGCTTATCGGTCGTCTTCCGATAAATGTGGCACTTGATCTTCTTGAAGAGGAAGCACTTGAGAAAATTCTTGTTGAGCCAAAGAATGCCATCACAAAACAGTACAAAAAGCTTCTTGAACTTGACGGGGTGAAATTAAGATTTGACGATGAAGCAATAAAGGCAGTGGCAAAACTTTCGTTTGAGAGAAAGACGGGAGCCAGAGGACTTCGTGCCATTATGGAAGATGTTATGACAGATGTTATGTATGAAATTCCATCAGAGGATGACATAAAAGAATGTGTTATAACGAAAGAGGCTGTTTTAGATGGAGAGTCACCAAAACTCATTATGGAAGATAATGAGACAAAGCTTCTTACATCCGGTGAAGATGGAAAAAGTGCATAGATTTTGTGAAAATCTGAGATAAATAACGCAACAGTTCAGTGATTTATTTTTCACCTGTTACCAATGAAAGTAACAGTTCAGCCTTCCATTTATTACATTCGTAAACCTGCCAGCAAACTGTCAGTCGCTGCTATGCAGCTTATGTTTACTTCATATAATAAATGAAAGGCTATTCTACCATAAAAATATAATCAGCAATACAATGAGCAAGCTCAGATATTACCGATTATATTTTTATGGCTGAACTGTTTCAAATGAAAAATTAAAATTCAGAGGGATTACTTGTTAATCCCTCTTTTATATTATATAATGTATGATAAGTGTGTTTGCAGGATGGAGGAATTAACGTGGAACAAAACATAGATAACAATGAAATTTATTCAAATAATAATATTGGAAATATAAATGAATATAAGAATGTGCCTGTCGTGGCTCTGAGGGATGTTGTGGTATTTCCCGGAACGACAGTGTATTTTGAAGTTGGCAGGGAAGCTACGGTAAAAGCTGTAAATGAAGCTATGCATGGCAAACAGTATATTTTTGCGGTTGCACAGAAAGACCCAAAGGTAGAGCATCCTAAGCAGAATGATCTATTTGAAATTGGAACACTGGCACAGGTTAAACAGCTTGTGACAATGCCCGGAAATGTAGTTAGAGTCATAATTGTTGGACAGGAGAAGATGAAACTTGGCAGCCTTGTGCTTGAAGACGGATATTACAAGGCAGACCTTGAAAAAGTAGAGGAGAGCAGACAGATAAGTTATGATATAGAGACGATCGCACTTATAAGAGGTCTTAAAGATTTGTTTTCTGTGTATGTAAACGAGCGTGGCAGGATAAATAAAAATGTTGTTGATGAGATAATGGACTGCACGGATCTTGACAGTCTTATAAATCAGATTGCGACAGGTATGCAGGTAAATTATCAGTTTAAACAGAAAATCCTTGCGGAAACGGATATTTATCAGAGACATGAAAATATATCAGTTATCTTAAGCAGAGAGATAGGGATACTTCGCATACAGGATGATGTCGCAAAAAGAGTAAAGTCACAGGTCGAGGAAAACCAGAAAGAATATTATCTTCACGAACAGATAAAGGCGATACATAAAGAACTTGGAGATGATGATTCAGAGACGGATGCAGACAGATACGGCGAGAAGTTAAGTAAGTTAAAAGCTTCTAAGAAAGTCAAAAAGAAGATTGCTGAAGAGATAAAGAGATTTAAGCTTACTAACTCGAATTCTTCTGAAAGTGCAGTTATCAGAGGATATATAGAGACACTTCTCTCTATACCGTGGAAGAAGATGAGTGAAGACAATACTGATATAGTAAATGCAGAAAAAGTATTAAATGAGGATCACTACGGACTTAAAGATGTGAAAGAAAAGGTTATAGAATGCCTTGCCGTAAAAGCAATAAAGAAAGATGGTTACAGTCCGATAATCTGTCTTGTAGGACCGCCCGGAACAGGAAAAACTTCCATTGCCAAATCTATTGCGAGGGCAATGAACCGCAAATATATAAGAATATGTCTTGGAGGAGTCAGAGATGAAGCTGAGATAAGGGGACACAGACGGACTTATGTAGGTGCGATGCCGGGCAGGATAATCGCAGGTATAAGAAGTGCAAAAGTAAAAAATCCATTGATATTGTTTGATGAGATTGATAAGATGGGTGCTGACTATAAAGGTGATCCATCATCGGCACTTCTCGAAGTTTTAGACCCTGAGCAGAACAGGCATTTTTCGGATCATTATGTTGAACTTCCGGTAGATCTCTCACAGGCAATGTTTATATGCACCGCAAATTCGCTTGATACAATACCAAGACCACTTCTTGATCGTATGGAAATAATAGAGTTGTCGGGATATACGGAAAATGAAAAATTTCACATTGCCAAAAATTATCTTGTGGATAAACAAAGAATTGCCAACGGTTTGACAAAAGAACAGTTTAATATATCTGACAAAGGCATTTATACCATCATAGAAAATTATACAAGGGAAGCCGGAGTGAGAGGTCTTGAGAGAAAGATAGGTACTCTATGCAGGAAAGCTGCTGTGGAGGCGGCAAAAGACCAGACGGCAAAAGTAAGGATTTCTAACAGAAATATCAAAAAATTTCTTGGAAATTATAAATATACTCTTGATCTTGTTTCAGACAGTTCACAGGTAGGTATAGTAAGAGGTCTTGCATGGACTTCTGTCGGAGGTGACACTCTTGAGATAGAAGTAAACATTATGCATGGAAAGGGAGCTTTGCAGCTTACCGGAAAACTCGGAGATGTCATGCAGGAGTCGGCAAAGATAGCATTGTCATATGTAAAATCACAGGTGGCAGATATACTCGAAGATGATTTCTTTGGAAAACATGACATACATCTTCATGTTCCGGAGGGGGCTGTTCCAAAGGATGGTCCTTCGGCTGGTATCACTATGGCTACGGCGATATATTCGGCGTGCACAGGTAAAAAAGTGCGTGCGGATGCGGCGATGACCGGAGAACTTACACTTCGTGGCAGAGTTCTTCCTATAGGCGGTCTTAAGGAAAAGATACTTGCAGCTAAAGCGGCTGGGGTGAAAATGGTAATTGTACCTGAGAAGAACAGGAAAGATGTTGAGGAATTTGACGGTGAGGTTACTGATAATATTGACATAAGATTTGTCACAAATGCACCTGAAGTTTGGAAACTTGTATTAGAAAGTTAAGGAGTAATATGAAGATAAAGAGTGTTAATTTAGAGACTGTATGTGGTATAACAAGTGTGCTGCCTGAAAATGACAATGTAGAGATAGCATTTGCCGGCAGGTCAAATGTCGGAAAAAGTTCGCTTATAAATGCTTTGATGAACAGAAAGGCATATGCGAGGACATCATCGCAGCCCGGAAAAACACAGACGATAAATTTTTACAATATCAATGAAGCTTTGTATTTTGTGGATCTGCCGGGTTATGGTTTTGCTAAAGTGTCAAAAGATACAGTGGCAAAATGGGGAAAGATGATAGACAATTATCTTGAAAATTCAAAAGTGTTGAGACTTGTATTTCTTTTGGTTGATATAAGACATAAGCCAAATGCCAATGACATACAGATGTATGACTGGTGCATAGAGTATGGCTTTAATCCTATTATCATTGCCACAAAGGAAGATAAGGTCAAAAGGTCACAGAAGGCAAAACTTATAAAAGAGATAAAACAGACACTTAATGTTGTCGATGGAACTCCGGTCATTCCATTTTCATCATTGACCAAAAGCGGGAGAGATGAGATAATGGAATACATTGATATGGTTTATGAAGGTTTTAATGCCGAAGAAAAACAGCAGCATAAATAACCATAGAATAATGGTATTATGCAGCATGAATGAACAATGAGTCAGGAGGGAAAATTTTGAGTAACAGAAGATATGGTAAGGTACTGTTAGGTATGTTTTTGGTTGGAATAATGATGTGTTTTTTCTATAAGGATGCATCGGCATTTGGAAATCTTTTAAAGAGCAGCGAGACAAGCGTGTATGCGGGGACGATAGTAAATCTGAGGGATTTTGTTGACGATACATATATATTTGACAATTATGGAGAAAACTATAGCAGGGAAGAAGATAAACAGTTACTTTCATATCAGTTTAACATTGCCAATAGAGATGAGGAATGTGCAGCATTAGACAGTGACGGAAATCTCACAACGAAGAAGCCCGGAACTGTTATCGTTGATATAAAGTTTTCATACAAAAATAATCTTTCTATTGTTCCGTTTACGGTTAATATAATGGAGCCTGAAAAACTGAATGTAAGTTACGGAAATACCTCATCAATAGAGGCTGCATCAATCTATGACAAGGATAATTATACATTTATCTCAGATAAAGACAGCGTATCTGTAAATGATACAGGTGATGTGACGGTACAGGGATTTAAGAGTTCTACTATTTATGCTAAAGGAAGAAAAGGTGAAAAGATAGCAGTTGCAGATATATCTGTAAATACACCGAGTTCAGTTGAGGATGTAGTTGTAAGAGCTGTAGGAACAGAACCATATACACCGGAGATAAATGACTATACGAGTTTATCGAATGATGTACCTGTAAAGTGGCTTTCGGATGATGAAAATGTAGTGAAGGTTACGGATGGACAGCTTGAGGCAGAAGGAATAGGCAATACAAATGTAAGTGCCGTCATAACAGCTAAAAACGGAGATGTAGAAAAAGTGGAAGTTCCGGTTACGGTTACAAATCCTATTATGGCTAAAAGTAAAATGGTAGTCGCAGTAGGTGGAAAAAAGGCGCTGGCACTTAACGGAACTTGTGCGAACAGTGCAGTAAAATGGAAAAAATCATCTTCTAAAAAAGTATCATTTACTGATGATGGAAAGATTTTTGCAACAAAAAAAGGAAGTGATAAGATAACTTTTTCGGTTGACGGAAAAGAGATAAGCTGTAATGTCGAAGTTACGAATCCTTCATTAAAATACAATAATCTGATAACTTATAAAGGCGGCAGCAGAAAGATTGCCATAAATGGTACGGTAGACGACAGCAGCATGAGTTTTACAAGTAAAAATGCATCGATGGCGGCAGTGACTGCAACCGGTGTCATTAAAGCTAAAAAAACAGGTCATGTTAAAGTGGTTGCCAAGGTAGATGGAAAAAAGATAACAGCAAATGTGGAGATAGCATCTGCAAAAGCATATAATGCAGCTAAAAAAGAAATTGCGATTTCAAAGACAAAGACAAGATACAGTCAGGCAAGAAGAATGTCAGCACATTACTATGACTGCAGTTCTATTGTATGGAGAACATATAAGAGATATGGTGTAAACTTTGGGGTAAATTCATCGTGGGCACCTACGGCGGCAAATATGGGATACTGGTGTCAGAAAAACAATAAAGTTATATATAGAACAGGAGTATCATCATCAAAATTATTGCCGGGAGACATAATATTCTATTCATACCAGAGAAACGGAAGATATAAGAACATAAGCCATGTTGAGATGTATGTTGGAAATGGAAAGAGTGTTTCTGCCAGCAGTTCGCATAATAAGGTTATTCATTATGCATATAAAAACAGATCTGTAGTAATGATTGCAAGACCGACGAAATAGTGGTACACTATATCATAAAATGTATTGTGATGTACGGCAAATTGTAACGATTGTAACATGATATCATGTTACAATCTGTTTGCACTATGACATAAATTTACATATACATTACTATTATATATTTTATGAAAAGTTGGAGGATTAAAATGAAAATAGTTGTTTTAGCAGGTGGGATTAGTACCGAGAGAGATGTTTCCCTGATTTCGGGAGCGGGTATCTTAAAGGCTTTGAGGCAGAGAGGTCATCAGGCAATCCTTCTTGATGTGTTTCTCGGATATAAAAAAAGAGGCGATGATGTAAGCAATATTTTTGAAAAGTCAGATGAGATGGATGACCATGTTACTGATATACAGGCGGTAGACCCTGATATTGAGTCAGTTAAAAAGCTGAGATATGATGACGAAAAGGGACTGTTTGGACCTAATGTTATCGAGATATGCCGTCAGGCTGATATTGTCTATATGGGGCTTCATGGTGCAGATGGCGAGAACGGAAAGGTTCAGGCTGCATTTGATATTCTTGGAATAAGATATACTGGTTCTGACTATCTTGGAAGTGCACTTGCTATGGATAAAGGAATGGCAAAGAAAGTATTTTTACAGAGTGGCATTCCAACACCAAACGGTTTCAGTATGAAAAAATCTCAAGTGATAAAACTTCCTGATGAGATTGGTTATCCTTGTATTGTAAAGCCATGCTGTGGAGGTTCAAGTGTCGGCATGAGCATTGCAAAAAATGAGGACGAATATAATAAGGCATTGGAACTTGCATTTAAATATGAAGCTGAGGTAGTAGTCGAGGAATACATAAAGGGAAGAGAGTTTTCCGTTGGTGTTATTGGAGGAAAGAGTCTTCCTATTATTGAGATAATTCCAAAGTCAGGTGTTTATGACTATGAGACAAAATACCAGCCGGGAATGGCAGAGGATGTTTGTCCTGCTCCGCTCTCAGATGAGATAACGGACAAAATGCAGACATATGCCATTGATGTGTATAGAGAACTTAAGCTTGGTTCTTATGCGAGAATAGATTTTCTTCTTGATGCAGATGACAATATGTATTGTCTTGAGGCAAATACACTTCCGGGAATGACAGCGACAAGTCTTTTACCACAGGAAGCAAAAGTTCTTGGAATAGAGTACGGAGTTTTGTGTGAGCAGGTTATCGCACAGGCACTTGCCACATATAATGGTGAGACAGAAGAACTTCCGGCACCAGGTACGAACAGTCATTATGGAAAAGACGATTTGAAGTCACTGTGATCTGAACTGTTAGAAGGGAATTTTAGTTATAATGAAAAATCTTACATTAAAAAAAATATCCGAAATCTGCAATGGAAAACTTTATGCAGATAAAAGCATAGAAAATATAGAAATATCTTCGATTACTACTGACAGCAGAAAAGTTGAAAAGGATTGTATGTTTGTTGCAATAAAAGGTGAGAGAGTTGACGGCAATAAATTTATAAACGGGGCATATGAGGACGGTGCCATTGTTTGTCTGTCTGAGGATGAACCTGATAAAAACAGTATAAACATTTCAGAAAAAAACGGATATATAGTAGTTAAGTCATGTTTTCAGGCATTGAAAGATATAGCGGAGTATTACCGTGAGGTAATGAACACAAAGATAGTTGGCATCACGGGAAGCGTGGGGAAGACTTCAACAAAAGAGATGCTTGCGGCAGTTATGTCCGAGAAATTTAATACTTTAAAGACACAGGGCAACTTTAATAACGAAGTAGGCGTGCCGCTTACATTGTTCAGACTCAGGGAAGAACATGAGCTTGCCATCGTTGAGATGGGTATAAGTGACTTTGGAGAAATGTCAAGGCTTGGAAAGATTGTAAAGCCTGATATGTGTGTTATCACAAATATAGGTCAGTGCCATCTTGAAAATCTGGGTGACAGGGACGGAGTGCTTAAGGCAAAGACGGAGATTTTTAATTATCTCAAAGAGGGCGGAAAGGCATTTCTTAACGGTGATGATGATAAACTTGCCACTGTTAAAGAGGTAAACGGTTTAGAGCCTGTTTTCTTTGGATTTGACAAAAAGAATGACATATATGCAGAGAAAGTGGAATCAAAAGGTCTTGCAGGAACAGTATTTACAGCAGTTACACCGAAAGGAAAAATGAGACTTCGTGTAAATGTTCCGGGACACCACATGGTATCAAATGCTCTTGCGGCAGTTGCCATAGGTCTTGAATTGGGACTTGATGAAAAGCAGATAGCGGCAGGAGTGGCTGCATTTAAGCCGGTATCAGGTCATAGCAGTATCGTGGAGACAGACAGATTTACGATAATGGATGACTGTTATAATGCAAATCCTGTATCAACAAAAGCGGGACTTGATGTGCTTGCAGAGGCAGAGGAGCGAAAAGTTGCAATACTCGGCGATATGTTTGAACTAGGAAGTGATGAGAGAAAACTTCACTATGAGGTTGGTGAGTATGCCGCAGATAAAGGTATTGACTGTATTGTATGTGCGGGAGAACTCGCAAAAGAATACTATGACGGTGCAAAGGCAGCAGGAAAAACAGATGGTTTGTATTATTTTGCCACAAGGGATGAAGCCGTTGACCGATTAAAGAACATAGTAAGAGAAAATGATGCGATACTTGTAAAAGCATCACACGGAATGAAATTTGAAAAGATAGTTGAAGTTTTAAAACAGATGTGATAGAATAGTCTGCGTTAAAGCTGTTATGCTTAACATAAATATATTATTATATTTATATGATATTATTAAAGTTTAAAGGCTGTGAATGTGTAAAGTAGTCATATATCATTCATCCAGAGAGAAGATGTCCCCGGCTGAAAGCATCTTTATGTTACGGTTTATGATGAATTTCCCACAGGAGCTTCACTGTTGAATTTTATTTTTACTTGTTTCGCAATATGTGTGAAAAGTAATATTTTAGTAGACAGTGACGGGGTTAGCGACCGTTATCCGCAAATTAAGAGTTTATGTATATATTTTTAGCATTGTTCATGCACAGACATGAAAATGATAATATATCACATGAAAATCAGGGTGGTACCGCGGTACTTAAGATAAGTAAGAGCCGTCCCTGACTGTAGTGCAGTCCGGGAGGTACCTTTATATATAATATTAGACTTTCCGTATTGTTTTTACGGAAAGTCTTTTTGTTATGAAAGAAATGTTCTGTGAGAGGAACAGCAATCAAAAAATTTAAAAAAAGTTCCGTAAGGCTCGCACATTTATGTGTTTATATGAAAATAAAGAAAGGAAAAAAGAAATGAAAGACAAGCTTAAAAAAATTCTTGATGAAGCAATGGCACAGATTGATTCATCAGACCGTCTTGACAGACTTAATGAGATTAAAGTATCGTTTTTAGGAAAAAAAGGAGAGCTTACATCAGTATTAAAAGCGATGAAAGATGTTGCTCCTGAGGACAGACCAAAGGTAGGTCAGCTTGTAAATGAAGCAAGAAAGACTATCGAAGAAAGATTAGATGAAAAAAGAGAGATATTTGAAAAAGCTATTTTAGATGAAAAACTCAAGAGTGAGACGATAGATGTCACACTTCCGGGCAAAAAACTCGCAATGGGACACAGTCATCCCAATACGATAACACTTGAAGAAGTTGAAGATATATTTGTTGGAATGGGTTATGAAGTTGTTGAGGGACCGGAGGTTGAGTATGATTACTATAATTTTGAGGCACTCAATATCCCTGACAACCACCCTGCAAAAGATGAACAGGATACATTCTATATTACAAAGGATATACTTCTTCGTTCGCAGACATCTTCAGTTCAGGTACATGAGATGGAAAAAGGAAAGCTTCCTATAAGAATGATAGCACCGGGCAGAGTTTTCCGTTCAGATGAGGTGGATGCCACACATTCTCCTACATTCCATCAGATAGAGGGTCTTGTTATCGACAAGAATATCACATTTGCAGACCTTAAAGGAACGCTTCAGGAATTTGCAAAGAGACTTTTCGGAGAGGACACAAAGGTTAAGTTCCGTCCTCATCATTTCCAGTTCACGGAGCCTAGTGCTGAGATGGATGTTACCTGTTTTAAGTGTGGCGGAAAAGGATGCCGTTTCTGCAAGGGTTCAGGCTGGGTAGAAATTCTTGGATGTGGTATGGTTCATCCTCATGTACTTGAGATGAGCGGAATCGACCCTGAGGAATACACAGGATTTGCGTTCGGTGTAGGTCTTGAGAGAATCACATTGTTCAAGTATGAGATTGATGACATGAGACTCTTATATGAAAATGACACGCGTTTCCTTAAGCAGTTTTAAAATATGATGCTTTGTAAAAATAAAGCTAATAAGAAATATATTGACGATTTTGTGATTTTTATATTTGAAACACAAAATGTAAAACGAAGAAAGAAAGCAGGTATAGAGATATGGATACATCTTTTTCATGGATAAAAGCATATGTTCCTGACCTTGACTGTACAGCTCAGGAATATACGGATGCAATGACTTTATCAGGTACAAAGGTTGAGGGATTTACTGAATTTGACAAAAACCTTGATAAGATTGTTGTTGGTAAGATAAATAAGATTGAGAAACACCCTGACGCAGACAAGCTTGTTATCTGTCAGGTACAGGTTGATGAGGACGGAAAGGAGGTACAGATAGTAACAGGTGCTTCAAATGTTAAGGAGGGACAGAAAGTTCCTGTTGTTCTCGATGGCGGTCATGTTGCAAGCTCACACAAGGACGGAGAGTCAGAAAACGGATTTAAGATTAAAAAGGGAAAACTCCGTGGAGTTGAGTCATTTGGTATGATGTGCTCTATCGAGGAACTTGGTTCAACAACTGATATGTACCCTGATGCTGCAAAAGACGGAATTTATATATTGAGTGACAACCCTGAGTACAAGGACGCAAAGATTGGCTCAGATGTAGTAGAACTTTTAGGACTTCACGATGTAAGATTTGAGTACGAGATAACATCAAACAGAGTAGACTGTTTCGGAATGATAGGTATCGCAAGGGAGGTTGCTGCAACATTTGGCAAGAAACTTGTAGTACCTGAGGTTAAAGAGACAGGAAACAGTGAGAATGTAAATGATTATATTTCAGTTGAAGTAAAAAATCCTGAACTCTGCCCTAGATATACGGCAAGAGTTGTAAAAAATATCAGGATTGCACCGTCTCCGGAATGGATGCAGAGAAGACTTGCGTCAGTAGGAATCCGTCCTATAAACAATATCGTAGATATAACAAACTATGTTATGGAGGAGTATGCACAGCCTATGCACGCATATGACCTTGATAAGATTGAGGACAAAAAGATAATCGTAAGAAAAGCTGATAAGGGCGAGAAGTTCGTGACTCTTGACGGACAGGAGAGGGAGCTTGACGATACTATGCTTATGATATGTGACGGCAAGAAACCGGTAGGAATTGCAGGTATCATGGGTGGAGAAAACTCTATGATAACTGATGATGTTACGACAATGCTTTTTGAAGCAGCAACATTTGACGGCACAAACATCCGTCTTTCAGGAAAGAAACTTGGTATGCGTACTGATGCACAGGCAAAATTTGAAAAGGGACTTGACCCGAACAATGCCATTGATGCGATGAACAGAGCGTGCCAGCTTGTCGAGGAACTTGGTGCAGGCGAGGTTGTTGGTGGAACAATCGATTACTATCCGGTAGAGAAAGAGCCTATAGTTATCCCTTACGATGCAGATAAGATAAATGCACTTCTTGGAACAGATATAGATGAAGCCACAATGGTAAAATATTTTGAAAAACTTGATCTTACAGTAGATACTGATAAGAAAGAAGTTATTGTTCCGACATGGAGACAGGATCTTGAAAGACTTGCCGATCTTGCAGAAGAAGTAGCGAGATTTTACGGATATGACAAGATTCCTATGACACTTCCAAAGAGTTCTGCTACAGCAGGGGGATTGTCAGAAAAACTCAAACATGAGAAGGCTGCAAGAATTGTGGTAGAGGGATATGGATTCAACGAGGGAATGACATTCTCCTTTGAGAGTCCTAAGGTATATGACAAATTAAATCTTCCAGAGGATGATATTCTTAGAAAGAGCATAAAGATAACAAATCCCTTAGGTGAGGATTACAGCGTTATGAGAACATCTGCACTCGGAGGTATGCTCACATCACTTTCAACAAACTATAATAGAAGAAACAAGAATGTAAGACTTTATGAACTTGCAAATGTTTACCTTCCAAAACAGCTTCCTCTTACCGAGCTTCCTGATGAGCGTATGCAGCTTACACTCGGAATGTACGGTGACGGAGATTTCTTCACAATGAAAGGTATTATCGAGACGCTTATGACAAAACTCGGTCTTAAGAAAAAGGCTGAGTATGACCCAGAGGCAGGAAAAGCATTTCTTCATCCGGGACGCCAGGCAAAAGTTATGTATGACGGTGTTCAGATAGCTTATTTAGGTGAAGTTCATCCGGTAGTACAGAAAAACTTTGCAATCGGTGAGAGAACATATATCGCCGTAGTCGATATGAAAGCTATCATGGATATGGCTGACTTTGAAGTAAAATACGAGGGCGTTCCAAAATTCCCTGCAATGACAAGAGATATAAGTCTTAGCATGAAGAAAGAAGTTCTCGCAGGAGATATAGAAAAAGTAATCAGCAAAAAGGGCGGAAAACTTGTTGAGTCATATGAACTTTTCGATGTGTATGAGGGTTCACAGCTTGTCAAGGGATTTAAGTCACTTGCATATAAGATAGTATTCAGGGCAAAAGACCACACACTCAAAGATGATGAGGTAAATGCTGCAATGGATAAGATAATTAAGGCACTTGCTGAGATGGATGTAGAACTTCGCCAGTAATTGTCACTAATGAAGAAATATTTACAAGAGATAAATTTGTGATAAACAGACAGTCTGTATTAGGCTGTCTGTTTGTTGTGTTTTGAGGAGATATCATTACAGTAACCGTTCAGCTTTTCATTTAAAGCGGATATTTGCAATCAGCTTTGCAGCTTATGTTTACTCATTTCAGAAATGAAAGGCTATTCTACCATAAAAAGGTACTTAACAATACAATGAACAAGCTCATTGTATTGCCAATTATCTTTTTATGGCTGAACTGTTACACTGTAATAAAAATTTAATATCTTTTAATATTGCAAAAGTTTTCAGTGTATAATATATTATATAAGAAAGTCGCAGTACATATATGTATAAAACATATAGGGTACTGTGTTTTTGAGTGGATTTTGAATGAGAATAGTACGGAAAATCCATATATGTAAAAATTTATATATGTAAAAAAGTATAGGAATAAGGAGTAAAATGAAAAAGAAACATAAATTTATAATACAGCTCATTTCATGGATCTTATTTATAATATATCTTGTTATGATGGTCTATTTTTTGTTTTTTAGTGAGATGCTGGGGAGAACTCCGAGTGATACATATCACTACAACCTTAAACCGTTTACGGAGATTCAGAGGTATATTACTTATTACAGAAGACTTGGAAGTTTCTATGTTCTATTAAATCTCATGGGAAATGTTTTATGTTTTATGCCGCTTGGATTTGTGCTGCCTGTACTGTCATATAAGAACAGGAGTATATTCAAGGTAACATTTATGTGTATGCTGTGCTCGGTTACGGTTGAGCTTATCCAGCTTATATCAAAGCTTGGCTCGTGTGATGTCGATGATGTGATATTAAATACATCGGGCGGTATATTGGGATATATATGTTTTGCAATCTGTATGTTTATATTTAGACATAAGACGGAAAAGAAGAACAAAAAGAAAAACAGGAGGAAATAAAGATAAATATGAGAAGCAGGAAAAAAAGAAAAAAAGAGGGTGAGTTAAGGCTCACAGACAAAAAGCACCCGGCATCGGGTATCTGGGCAGTGATTATAGGCATTTTTGCGTTGGTGATGTTTGGCGTAACCTGTTTTGTGTCGGGAAATAACAAAGGAAATGGCGGGATGATAGTCGGCATTGTGGGAATACTCTGTTTTATTATAAGTATTTCGGGATTTATATTGTCATGGATAAGTCTTAGAAAAGAAAATATCAGATACCTTTTTCCGACTATAGGAGCGGTTGTGAACGGATTGCAGATAGTGGGTTATATGGTGGTCTATATATGGGGATCGTATATATAATTAATTGAGGAACTGATTATATGTGTAAAACTTAGTAAAAAATATAGACAGTTTCGCAATTATCTATATAATTATCTGTGCAAAAATAATATAAAAAGTTATGTTTTATATAGTATGTATAAAAGTTATAATCTGATTTATCGTAACAGTTCAATCATAAAAAATAATTGGCATTACAAAGAGTTTGTTAGTTGTATTGTTGATTATTTTTTTATAATTTATTAAAAAAGAAATGAGGAAATTTGTTATATGGCAATGAATTTTTCAGAAGAAGAAAAAAAGAAGATGCTTGAGGATGAATCTGAGATTTATCAGAAAAGAGATGATGGTCTTGATGCAAATAACGGACAGCTTAAAAAACTTAAAGGCAGGGAAAAGAGAGCATATTTCAGACAGTATTATCTCGGTACGGTGGCGGTGGTTATCGTGGTGGCGATACTTGCAGTGCTCTTTTTTAAAAATGCCGTTCAAAAGAAGCCGCATTGCGTACTTTATATAGCGATAGAAGATGATGTGCTTGATGAGGATAAAGTTGCTGATTTTGAGAAAGCCGTAGAAAAATATCTGAACATTGACACAAAGAATGAGTATGTAAAAGTCGATAATGGAACGAGCGACCAGGAGATACAGACATATATTTATTCAGGCGTGGTTGATGTTATCATCGCTTCGGAGGATACATATAAAAGATGGGCAAATGAGGGCTGTATGGCAGACCCGTCCTCATCAGATACTGTATCTTTCTACAAAGATTATGACAAAAATAAAAAGTATTTTGCAAAATATGTGTCAGGTGAGGAATTAAGAAAAAGTAAACAGAGTGCAGAAAAGTTAAAGTCATCAGAGGGAAAGACTTATAATTTCGGACTTTATTTGAGTGACAGTAAAAAATATAAAGAGACACTCGGCGGTCTGCTTAAAAAGCCGGTAGTTGGTATAACTGCTACATCAAAAAATACGGAAGAGGCTAAACAGTTTATAAAATGGATGATAGAGTAATAGTTTTTTTAATATGATATTTTTGTATAATTCTGATAAAGATTTTATATAATTTTAATATATTATATGACCTATTTACTAAAATGAACAAAATGTAAAAAAACGGTTGACAGAAAAGCAATTAAGTGTATAATAATAGCCATGACAAAGGTGTCACGAAGAAATAATCGTGGCACCTTTTTTGCATTAGCACAAAACTTGTGCTGGTGTATAAATTATATTGCCAGTTAGATTTGTTGTCCGGACACGCAGATTAAAACGGGTTAATACCGAGATGTATTTGAAAAAGTATATGTATGTTGTTAATGTCACTGTTATACAGTAAATTTGAACAGTAAAATTATATAAAATTTATGGTACATCAGGATAAAAAGGAGGCACATTATATGTCAAATGAAATTTTAGATTATATTAACAGTAATCTGTGGGGCGTCTGGTACCTTATAGGTGCCGCACTGGTTTTCTGGATGCAGGCAGGCTTTGCAATGGTTGAAGCCGGATTTACAAGGGCAAAGAACTCAGGAAATATTATTATGAAAAACCTTATGGACTTCTGTATAGGTACGGTGATGTTCATCGTGATAGGTTATTCATTACTTCTTGGAAACGATGTCGGAGGTGTCTTTGGAGCACCGGGATTTAATATATTTAAGGATTATGCAAATTTTGATTTTTCAGGCTTTGTATTTAACTTAGTATTCTGTGCAACAACAGCTACTATTGTTTCAGGAGCAATGGCAGAAAGAACAAAATTTATCTCATATTGCGTATATTCAGCAGTTATCTCAGCGGTCATCTATCCTATCGAAGCACACTGGACATGGGGTGGTGGGTTCCTTGCAAAGATGGGATTTCATGATTTTGCCGGTTCAAACTGTATTCACATGGTTGGTGGTATCTGTGCACTTATTGGTGCGGCAATGCTTGGACCCCGTATTGGAAAGTTCAGTAAAAGAACAGGAAAGCCACATGCTATTCCAGGTCACAACCTTACAATAGGAGCACTTGGTGTATTTATCCTCTGGTTAGGCTGGTATGGATTTAACGGTGCAGCAGCTACTTCGCTTGAGGATTTAGGCTCTATCTTCCTTACAACAACAATAGCACCGGCAGTTGCAACAGTAGTATGTATGATATTCACATGGATAAAATATGGCAAGCCTGATGTTTCAATGTGTCTTAATGCATCACTTGCAGGACTTGTTGCAATCACGGCATCCTGCGATGTTACTGACTGCACAGGTTCATTTATTATAGGAGCTGTAGCAGGTGTGCTCGTTGTGTTTGGAGTATGGCTTCTTGATTATAAACTTAAGATTGATGACCCTGTAGGTGCCGTTGCAGTACATATGATGAATGGTATCTGGGGAACATTTGCCGTAGGTCTTTTTGCAACAAAATCAGCACCGGGATTTCAGATTGCACTTGACGGTGGAGCAATAAAAGCTGAGGGACTTTTCTATGGCGGCGGATTTACACAGCTTGGACTTCAGATAGTAGGAATGGCAGCAACAATAGCATGGACGGTTGTTACTATTACGATTACATTCCTTGCAATCAAACATACATTGGGACTTAGAGTGTCTGCAGAAGAAGAACTTCAGGGTCTTGATTCAGTTGAACATGGTCTTTCATCAGCATATGCAGACTTTATGCCGGCGGGAAATATGTTCTACTCAGCAGGTACATCAGTTGAGACCCTTAAGGGAAATGTGCCTATTGATAAAGCTGTCGAGGTTACAAATGTATCAACGGTATCAGCACCAAAACCTGCTGCCTATAAGAAAACTGAAACTGAAAAGAATGAGGAAATTCCAAAACTTACAAAAGTTTCTATCATATGCAAACAGAGTAAATTTGAGGATCTTAAGGAATCACTTAACAATATCGGTGTAAACGGTCTTACGGTAACGCAGGTGCTTGGCTGTGGAACTCAGAAGGGTATGACTACAAAATATCGTGGTGCAGAACTTGATGTGGTACTTCTTCCTAAGATGAAAGTCGAGGTTGTTGTCAGTGCCGTTCCTGTAGAAACTGTTATAGATACAGCTAAGAAAGCACTCTATACAGGAAATATCGGAGATGGAAAGATATTTGTATATGATGTTGAAAATGTAGTCAAAGTTCGTACAGGTGACAGTGGATTTGATGCATTACAGAGTGATGATGAGATTTAAAGATATGATAAAGGGATTGAAAACAGACAGCAATTTTGGGGCATAAGTTGGTAATAAAATAAATTTTGAAACCAATATCATAATAAATCCATCTCGAAATTCTTCGCTCAGAAGATACCGAGAGTACATAATAAAAGTTAAGGAGGCTTTATATCAGGTCTCCTTAATTTTTTGCATAAACGGAAGTTTTGTTGTATTATAGGAAGTAATGAAAATATTACTGTTTACTTTTGAGGTGCGTACGGCATCATAAAAACACTGTTAAGACACATATTTGTGCTATGATAGCTGTATTGCTTTAAACAAATTGTAACAATCGTAATAAAAATGTAATGCCGCTAAGTATTGACATTGTATCAATTTAAAACTATAATTCGTAAAGTGGAATAGGGAAAAGATGTTATAATTAATGGAGGAAATTATGAAAAACGCTAATAAACAAAAGAATAGTATTTCAGGAAATAATACCTCAGGACTTGGAAGAAAGATTGCGTTGATAGCAGTTGCAGCAGTTGTAGTCATAGCTGCCGCAGTTTTTATAGGCATAAGAGTTTATTATGGCAGTCATTGGTATCCTGATACAAAGATAGGTGACAAGGATGTTTCAGGCATGACACTTTCAGAGTCGGTAAAGGCAATGGAAAAGGTCTATGGTTCATATCAGCTTGACATTAAGGGAAGAAAAGATGGAAAACTTACGATAAATGGTGATGATATTGATTACAAAGTCGGTGTTGAAGATGCCGTAAAAAAAGCATTTGAGCAGCAGCATGACAAGTTTTCGTATTCAAATCTTTTCAAGAATAATGATACTAAAATCGAACCAAAGGTATCGTATGATGAAAATGAAGTAGATTCTATCCTTAGCTCGGCATCAATAGTAAAAGGAGACAGTAGTTATAAGGTTACGGCACCTGTTGATGCAAAGGCTGTATATTCAAAAAAGAAAAACAGTTATCAGGTTGTAAAAGAAGATGTGGGAAACACTCTTGATAAGGATAAATTTTCAGAAACAGTAAAGACAGCTTTAGATAATGGTGAAACTTCAATAGATGTTTCTGATGAAAAAAAATATCCGGATATTTACGAAAAACCGGCACTTACTTCTAAAGATAAAGAACTCAGAAGAGAAGTAAATGTATGCAATGCAACAGCACTTAGATGGGTTACATGGACTATACATAAGGGAGTTCAGGAGAGTGCGACACCGGAAGACATAAGTAAATGGATTACATATAATAATGGAAAAGCAGTTCTTGACAATCAGGCAATGAGAGACTGGATGGAAAAGCTTTGTCTGAAATATAAGACTCTTGGCGGAACAAGAAAGTTTAAGAGTCATACAGGAAAGATGATGAGACTTTCCGGTGGTGATTACGGATGGCAGCTTGATTATGAGAAAATGTGTGCCCAGTTAAAGGCGGGAGTAACAAAGAAGATAAGCCGAAAATTGCAAAATGACTATATAAATAATCAGGATGAGACAGCCAAAAAGGCGATTACCGTTACGCAGAAGCCGGAGTGGCTCGGAACAGCATACAGATACGATCCAAAGAATAAGATGAATGACTGGAATAAAAACAGTTATATAGAAGCTGACCTAGGCTCACAGATGGTATATGTATTTAAAAACGGAAAAGTAATCTATTCATGTGCCACAATATCAGGAAGACCTGTACCGGGCAGAAAGACAACAACAGGAATGTTCTTCATAAAAGATCATGCGAGACATAGAGTCCTCACAGGAGACAACTATGCAACACCTGTAGCAAACTGGGTACGAATCACATGGACAGGAACAGGATTCCATCAGGCAGAATGGCAGCCATGGGGAAGCTGGAGTCCAAGTCTTTACAAAGTAAGAGGCTCACATGGATGTCTTAATTTAAGTCCATCAAGTGCAGCGAGAATATATGAACTCACAAAATATAAACAGATGGTATTCATGCACTACTAAAAAGAGAAAATATAAAAAATTAAAAGATGCAGATTTGTATTTCAATATGGAAAAAAAACTGCATCTTTTTTAATATAAAAAATCATGCCTAAATTATAATATATTAGTGTTAGTTAAAGAAAACTTCAAGAAAAGGAAAAATAAAAAATAACTATAAAAATATTTCTGTTTAAATTGGAGTATATTAGTGTATCAAAACAGATTTCCGAGAAAAGTAAAAATAAACAACAACTATAAAAATATTTCTGCTTAACTTTGAATATATTAGTGTATCAAAACAGATTTCCGAGAAAAGTAAAAATAAACAACAACTATAAAAATATTTCTGCTTAACTTTGAATATATTAGTGTATCAAAACAGATTTCCGAGAAAAGTAAAAATAAACAACAACTATAAAAATATTTCTGCTTAACTTTGAATATATTAGTGTATCAAAACAGATTTCTGAGAAAAGGAAAAATAAACAATAACTAAAAAATAGTTTTACTTAAAGTTAAATATATAAATGTGTTTAAAAATTTCCGAGAAACAGCAAAAACAGGATTTTATTTTGCAGCAAAGGGCGTTAGAAAAGTGTCGGTACTAAGTGAGCGTATTAAGCTCACATATGTACCGCTACGCTTTTCTCCGAGGCGCGAGCCGTCCCTGAGCGTAAAATAAAATCCTGTTTTTGCGTCCGTAAGCCAATTCTCAACTATCCAAACAACTTAACTCCGTCAGCTTCTCCGAAAACCGCAAAGCCGTCGAATTCATTCTGTTCAAGTTTGTTTAAGAATTTACCAAGCTTCTTAGGTCTTGCGATAACTGAAACCATATATTCATCCCTTAAATTTTCAGCATATGCAAGGGCATCAGCATAATTATCTTTGTCATAGAATACGGCAATACGCTTTTTACGGTCAGGTATCGCATAATTCTGTTCCATGAGGATGCCGAAAATCCTTTCAAAGCCGATTGAGAATCCTACGGCAGGAATGTCCTCATTTAAGAACTTTCCAATAAGGTTGTCATATCGTCCGCCGCCTGCAACAGCACCGCTGTAACCATCGGCTGCAACCTCAAATATAGTGCCTGTATAATAACCCTGCCCTCTTACGAGTGATGGAGTAAACTCAACAGGGATAGTTCCGTTTGAAGCTTTGTCAACTGTATCAATGATATATTTAAGGTCATTGACATATTCTGCATCACATACATCTGCGATAGAGTCAAGTGTGAGACTGCCGTTCTCAAAAAGACCTATGAATTTGTCAATTGCATTTTTGTCAAATGAATTTTCTTCAAGTTCAGCTTTTACACCGTCAATTCCTATCTTATCAAGCTTATCAAATATAATGGCAAGCTTTTCGTTGTCGGCATCATCAAAGCCTGTATATGAGAAAATGCTCTTAAGTATGCGGCGGTCATTTATCTTTACGGTGTAATTCTTTAAGCCGACTCTGTTAAGAGCCTTTGTTGTGGTGAGGATAAGTTCTATCTCTGCGTCTCTTGAGTCATTTCCTATAATATCTATATCACACTGCATAAACTCACGCAGACGACCTTTTTGAGGCCTTTCGGCTCTATACACTCTGTCCATCTGAATAACTTTAAAAGGTGTCATAAGTTCATTTTTGTTATTTGAAAAATATCTTGAAAGAGGGAGAGTAAGGTCATATCTAAGTCCCATGTCAGATAATTCTTTTTCTGTCACATTTTCGTTATTTAATGCAGAAGAAAGTTTTTTTCCTCTTTTAAGAACTCTGAATATAAGGTTTAAGTTTTCGCCACCCTCGCTCTTGTCAAGGTTTACAGCATCTTCAATGATAGGAGTAGTAATGCGTACAAATCCTGCATCTCTGTATGTCTCGGCAATTACATTCTGAAGATAATCTCTTATTTCAACTTCTTTTGGAAGATAATCTCTCGTTCCTTTGACTGGTGTAGATTTCATATAAATAATCATCCTTTCTGAAAATAATAATCATAATCCTTTAATACTTTACCATATCTGGTCTTTTATATCAATCTCTGCATCAAAGTAGTCACAGTAAAATTGACTTATTGCACTGAATAGTGTAGAATTAAAAGATGAATAAAGCCGATATGTCGGTGAGTTAAACTATATGGAGGAAAGACATGGATAAGAAGTTAAGAGTTGGTATCCTTGGTGGTACTGGAATGGTAGGACAGAGATTTATCTCATTATTAGAAAATCACCCTTGGTTTGAGGTTGTAGCTATAGCTGCAAGCCCAAGAAGTGCAGGTAAAACATATGAGGAAGCAATCGGGGGTCGTTGGAAGATGACTACACCAATGCCTGAAGCCGTAAAGAAGATTGTGGTACAGGATGTCAGCGATGTTGACAGTGTTGCTTCAAAAGTTGATTTTGTATTTAGTGCGGTAGATATGACTAAAGACGAGATTAAGAAAATTGAAGAAGAATATGCGAAAACAGAAACTCCAGTTGTTTCCAACAATAGTGCACATAGATGGACACCTGATGTGCCAATGGTTGTGCCTGAGCTTAATCCTGAGCATCTTGAAGTTATTGCTGACCAGAAGAAGCGTCTTGGTACTACAAGAGGATTTATTGTAGTTAAGCCAAATTGCTCTATTCAGAGTTATACACCGGCACTTCATGCACTTAAGAAAGCAGGATATGAGCCAAAGACAGTTGTTGCAACAACATACCAGGCTATTTCAGGAGCAGGAAAGACATTTAAGGACTGGCCTGAGATGGAGCACAATATTATTCCATTTATCGGTGGTGAGGAAGAAAAGAGTGAGCAGGAGCCACTTCGTATCTGGGGTCATGTTGAGAATGGCGAGATAGTAAAGGCAGATAGTCCTGTTATCACAACACAGTGTATCCGTGTACCTGTTCAGGATGGTCATACGGCAGCAGTATTTATGACATTTGAAGAGGGAAAGAAGCCTTCAAAAGAAGAAATCATTAAAATATGGAGAGAGTTCAGCGGAATGCCACAGGAACTTGGACTTCCAAATGCACCAAAGCATTTCATCCAGTATATTGAGGAGGATAACCGTCCTCAGGTTTCACTTGATGTAAATTATGAAAACGGATTTGGAATATCTCTTGGCAGACTTCGTGAAGATACTGTATTTGACTACAAATTTGTAGGTTTATCACATAATACTGTTCGTGGTGCAGCAGGTGGAGCTGTTCTTATCGCAGAACTTTTGAAAGCAAAAGGATATATTACAGCAAAATAATCATAAAGCAGCATGAATGTTACCGGTTACACAATAAGTGTGAACGGCAGCATATGAATGGGAGGTACCATATGAATAAGTATCGTATTTTAGTTAAGGGGATTGTCCAGAGAGATAATAAGTATCTGGCTGTAGAAAAATGGTACGATGATAATATCATGGAGCCGTATCAGTGGGAATTTATCGATGGAGAGGCAGAGTTTGGTGAATCACCGGATAAAGCCGTTGTAAGAACAATACAGGAACAGACAGGTCTGATAACCGAGGTTGACAGAGTTCTTTATACATGGACATTTATGATTGGATCAGAGTGTAATTTAGGACTTGCCTATCTTTGCCTTACAGAGCAGAATGAGGATGAAGTGGTTTTGTCCGAAGAACTGAACGATGCTAAGTGGATTGATTATATGGACTTTGAAAAATACATTCATAATAAGCGAATGCTTGAAGATCTTGAAAAGGCGGAACTTTATTAATAAGAGGAGTGCATCTGTCATATTGTTTGGCGGGTGCTCTCTCTGTATATAGGGAAAGGCATAAGATATATTTATGGAAAAAATTCTTATAAAAAATGGCAGAGTGGTAGATCCTGCAAATTATATTGATGGGAAAAAAGACATTTTAATAGAGGATGGAAAAATTAAAAAAGTTGCTGATTTTATTGTGGAAGATGAAGATACAAATGTAATTGACGCAGATGAAAAGGTTGTTATGCCGGGATTTATCGATCTTCATGTTCATTTAAGAGAGCCGGGCTTTGAGTATAAAGAGACTATTGAGACAGGCTCTAAGGCGGCGGCACGAGGTGGAGTCACATCCATATGCCCGATGCCAAACACAAAACCTGTCATAGACAGTCCGGAAAGTGTAAAAGACCTGCTTAAAAGAGCAGAGTGCTCACCGGTTCATATTCTTCCTATAGGCGCGTGTACTATAGGTCAGGAAGGAAAAGAACTTGCTGACATTGAGGGTATGAAAGATGCGGGTATCGTGGCATTAAGCGAGGATGGCAAGTCGGTTATGGATTCTGCATTGTTCAGAAAATCGCTTAAAGAAGTTGCAAGACTTGATCTTCCAATGTTCTCGCACTGTGAGGACAAGGCTCTTGTCGAGGGCGGTGTTATGAATAAGGGGCAGAAGGCAGAGGAACTTGGACTTCCGGGTATCACAAACTCTGTTGAGGATGTTATCGTTGCGAGAGATATTATAATGTCAAAAGAAGCAGGAAACAGACTGCATCTTTGTCACTGTTCAACGGCAGACAGCGTTGTTCTTGTCGAAATGGCTAAAAAGCAGGGGCTTCCGGTAAGTGCGGAGGTATGTCCGCATCACTTTACAATGTCTGATGATGAGATAACGGAGGATAATGGAAGATTTAAAATGAACCCGCCACTCAGGAACAGAGAGGATGTTGATGCATTAAAAGAAGGACTTAAAACAGGTATTATGGAAGTTATATCAACAGACCATGCACCACATGGGAAAGAGGAGAAAGACCAGTCTATGTTAAAGGCTCCTTTTGGAATAGTCGGACTTGAGACATCATTTGCACTTGGCTATACGGAGCTTGTAGACAAAGGAGTGCTTACATTGTCACAGCTTGTGGAAAAGATGAGTGTAAATCCGGCAAAAGTGCTTGGCATAGATAAAGGAAATCTTGCACCGGGCAAAGCAGCAGATATAGTTATAGCCGACATTACTAAGGAGTATAAAATAGACAGCAGTAAGTTCGTATCAAAAGGAAAGAACACGCCTTTTGACGGTAAAAAAGTCAAAGGCAGAGTCATTACGACCATAGTTGACGGAAAAATCGTATATAAATACTAGGAAAACAAATAAGATAATTGCAAAACAGGTGATATGCTGAGATAGCAGTTAATAGTGTTATAAGCAGTAAACAGAGTATATAAAAAATAAAACGGAGGAAGATAAATGATAAATAAATTAGTTTCAGAGATTAAGAAGAAAAATGCACCTATAGTCGTGGGACTTGATCCTATGCTTAACTATGTGCCAAAGCATATACAGGAAAAAGCTTTTGCACAGCATGGAGAGACACTTGAGGGAGCGGCAGAGGCTATATGGCAGTTCAACAAAGCCATAGTAGATGCGACATATGACCTTATCCCTGCCGTAAAGCCACAAATTGCAATGTATGAGCAGTTTGGGATACCGGGACTTGTATCTTACAAAAAGACTATAGATTACTGTAAAGAAAAAGGTCTTGTAGTCATAGGAGACATCAAGCGTGGAGATATAGGATCAACATCAGCTGCATACGCTGTAGGTCATCTTGGAAAAGTTCAGGTTGGCTCAAAGTCTTATGCAGGATTTGACGAGGATTTTGCAACAGTAAATCCATATCTTGGAAGTGACGGTGTAAAGCCTTTTATTGATGTGTGCAAAGAAGAAAAGAAAGGTATCTTTGTTCTTGTAAAAACATCTAATCCGTCAAGTGGAGAGTTTCAGGATAAAGAAGTTGAAGGAAGACCTCTCTATGAGCTTGTCGGCGAGATGGTTTCAAAATGGGGCGAGGACTGCATGGGCGATGATTACAGTTATGTCGGATGTGTTGTCGGAGCTACATATCCTGAAATGGGAAAAGTTCTCCGTAAACTTATGCCAAAGACATATATTCTTGTACCGGGATATGGCGCACAGGGTGGTACGGCAAAAGACCTGAAACCGTACTTTAACGAGGACGGTCTTGGAGCTATAGTAAATTCGTCAAGAGGAATAATCGCAGCATACAAGCAGGATGCATACAGCAAATTCGGTGAGGAGAATTTTGCAGATGCGTCAAGGGAAGCTGTCATTAATATGAAAAACGATATCAACAGCATATTTTGACGCAAGGGTCAAAAGTATCCGGCAATGTATGGTTACATATAAATTGCCGGATGTTGGAGGATTGTAAAAATTGCACAGCAATAGAGCAATCCGTGACATCAAATAGTAACTGTTATGAGCAAGTAGCAGAGCGGATTGAGAATAATCCACTTGACTAAATGAAATGAGGTTATACGGTTTATGGCTGACAAGAAAAAAACTATGGCGGTGATAAGATCGCAGGAAAATATAACAAAAGATATATTCAGTATGTGGCTTGAATTTGAAGCCTATGCTAATGTTGTGAACAGTGCAGTTCCGGGACAATTTATCTCAATGTATAGTGCTGACGGCAGCAGGCTGTTGCCAAGACCGATAAGCATATGTGAGATTGACAAAGCTGCAAACTGTCTTAGAGTTGTTTACAGGGTTGTAGGAAAGGGAACAGACGAGTTTTCAAAGATGGTTAAAGGTGATAAGATACCGGTTGTCGGACCACTCGGAAACGGCTTTACGCTTAAAGGAGGAAAGGCAGTACTTATCGGCGGTGGTATAGGAATACCGCCAATGCTTGAACTCGCAAAATCTCTTAACTCAAAAGAAAATGTTTCGGTAGTGCTCGGTTACAGAGACAATGACCTGTTCCTCAAAGATGAATTTGAGCCTTATGCAAATGTGTATGTATCAACTGAGGATGGAAGTGTCGGAACCAAAGGAAATGTCATAGATGCAATAAAGGAAAACGGGCTTGATGCGGATGTACTTTACTCATGTGGACCTATTCCTATGCTTCGGGGTGTTAAGGCATACGCAAAAGAAAAAGGCATCGAGGCACAGATTTCAATGGAAGAAAAGATGGCTTGTGGAATAGGGGCGTGTCTTGGCTGTGTATGCAAGTCAAAAGATATTGATGAGCACAGTAAGGTTCATAACAAGAGAATATGTAAAGACGGACCTGTATTTAATGCAGAGGATATAGAGATTTAACACTATCAGGGAAGTCCTATGTTTCTATTGCGTAGAGCAATAAGCGGCGGTAGAGGACTTGCTTAAAGAATAAATATTGCGAAATGGAGGAAGCTTATGAATCTTTCAGTAGATTTTGCCGGAGTTAAGATGAAAAATCCGGTTACAACGGCATCGGGTACTTTTGGTTCGGGCGAGGAATTCAGTGAGTATGTTGACTTAAACAGACTTGGAGCTGTTACGACAAAAGGTGTTGCAAATGTTCCGTGGCCGGGAAATGATACGCCGAGAGTATGCGAGACATACGGAGGAATGTTAAATGCGATAGGACTTCAAAATCCCGGAATAGACACATTTGTAAGCAGGGATATACCTTTCCTTAAAAAATATGATACAAACATTATTGTAAATGTGTGTGGAAAGACTCCGGAAGAATATATAGAGGTTGTAGACAGACTTGCAAATGAGGATGTTTCAATGCTTGAGATAAATATATCATGCCCTAATGTAAAGGCAGGAGGTATTGCTTTTGGACAGGATCCCAAACTTGTGGAGCAAATAACATCAAAGATAAAGGATCATGCAAAACAGCCTGTCATAATGAAATTAAGTCCTAATGTTACGGACATAACTGAGATGGCAAAGGCGGCGGAAGCAGGCGGAGCAGATGCGGTATCACTTATAAATACGCTTACGGGCATGAAGATTGATATAAACAGAAGAACATTTGCACTTGCCAATAAGACAGGCGGAATGTCAGGGCCGGCCGTAAAGCCTGTTGCCGTGAGAATGGTCTATCAGGTGGCAAATGCAGTAAATATACCAATTCTCGGAATGGGCGGTATAAGAACTGCAGAGGATGCATTGGAGTTTATCATGGCAGGTGCAGCTATGGTTGCAGTCGGAACGGCAAACTTTAACAATCCGGCGGCAACAACAGATGTTATTGACGGAATAGCCGAATTTATGGATAAAAACGGAGTCAAAGATATAAATGAGCTTATCGGCTGCGTGAAGTAATAACATAAGCCGTTTGTCTAGATATAAAGATGACTGACAGTAGACATGAATGTGCTAAAAGCTAAGAATGAAGATGTTTAAAGGAGTTTGACAGACAAAAAATTTTATAGAAAAGAGGTTTGATTATGGAAAGTTATAAGAAAGAGTTTATAGAATTTATGGTAGAGAGTGATGTTTTAAAATTTGGAGAGTTCACTCTTAAGAGCGGAAGAAAATCACCGTTTTTTATGAATGCGGGAGCATATGTCACAGGCTCACAGCTTAAGAGACTTGGCGAGTATTACGCAAAGGCAATACATGAGCATTACGGTGATGATTTCGATGTACTGTTCGGACCTGCATACAAGGGAATTCCTCTCAGTGTTACGACTGCTATTGCATACAGTGAGTTATATGGAAAAGAGGTAAGATACTGTTCAAATCGTAAAGAAGTAAAAGACCATGGAGATACGGGAATCTTACTCGGAAGCAAGATAAAAGACGGCGATAAAGTTGTTATCATCGAGGATGTGACAACATCAGGAAAATCTATTGAGGAGACATTCCCTATCATCAAAGCTCAGGGAGATGTTGAGATAAAAGGTCTTATAGTTTCATTAAACAGAATGGAGAGAGGTCTTAGCACAGATGCAAGTGCTCTCGATGAAATTCAGTCAAAATACGGTTTTGGTGCAAATGCCATTGTAACTATGGAGGATGTTGTAGAATGTCTTTACAATAAAGAATGTCAGGGAAAAGTGCTTATCGACGACAAACTCAAGGCAGCAATCGATGAATATTATGAGCAGTATGGTGTAAAATAATAAAAATCAGAGCACTATAGTTAAAAATAATGAATGTATAGAAACTCATATTAGCAATTTCAACGAAAATTAAAGTAAATTTAGTTTAATAAAAGACCAAAAGGAGACTTATATGGGAGAGAAGATATATAAGACAATGAAATCCGTAGGTTCATTTAATCTCGTTATGGGAATACTGCTTATCGTTTCAGGGATTACGACCGGGGTTTTATTTATTGCAAAAGGAGCAAGACTTCTCAAAGATAAATCGGAGCTTATGTTTTAATGAAGATATATGTATTTGGAAATTACATGGATTTTAAATGTCTGGCGGGAAACTGCCAGACAACCTGCTGCAGTGGGTGGAAGATAGTTGTTGACAGAGAAGCCTATGAGAGATTTAAAAATCTTGAGAATAAAAGTCTTAGGGCTGATATATTATCAAATATTGTAGAGAAAGACGATGTGCATTCGTTTAAGAACAGGACAAATGGTGACTGTGCCATGCTCGATGGTGATGGTCTTTGCCGCATACAGAGAAATTCAAATGAAAAGACATTGTGTAATACCTGTCGTAAATATCCGAGATTGTCGTTTTCAGATAAAGATACTGTGCTCTTATCTATGGCAGCGTCATGTCCTGTCATAATAGAATATCTGAGTAATGATAAAATAAAAAATATGTGGTATGAGATGGGAACAGACAAGAAAATGTATCCGGTCGATATAAGCGGTGTAAATTGGTTTGCGCAGGACAAGAACAGATTTGATATTTTGATAAATGATATAAAAACAAAATATTATTTAAAACCGGAGAGACTTAGTGAACTTTTTTTTGACTTTGCCGACATGGCAGTAGATATTATAATAAGCTGTAAAGACTGTATGTATTTTGATGGAAGTTTTGATGCATATGAGGAGCAGATGCAGGGAGAAGAGTTTCGGCGAAGATACAATGATTTTACAAAAAAATATGGAGAAAGACTTGCAACATTTGATAAAAATTATGCTGACTACCGAATTTTTACAAAAAAATATGAAAATCCGGATGAAGATACTTATGACAGGATATATCAGGTGGCAGGAGAAATCGTGATGCTCGATACGATAATGTTTAGTTTAAGTCTTCAAAAAGGCAGCAATTATGAAAAAGATATTGTAAATGCAGTCCATTGGGTCTATAAAACAGCAGTGCATGGAAAAGTCAGTGGTAGCAAAATGCACAAAAAAATCATGGAAATTTTGGCAAAATGACGAAAAAAATATTTTCTGGTCTTGTAATACGAGAAAAATGTTACGAAATAAGTGACATTTTTTTTGATATGTAGAAAAAATAAACAAAAATTTGTGAATAATGGAGAAAGATGTAGTTTTGTCAAAAATAAGGCAAAAACCACTTTACATTGCGAAAAAAATTCTTTAATATACGAATATAATAAGTGTATTCGGAGTATGCAGCATTAAGCAGAGTGCAAAAACGTTTGCTTTATTAAAGGGGTAGAGAAAAATTTAAGAATGGAGAATATATATGAAAATAGCATTTTGGAGTAATGGAGGGGAGAAGATGTGCGTTACAGCCAATATGGCGAGTATCGCATCAATGGTATCACTTAGAAATGCAGGCAGAGTTAAAGAAATTTTATTGGAAAATCATTTTAGCAGAAACAAAAGTCTTGAAGATGTTTTGCTGCAGCCAATGCAGCAGGATTTCCTTAGGGAATCCGGAGGGTACAATGTAAAATACGGACTGGATTACATACTAAAGAGGATTTATTGTGGAGATAGGGATAGAGAACTTATCAAAAATTCGACAGTTGATCTGATGTTATCTAATATGTGTCTTTTGCCATCAGGGATGGTTTTTAACAAAGAAGTATTCAATTATGATTTCAGTATGGTTCACGGAGAGTTGTTTGAAATATTAGAAGAAGTTTCAGAGTATATTTTTATAGATACGGAGTCAAATCAAAATCTTAGTACAAAACAGATATTGTTTGATGCAGATATAGTTGTGGTAAATCTTACACAAAATCCTGACAATATAAGAGATTTTTTTGAAAATTATACTTCGATAAGAGAAAAAGCCATATACATTGTAGGAAAATACCGTCCTGAAAGAAAGTGGACACGAAAGAGGATAAGCTATGAATATAATGTGCCGAGAAACAGAATAGGGATTATGCCATATACTATTGAACTTGAGTATGCGATAGATGCAGGCAGGCTGCAGCAGTATTTATGCAGCAATTATATGAGAGCGACCAGCAGAGAAAATGAATTTTTTATAAGACATTGCAAAAAGAATGCAAAGCTTGTGGAAAATACAGCGAGAGAAATAAAAAAGGAGATGATAAGAAGTATTGAGTTGCAAAAGATAGACGATGCCTGTAAAGAAAACAGATGAGATATACGAAAAATTATATAGGAAAAACTTATATGAATATAAGGGGAGGTGGGTGCATGGAGACCGGAGTTAATTCAGACATATTAGGATATTTAAAAAAAAGACAGAGCGAACTTGAAAAAGTAAGTCATCCTATGGTGCGTTATGATGACTCTTTCAGGTATCTGTATGCTTTTGGACTTGGTGTTATGGCACTTGGAAATATGAAAGCAATGAAAGAACTTCAGGAGTATTTCGAGTCGTTGTCAGTAAGATTATGTATCTCAGAAAAAGGAAGAGAGCAGATAATAACAGATATAAATAATTATTTTGACTTCAGATTGACTGAATGTATTGAAAAGGTAAGAGAGAAAGAAATACAGTATTGTTTTGTATTAGACCTGTATAAGATATATCAGTTATCTCTATGGTCGCAGGATTATTGTGAAAAGGTACTTGATTATTATCAACAGATATTCAGGTTTTCAGATATTGAGAGAAATTTTTTTGAAACATTTAGTGAAAGTGCTCAAAAAAAGGATACTGAAAAGGCAGGGAAAGCATATGAACTTTTCAGAAAGAAAGGTTATGAGATAAGATATTCAGTTCTGTCGTATTTTTTTCCTGAATTTGTGCTTGAGGAGAACTATGATAATATAACCGTTAAGGCCGGAAAGACATTTATAATAGATAAACCGACTAAAGTTACCGGTGATATTATTGTAGAAAGAGGCGGTTCGCTGCTTGTTTTAGGTGGAATACTTAAAATATACGGGAGTATAATAACGGATGGCGGAAGAGTTCGGCTTTATAATGCAAGAGTACGGGTTATGGACAATAAGAACGATTATTTTATGAAACTGTCAAAAACGGCAATTGTTCAGATTACATACTCATTTATTGATTGTGGCGGAAAATGTGGTTGTATAAACCAGACTACAGGAAGGTTTATATTGTCAGACACGGCTATAAGCAATACTTCGGGAGAAAGGGCTGTTGAGTTCTTAGGAAGATCAGCAGTCATAACGCGCTGCCGTTTTGTAAATTGCAATGCAGGTGCACTGGCATTGATGAAAAATTCAAGGGTAAACATAGAAAATACCGAATTTATAAATTGTATGTCAGAATACGGCGGTAGTTTATATTCTGAATCAATAGGAAATGTAAAGGTTGAAAGCTGTACATTCGAGAATAGTAAGGCGAAATATCTTGGCTCAGCAATATATTTTAAATATAGCAAATTCGGTCAGTTTGTCACGAATTGCACATATAAGGAATGTATGCCTGAGGAGAGCAGCGTTTTTAATGTGTATGATGATGATTTTGAGATGCAGAGGTTATAGGGAGGAAAGATATGATTGTAGATATATTGACAAAATTTAATTACAAGCGAAAAATCTATCTTACCCCTGAGCATCCGTTCTGTTCATATGATGATGGATTTAAAATGCAATACAGTTCAGCGGTTATAATGCAGGCCGGACTTAATAAAAAAGTAAAATTGCTAAATAATTTTGAACTTGAACGGCTTATGAAATATGGTCTTAAAATGAATTCGTCTGACATTGCGTGGGCTCTTAGAAATTCAAAAGAGTACGAAATGATATGTGAGTTTGTTTTAGAAAATATAAAAACAGGAAAAGAAAAGATTATTTTTTTAATGGATCTTTTAAATGTATCGGGAATAGGCAGTGAAATTTCTGCTGACGAGATTAAATTCTTAAAAAAATTTGCTGACAAACTTGGAATATCGGAGCAGATTTTTGAGGTCGTAAGAAGATTTATTGAATGTGCGGTTAAGGAAGAGAGTAAAGAGTGTTTTGAACTGTCGCAGATAATAAAAAACCTTTATCCTGAGATAGAGCTCATAGATATGAAATATTTTGCTTTGCAGATATATGAGTATTCTGAGTGTACGCAGAGGATATTGGAAGAAAAGAAAGAGTTAAGGATAACGGACAGATGTCAGATTTATGAGGATATAGTCCTAAGAAGAGGGATGAAACTGGTGTTTGACCATGCACTTGTAAGGGTATATGGAAATATACTTTTAGACGGCGGAACTCTTGAAATAATCAACAGTAAGGTTATAAGGAAGAGTGACAGTCACCGTTCCTGCATAAATCTTAAGGGTGATTACAGCAATGTGGTTATAAAAGGATGCGAGGCTGACTGTAGAAATTATGGAATGTTTATAAGAGCAGAATCAGGAAAGGTAGTTGTCAGCGAGTCAAATATTTACAATACGACAAGAGGTGCAGCGATAAGATTCTGGGGTGAAAGTATTGAGATAACAAATTGTATTTTCAGTCGATGTTATTCGCCGGAGGATGGTGGTGCGGTAATGGTTCGCGGCGGTGTCGGAAAGATAAGTAAGTGTCGTTTTGCCGATTGTGAGGCAAAGCGTGGTGGAGCCGTTTATATAGTTGAAAACATCTGTCTTGACAAATGTCATTTTACAAATTGTAATGTTGCAGAGTATGGTGCAGCAGTTTTTTGTTCAGGCCTTGCAGATGTTGATGACCGTGAATTAGAATATGTTGCCTGCCATCCGGAAGGAGCTGAGTTTGTTCAGGTACTCAAAAAAAATGGAGAGTTAAGGATTTTGGGTGATATGCTTATCAATAAATCAACAATAGTGGATTGTCCTGTTTATGTTGAGTCATCAGGAAATCTCAGTGTTTCAAAAGCCGCATTATATCTTAATTATCCTGTAATGTGTGCAGGAAATTTAAAGCTGGTACATGCAAGGATTGTGGCAAACCATCTTGAAAATTCAGATATGCTCTATCTTGAGGGTGCAAGGAAGTGTGAAATAAGTAATTGCGAATTTGATGGAGCATTAAGGACAGGCGGAATAAATATCAAGGGAACAAATGTAACGATAAAAAATTCATTGTTTAGGAATACATATGGTGGCAGAGCTGTATTTAATGCATATCGTCCGGTTATAAAAGAAAGCATATTTAATTTTTGTCAGGACGGGGCAATATATACGCAGGGTGGAGAGATTGAGAAATGTGTGTTTGTAAACTGCCGTGCCAAAAGTGGGGCAGGAATAAGTATGTATGGCAATAAAGGACTTGTAAAACATTGCAATTTTAAAAGATGTATAGCCAAAAAAGGTGGGGGAGCTATAGACAGGCAGGTGGGAACACACATAGAAAAATGCCAGTTTGAAGAATGTAAACCAGCCGATATATCTTAGCAGAACATACATACAAAAGAAGCACATCCTATGCGGAATGTGCTTCTTTTGTATTGTCATCAGATGATAATTCATCATCATTATTATTGGATTTTGGAAGCAGATGAAGTTTTACTTTATCAATATGATTTTTGGCAGCTTCCAAAACGGTATATGTCGCATAGTCGTCTGAAACAGTCTCTCCAGCATCAGGAAAGTGATCCAGAAGGTTTATTATGTGACCTGCAATGGAATCATAATCTTCAGACTCTATCTTAATTCCAAGTGCTTCGTCTATATCATCAAGTTTGGCAACACCGAGTATGATATAGTCACCATTTTCGGTTTTTGTGATGTCATCTTCTTCATTTGTGTCATATTCATCTCTTATCTCACCAACAATCTCCTCTATCAGATCTTCAATAGTAAGAATACCGGATGTAGAGCCGTATTCATCAAGAACAATTGCCATTGGGATTGATGCCGATTTCATTTCAAAAAACAGTTCAGATATTTTTTTATATTCATAGGTAAAATAAGCTTCACGCATAACATCTGAAATCTTAAAATCGTTTTTGTCACCCTGATAAAAGAATAAATCTTTGAGATTTATTATACCAACAACATTATCCCTGCTGTCATCATATACAGGCATACGCGTAAATTTTTCTTTTGAGTAAGCCGCGATAAGTTCATCGTAGGTAAGGTTTAGCTCAACAAATTCAACATCCATTTTTGGAACCATTACATCTTTTGCCAGAGAATCACCAAAGTCAACAACATTTGTTATCATCTGGCGTTCTTCACTCTCTATAACACCTTCTTTATGACTTACATCTACAATAGTTCTAAGCTCGTTTTCAGTGATGGCAGGCTGTTTTGTAGCGTCTATATGAAGTATTCTCAAAAGCAGCTTTGAAAACTTATCAAATATATATGATACAGGTCCTAATACTGATGTGAGCCAATATATCGGTTTTGCATAAAAAAGTGACATTTTTTCTGAATTTACCGTGGCAAATGATTTAGGCATAATCTCCCCAAATATAATTACCAAAACAGTAAGTATTCCGGTGGCAATTCCGGTTATCAGGCTTGCAGAATTTGAAAAGCCTGATTTTTTGGCAATATTTATAGCAAATGTTGTGGTAAGTGATGATGCCGAAAGATTTACGATATTGTTTCCTATCAGTATCGCACTTAACATTTTAGTAGGTTTTTCACAAAGTTTTAAGACTAATGCAGCTTTTTTATTACCCTCATCAGCCATAGATTTAAGACGCATTTGGTTTGCTGTCGTAAGACAGGTTTCCGCAGAAGAAAAGAATGCGGAAAGAACCAGTAAAATAAGTAATATTATCAGTTTCGAGGCGTCGCCAGAATCCAAAAAAATCAACTCCAATCGTTTAATATTCGTTTAATATGTATAAACAATCAATATTTTACCTATATATTATGCAGTTGTCAAGTTTTGATGCAGAATATATAATTGTGAAACTTTTATGAAAACACAGAAAAAATGTCAGAAAACTATTGCAAAAAATGAAAAAATGTTATACAATAAACATACAAATTAAGACAGCGATGTCAATCGTGTATATGTCACAGTGAGGAGGATGATATGCGAAAGAAATCCCATATTTCATTGGCATGGTACTTGATGAACAATGAAGGTATGGAGTCACTTAAACATCATAAAGGAGCATTCTATATTGGAAGTATATTACCGGATTGTATTCCTTCATTTTTAGTAAGGAAACATACTATTGAGGATTCCTTTGATGTACTTGAGAAAGAAATCAGCAGACTGGTATCACATTTTGACCCGATTAGAGGGTTTGATAGCTATTTTTGCAGACATTTAGGAGTGATTACTCATTATGTCGCTGATTACTTTACCTTTCCACACAATCAGAATTTCCCCGGAAATTTAAAAGATCATTGTATCTATGAGGAGGAGCTTAAAAAAGAGCTTCGCAGTTATGTAAGGGAGCCGGGAGTAGAAAGAGGCAGATTGAGTGAATCGGTTCACACACCTGAAGCAATTCTTGGTTTTGTTCAAAGGATGCATCAGATTTATATGCGTATGCAAAGCGGAGTGAAACGTGATTGTGAATATATATTGGAACTTTGTCATACAGTAGTTGATGCATTACTTATATTATGTGAGGAACTTACAAAGAATATGCATTTATCCTTAGTATCATTATAAAGTTTGGATTATGGAAGACGGCAAGTTTTATGAGGACGGAGCCGTACGACGATAGATTGACAAAAGGAGCATTTGTTGCGAGAAAAAAGAAGCGGCAGATGCTTCTTTTATTGTTTGCTTATAAGAAATAGGTTATTGCGAAAAAAGTTTATTCTCAGAAAGCCCGTAAATTAGGGGCTTTTGACAGATTGTGGCAAAAAAATCAAAAAAATATTAAAAAAATTGAAAAAAGTACTTGCATTTTAAAAAAAGATGTTATATACTAAGCAAGTGCTCAGCGAGAGAGAAACAAAACAGAGCAACAAAGCAAAAGATGATGGGCTATCGCCAAACGGTAAGGCACTGGACTCTGACTCCAGCATTTCAAGGTTCGAATCCTTGTAGCCCAGTTTTACCAAAGTTTATTTGGTGTGTTCAGTGAAAAACTGGCAAAATTAAATATAGTGGGCTATCGCCAAACGGTAAGGCACTGGACTCTGACTCCAGCATTTCAAGGTTCGAATCCTTGTAGCCCAGTTTAAAGGTCGTAGAATTTTCATTGGATTATTCTGCGATTTTTGTTTTATAAAGATGTTTCACTATTGACATATAAAATGTTGAATATCAATTAAAGTGTGATGGTGGAAATGGTGTGGGAATACCCATTTTGCTAAAAACAAATAATGTACTCTCGGAATCTTTTAAATGAAAAATTTCGAGAGCACATAATATAAACGAGGAGGATTTAGTGATGAATAAAGTAGATTTTATAAGAGGCGAAATGATGGCTGCAATGAAAGCGAGAGATAAAGAGAGAAAGGCTGTACTGTCAAGTCTCCTTACTGCACTTAAAAACTTTCAGATAGACAAGAGAGAAGATATTACTGATGCAGAGGGTGACCAGATTATCTTAAAGCTTATTAAACAGACAAAAGAGACTTTGGAGATGACTCCGGCAGACAGAACGGATGTTATAGATGAATGTAACTATACTATCAAGGTGTTAGAAGAGTATGCTCCTAAAATGATGGATGAGGCTGAGATAGAGACTGTTATCAAGGAAGTTTTAGCAGAACTTGAGATTGCAGAACCAACGGCAAAAGATAAGGGGAAGATAATGAAAGTCCTTATGCCTAAGGTGAAAGGAAAAGCTGATGGAAAGCTTGTAAACCAGGTTCTTGGCGGAATGTTTAAATAATGCAAGAGGAGGGAATAATGATATGAAAAAAATAATATGGCTTGTTATACCGTGCTACAATGAGCAGGAAGTGCTTCCGGAAACTTCAAGACAGCTTGAGGAGATAATGAGAGGTCTTATAAAAAAAGACAAGATAAGTGATAAGAGTAAGATTGCCTTTGTAAACGATGGTTCAAAGGACAATACATGGAATATAATAACTGATCTTCATGAGAAAAATCCGATGTTTACCGGTATAAATCTTGCACATAATAAAGGTCATCAGAATGCACTGCTCGCAGGTCTTATGACAGCTAAGGATTATGCAGATGCGGCTATATCGCTTGATGCCGATCTTCAGGATGATGTAGGAGTTATAGAGCAGTTTATAGACAAGTTCAATGAGGGAAAAGATGTAGTGTACGGAGTGCGTTCTACACGAGCAACAGATACTGTATTTAAGAGAAGTACGGCACACGCTTTCTACAAGCTGATGAAGGCAATGGGAGCAGATACATTACAGGATCATGCCGACTACAGGCTTATGAGTAAAAGAGCATTAGAGGGACTTGCAAAGTACAAAGAGGTAAATCTTTTCCTAAGAGGAATAGTACCTATGATAGGCTATGAAACGGATGTTGTCTATTATGAGAGACATGAGAGATTTGCAGGAGAGTCAAAATATCCATTAAAGAAAATGCTCTCATTTGCCGTAGATGGAATAACATCATGCAGTGTAAAACCGATAAGAATGATAACATCACTTGGAACACTTGTATTTACGATAAGTATCGTTATGCTGATATACTTCCTAATTGTGTGGCTTTTAGGACATACGGTACAGGGCTGGACGACCATAGTAATATCGCTTTGGGGAATAGGAGGCCTGATACTTTTATCACTCGGAATAATAGGAGAGTATGTCGGAAAGATATATATGGAAGTAAAAGAAAGACCAAGATTTATCATAGAAAAACTTCTTTATAAAGAGTAAATATAAGAAGCAGCGATATTCAGCAAAAAAGACAGTGCAAATCTTTGCACTGTCTTTTTTTGCTACATCAAACAAGGATTGTTTGATGTTTTAGTCCTCATCATCGCTCTGTACTGACAAAATCTGTCTTTTTCTAGCCATCTCATCGCTCTCAAGATATTCATCATAAGTTGTGAGTTTGTCGATAAGTCCGCCAGGAGTAATCTCCATAATACGGTTTGCGATAGTCTGTATAAACTGGTGATCCTGTGAAGTGAAAAGGATTACACCAGGGAATTTGATAAGTCCATTGTTTAATGCAGTGATAGACTCCATGTCAAGATGTGCGGTAGGCTCATCAATGACAAGTACATTAGAACCGAGAATCATCATCTTTGAAAGCATTACACGAACTCTTTCTCCACCGGAAAGTACATTTACTTTCTTTACACCATCTTCACCAGGGAAAAGCATACGTCCGAGGAAGCCTCTTACATAAGTAGGGTCTTTTTCAGGAGAGAAAGGCATAAGCCAGTCTACGATAGTTTCGTCTCTGTCAAAAAGTTCAGTGTTATCTTTAGGGAAGTAAGAAAAACTTGTTGTAACTCCCCACTTGAAAGTACCCTCGTCAGGCTCCATCTCGCCTGTAAGTATCTGGAAGAGAGTGGTTGCTGCAATAGTGTTGCTTCCTACAAAAGCTACCTTATCTTCTCTGTTTATGACAAATGAAATATCATCGAGTACTTTAACACCATCTATTGTCTTGGAAATATGTTCAACAGTAAGAACTTCATTACCTATCTCTCTGTCAGGTCTGAAATCAATATATGGATATTTACGGCTTGACGGCTTCATCTCATCGAGCTGTATTTTTTCAAGGGCATGCTTACGGGAAGTAGCCTGCTTGGATTTTGATGCATTCGCACTGAATCGCTGGATGAAACTCTGGAGTTCCTTTATCTTTTCCTCTTTCTTCTTGTTTGCTTCTTTCATCTGCTTTATCATCAACTGGCTTGACTCATACCAGAAGTCATAGTTTCCTGCATAGAGCTGGATTTTTGCATAATCAATATCAGCGATATGCGTGCAGACTTTGTTAAGGAAGTAACGGTCATGCGATACAACAATAACAGTATTATCAAAGTTTATAAGGAATTCTTCAAGCCAGTTTATGGCATCGAGATCCAAATGGTTAGTAGGCTCGTCGAGAAGAAGAATATCCGGATTTCCAAAAAGTGCCTGTGCAAGTAATACTTTTACTTTTTCACTGTCCGGAAGTTCGCTCATTTTTTTATAATGAATGTCAGTTGAAAGTCCGAGTCCGTTAAGAAGTGTGGCTGCATCTGACTCAGCATTCCAGCCATCCATGTTTGCAAACTCCTCCTCAAGTTTTCCGGCTTTGATACCGTCCTCTTCAGAAAAATCCTCTTTTGCATAAATTTCGTCTTTTTCTTTCATTATCTGGTAAAGACGCTCGTTACCCATAATGACAGTATCAAGGACAACAAATTCATTATATTTGAAATGATCCTGTTTTAAGAAGGAAAGTCGCTGCCCCGGTGTGATGATAACCTCACCTTTGCTTGGCTCAATCTCACCTGTAAGTATTTTTAAAAATGTTGACTTTCCGGCACCGTTGGCACCGATAAGACCATAACAGTTTCCTTCTGTGAATTTAATATTTACATCTTCAAAAAGCGCCTTTTTTCCAAGGCGGAGTGTAATATTACTGGCTTGTATCATTTATATGTTTCCTTTCTTAAATATAATTATCAATTCTATAAGTTTTCTTTTTTCTGACTTTAAATCAGAAAGTATAACCTTACCTTTGGTTCGGTCAACTATATAACTCTTTCTATTTTACAGAAAAATGGCTATTTTGCAAGGGTATAAGGCAAAAATCTTAAAATAGTTTATTTAATGTTTACAAGGTGAACACAAATATTTAACAAATTATGTTTTGCAGATAGAAAGAATTTGTAGTAAAATAAGAATACTATAGATTATTGTATTGCTATAAGCATACAAAATAAGTACATCAGATTGAATGGAGAAAACGAAAATGTCAAAGGAGTTGTTTAATGTTCAGCCGGGAGATACCCTGACACTCGGAGTCACAAAAGTAGTCAGAGGTGTACAGTTTGCGGTTTACCTTCCAAATAAAAAGAAGTGTATGCTGAAGCTGTATCGTATAGGCAGGAAACTTCCGGCGGCTGTCATTCCTTTGAAAGATGAATACAAAAAGGGAAGCGTTTATTTTGTTACCGTCACTGGAATAAAAGGTGATGACACTTGCAATATAGCAAAGGTGTTGTCGGAGGAATATGAGTATATGTATGAGGCAGACGGTGAGGAGTTTGCCGATCCTTATGCACAGATCATACACGGGCGTGACAGATGGGGAAAAAGACGAAATCCTGACAGTGTGCGTGCAGGTATAAGTCTGGAGGAGTTTGACTGGAAACAGGATGTCCTTCCGAGAAGGGATTTCAGTGAAGTTATAATGTATCAGCTTCATGTCAGGGGCTTTACAAAACATTCATCCTCAAAAGTTAAAGATAAGGGAACATATCTTGGTATCATTGAAAAAATCCCCTACCTTAAAGAACTTGGTATAAATGCACTTATGCTTTTGCCATGTTATGAGTTTGATGAACTGAGCTTGGACGTGGGCAGCTATAATGCACCGTCTGAAAATGATAGTGATGAGGATGTGAAACACAGGATTAACTACTGGGGATATGGCACTAAAAATACATATTATCTGTCCCCTAAATCATCTTATGCCTCAGATGTCAGACATTCAGATGTAGAGTTTAAAGAGTTTGTAAGACAGATGCATCTTGCAGGGATTGAAGTTCTTATGGATATCTATTTCAAACCGGGGACAAATCTGTATCTTATGACAGACTGCTTAAGGCATTGGGTCATTAATTACCATATTGACGGATTCAGGGTAAATCAGGAGGTAATGCCTGCAATCTCGCTCGTATCGGATCCGATTATTTCAGGAGTCAAACTTCTTACATCTTACTGGGATGAAAATATGCTCCATGACACAGGTGCACTAAATGACAATGTGCTTGCTGAGTACAATGAGGGCTTTATGAATGATGCAAGACGCTTTTTAAAGAGTGATGAGGGTATGGTTCAGACTTTCTCGGAGAGATTTAAGAGAAATGCTCCTGATTATTCTATTATAAATTTTATCACTCATGTAAACGGTTTTACTATGATGGATCTTGTGTCATATGATATAAAGCACAATGAGTCAAACGGTGAGAATAATAATGATGGGACGGAGTTTAATTACAGTTGGAACTGCGGCATTGAGGGAAAGACCAGAAAGAGAGCCGTAATGAGAAGCAGGATGAACCAGATACGCAATGCCTTTACGATGCTGCTTTGCAGTCAGGGAACGCCTATGCTTCTTGCGGGTGATGAGTTTGGCAATACCCAGCTTGGCAATAACAATGCATATTGCCACGATGATAATATCACATGGCTCAACTGGAAACACACAAAGTCAGAGCAGGATATATTTGAATTTGTCAAAAGGATGATAGCTTTCAGAAAACAACACTGTGTATTGCATGGAAAAGAACCGCTTTCGATGTTTGATACGAAAGGCATAGGCATACCTGATATGTCGGTTCACGGCACACAGGCGTGGAGAGCTGATTTTTCAAATTACAGCAGGATGCTTGGCATACTGCTCGGTGGCAGATACGGCATCACCGAGGATGATGACATTTATATCGCTTTTAATATGTTCTGGGAACAAAAAGTGTTTGAACTTCCAAATCCCACGGTTGGTAAAAAATGGTATCCTGCCATTGATACCCATTCGGGAGAATTCTTTACAGTGCCACCGAAGAAAAAAAGAAAAAGGAAAATCAAATCGGAGAAACAGCTATTTAGGGAATATATGGTTGAGCCGAGAAGTATAGTTGTATTTGTCGGCAGATAGAATGATTACGATACATGGAGTGAAGTATGGACAGAGAAAAAATGCCGGCAAATCATATAAATGCTGACAGCAAAAAGGGGCAATGAATTTACATTGCCCCTCATAAGAACTGTTGGTATGCTAAAAAGACTGTTTGTATTTACGGTCGCTTTGCAGCATCCTAAAAGTTCTTAACTGTCGGTTGTCGGACAGTATTAAAGGTTGTGGTTAGTCACGATTTCTTCATAAAGATCGATGTCACACACATTTTTAGCATCATAGTGTGTGCAATTCTGACAGGATGCATTTGCTGATGTTGAATTTTTACATCCGCAATCGTCACAGCTACAGTATTTGCTGCAAAGTGAAGCTACTTCTTTCATTGTTTCAGCATTTTTTTTCATGGAAAACCTCGTTTCTGTGCATTTTAAGTGTTTGTATGGTCTTATTCATTTTAGGGAAAACAATCTGAATTATGAACAGGACTATACTTTCGGTGTGGCATTACATAACTGCTCAAATACTATTCTGTACAAGGTGCACAAATGTACGGAGTATTCAATGTTACTGTCTGTATAAAAGTGGGTTCAGTAACATTCACCGATGGTTTGAAGCTACATATATATAAAGACAACTGACAGAAGATTGATGCTAAATAAGGCATCGGTTTTGCTGTCTTTGTTGTCGTGTAAATAGTATTAACGGAAAGTTGAGATTTTATGTTAAGTTTAAAAATAAATGATATTAAGATAACAATGGCTCATCTGCTTTTAAGGGAGACATTTGATGAGTTTTTGCTTGAAGAGTCAAAGGTGGTAACATTTGCCATGTTTGAAATAAATGGAAAAAGAAATTTAAATTGGTATGATGATGACGAAAAAGAAAATCAATTGTCCGAACTTTTATACTGGGGAGAGGCAAGGGATTTTTTATTTGATTACATAAAAGGAAAAAAGACGCCTGAGTATATGAAGTTCTCGCTTAAGGCGAGCCATAAGGCAGCAGAAAAAATTCTTGCGGGAAGTGGAGTGTTTTCAAGATATTTAAGCGAGCAGCCTGATCTTTATCTTCAGATAAGATATGAAAAAGGTGAACTTACTATGGTGACAGGTATCACACACAGAGAGTTTACAATGGATAAAACACTCGACAGAGGATGGGATGATGCCATAAGAGAGTGGATTAGGACATTGAAGATTTCAGTTGAGGTATAATATTTATGCTAACGGCTTCATGTTTTTAATTTAATAAATTATAAGGAGGACAAAAATGCTTAAAACATTAGGCGGACAGGTTAAAGAATTTAAAAAAGATTCGATTCTTACTCCTGTATTTATGATTTTGGAAGTTATCATGGAAACTATTATTCCATTGATAATGGGTTCAATAATTGACGATGGTGTGCAAAAAGGTAATCTTACTCATATTTACCTTATGGGTGCACTGATGGTATTAACAGCATTTGTAAGCCTTTGGGCTGGTGCTATGGGTGGAAAATACGGTGCAAGTGCATCGACGGGATTTGCGAGAAACTTAAGAAAGGCTATGTATGACAATATTCAGACTTTCAGTTTTTCAAATATTGATAAGTTCAGTACTTCAGGTCTTGTGACAAGACTTACGACTGATGTAACAAATGTTCAGAATGCGTATCAGATGATACTCCGTATGTGCATGAGAGCACCGGCGAGCCTTATCTGTGCGATGGCAATGTCATTTTATGTAAATGCAAGGGTTGCTTCTATATATCTTATAGCAGTTATCATACTCGGATGTTTCCTTGCACTTATAATAAAAGTTGCCATGAAATATTTTGACCAGGTATTTAAAAAATACGATAAACTTAACGAGAGTGTTCAGGAAAATGTAAATGCGATAAGAGTTGTAAAGGCTTACTCAAGAGAGAGTTTTGAACAGAAGAAATTTACGAAAGCAAGTGAGAATGTTTATAAGATGTTTATTAAAGCCGAAAAGACGGTTGCTTACAATATGCCGCTTATGAACCTTACGGTTTACAGTTGTATTCTCATCATAAGTTTAGTAGGTGCAAAACTTATCGTAGGTGGAGATATGGAGATAGGCAATCTCTCAACACTTCTTGCTTACTGCATGAACATACTTATGAGCCTTATGATGCTCTCAATGGTATTTGTAATGATAACAATGAGTGTATCAAGTGCAGAGCGTATATGCGAAGTAATAAATGAGAAACCTGACATAACAAATCCTGAGAAGCCTGTTATGGAAGTTAAGAGTGGTGACATTTCTTTTGAACATGTAAACTTCAGCTACAAAAAAGAAGCAAAAACTTCTGTTTTAAAGGATATTAATCTTGAGATAAAGTCAGGACAGACTATCGGTATCATAGGAGGAACGGGAAGTGCTAAATCAAGTCTTGTCAATCTTTTGAGCCGTCTTTATGATGTAACTGACGGTGCGGTTAAGATTGGCGGAATTGATGTAAGAAGGTACGACATTGAGACGCTCAGGGATGAGGTTGCAGTCGTATTGCAAAAAAATGTACTGTTCAGCGGAACGATACTTGACAATCTCCGCTGGGGTGACAAAAATGCCACTGACGAGGAATGTATAAGAGCATGCAAACTTGCCTGTGCCGATGAATTTATCGACAGGATGCCAGACGGCTACAATACATATATCGAGCAGGGCGGTAACAATGTATCAGGTGGACAGAAACAGAGACTCTGTATAGCAAGAGCACTTATAAAGAAACCTAAGGTACTTATACTTGATGATTCGACAAGTGCCGTTGATACTGCAACTGACGCAAAGATAAGAAAAGCGTTTGCCGAGGAGATACCGGGAACTACAAAGATAATCATTGCACAGAGAGTTTCAAGTATAAAGGACTGTGACAAGATAATCGTTATGGAGGACGGCTGTGTAAACGGCTTTGGAACATCGGATGAACTGCTTGAAAACAACGAGATATATAAGGAAGTATATGAATCACAGGTAAACGGCAATGCCGATTTTGATGAAAAATAATATAGGAGGTTAATGCTTTATGCCTAAAGGACCAATGGGACCGGGAAAACCGGGTGCAAAAATAGAAAATCCGGGCAAACTTTTTATAAGACTGATGAAATATGTATTCAAGTATTACTGGGTACACTGTCTTATAGTGGTAGTCGGAATAATAGCAAGTGTATTTGCAACAAATCAGGGAACAATGTTTACGCAGACACTTATTGACAAATATATAGTGCCTTTGTCAAAGAGTTCTGACCCTGATTTTTCAAAACTTCTTGCAAAGATAACAGAAGTAGGAATATTTTACGGTGCAGGTGTCATAGGAGTATTTCTGTATAACAGACTTATGATATATGTTACTCAGGGAACACTTAAAAGACTCAGAATAGAAATGTTTAATAAGATGGAAACACTTCCTATTAAATATTTTGATACACACGCACATGGAGACATTATGTCACTTTACACAAATGATATAGATACGCTCCGTCAGATGATAAGCCAGAGTATTCCTCAGGCGATATCAAGTGCGATAACCATTGTCAGCGTATTTATTTATATGCTGATACTCAATGTACCGCTTACTATCCTCACACTTGTGATGGTCGGTGTTACACTTGTAGTTACAAAGAAGATTGGCGGACTAAGCGGTTCTTACTTTATGGCTCAGCAGAGAGATATAGGTAAGTTAAACGGTTATGTCGAGGAAATGATGGAAGGACAGAAAGTAGTCAAGGTATTTTGCCATGAGGAAGAAAGCATGGAGGGATTTGACAGGTTAAACGACCAGTTGTTTGACAGTGCGAACAATGCCAACAAATTTGCCAACATACTTATGCCGATAAATGCACAGCTTGGAAACATAAGCTATGTGCTCTGTGCGATGGTCGGAGGTATTCTTGCCCTTAACGGTATTGGCGGATTTACGATAGGTGGTCTTGTAAGTTTCCTTACATTTAATAAATCGTTCTCAATGCCTATAAACCAGATGAGCCAGCAGTTTAACTCTATCGTAATGGCTATGGCAGGTGCAGACAGAATATTTAAGCTTCTTGATGAAGAACCTGAGGTGGATGACGGATATGTCGAGCTTGTCAATGCAAAAGAGGATGCAAACGGAGATATAGTCGAGACAGAAGAACACACGGGAATGTGGGCATGGAAACATTTCCATAAGGATGACGGAACAACCACATATGCACATATGAGAGGTGACATAGTATTTGACCATGTTGACTTTGGTTATAATGATGACAAGATGATACTCCACGACATAGTGCTTTATGCAAAACCGGGTCAGAAGATAGCTTTTGTAGGTGCGACTGGTGCCGGAAAGACAACTATCACAAATCTTATAAACAGATTTTACGATATTCAGGATGGAAAGATAAGATATGATGGTATCAATGTAAACAAGATAAAGAAAAATGACTTAAGACGCTCGCTTGGTATCGTTTTGCAGGACACACATCTGTTTACCGGAACAGTAAGGGAAAACATCCAGTACGGTAAACTTGATGCGACAGACGATGAAATCGTAAATGCAGCAAAACTTGCAAATGCACACAGCTTTATCACAAGACTTCCTGACGGATACGACACAATGCTCACCGGTGACGGTGCAAACCTGAGTCAGGGACAGAGACAGCTTCTGGCAATAGCACGTGCGGCAGTTGCAGACCCACCTGCACTTATCCTTGATGAGGCTACAAGTTCGATAGATACAAGAACTGAGAAACTTGTTCAGCAGGGAATGGACGGACTTATGAAAGGCAGAACGACATTTGTTATCGCCCACAGACTCTCAACAGTAAGAAACAGTGATTGTATCATGGTTCTTGAGCAGGGCAGGATAATAGAGCGTGGAACGCATGATGAACTTATAAAAGAGGAAGGCAAGTATTACCAGCTTTATACGGGGAAACTTGGAAAAGGTTTAGCCGGATAATACAGGTGAGCGAAACTGATTATAGGTTGTGTTAATTGCACAACTATAACAAATAGTACCGCATGTACGCTTTCGCTACCTGTCACTCGTAGCAGTACATAGGTCAATAAAAAAGCATTGACCCGTCAGCAAAATACGCTGACTAAGTGCTGACGGTGACAGAGTACACTGCTAACACTATTTGTTATATTTGCACAATTTAATCATATATTATGACAGTTTCGCAATTTACTGTATCGAGGTAACCGTATGGAAATTATAATAGTAAGGAGGTTTTGTGGATGAATAAAGTTTATGATAAGCTTAGCAGATGTTACGAGTGCTTTAGGAATAAGGTTGATTTTAAGCCGGAGATTGCATTGGTGCTTGGTTCAGGGCTTGGTGATTTTGCGGATGGCATTGAGGTTGTCTGCGAGCTTGATTATCATGAGATTGAGGGGTTTCCGGTTTCGACCGTTCCGGGACATCAGGGTAAGTATATCTTCGGTTATGTTGGAGATGTGCCTGTTGTATGTATGCAGGGGCGTGTCCACTATTACGAGGGATATGATATTTCTGATGTAGTGCTTCCAATAAGGCTTATGAAACTGATGGGAGCAAAGGTTTTGTTTCTTACTAATGCGGGCGGCGGTGTGAATTATGATTTCAGACCGGGTGATTTTATGCTGATAAAGGATCAGATTTCAAGCTTTGTGCCGTCACCTCTTATTGGGGAAAATATTGATGAACTCGGTGCGAGATTTCCTGATATGAGCGAGATATACGATATTAGTTTAAGAAAGGTGATTAAAAAGACGGCGGCTGAACTTGACATTGACTTAAAAGAGGGAACATATCTGCAGTTTACAGGACCGGCATATGAGACTCCGGCGGAAATAAGGATGGCGAGAGTGCTCGGTGCGGATGTCGTCGGAATGAGTACGGCTTGCGAAGCTGTGGCGGCAAACCATATGGGTATGATGATATGCGGTATTTCGTGTATATCAAATCTTGCAAGTGGCATGAGTGTTGCACCACTTAGCCATAAAGAAGTACAGGAAACAGCCGACAGGGTATCAGGCGACTTTAAGAAACTTGTGACAGAGAGCATTAAAAATATACATGAGAAAATACTCGTAAAGTAGTGTGACACCAGGAGCAAAACGCTGATTTCGCTCTTTTTATGTCTGAATTGAGAGTTGCACATTCGCAAACCTGACACTGTTTGTGAAGTTACGCATCAATATTTAACAGGGCAAAATATCATTTGCCGCACTTGCATTACATTATTAAGAAGTGGTAAAATATATGTATGTGAAAAAGTGGCTGCACTATTCATATAAATAGTATATCTGTAGATAGAAATGGGAGGAACAAAATGTTAAAACAAGGTAAACACAAAAAAAAGTTCATTGCATTGCCGGCAGTATTTATGATTGCTATAGTAGTTGCGGTATTTGCGATTTCACCAAACGCAAAAGCTGCACAGTACAGTGCAGATGTCAATGCTGACAGAGAAAACGGTTTATGCAATTATACACTTGCAGGTATAGATACGGCACAGACATCGGGGATGACAACAAAGGTTACATATAAAGATGAATCTGAAAATACGGTCACAGTGCTTGAACAGCCGGTGACATTTACAGCAGAAAACTGCCAGAACGGACAGTATTCAGGTTCGTTTTCACTTTCAGATTTAAGCACATATGCATATAGGGAATATACGGTTTCATTTCTTATGAGTGACGGTACTCCTGTAGAGGCTGCTGCAAAGTGCGATTTTTCAATACACAGGGATAAATTAACATTAGATGTTGCAGGATATAAATCAAAAACAAACAGGACTATATCTTTAGTAAATAAAGAAAATGATATTATTATTCCGGGAAAAGACAGTCAGATACAGCTTTCGATTTTGAAGAAAAACGGAAAAGATGAGAAAAAAGTTGGAACGGCAACAGTTATTCCGACTGCAACAAAAAGCTGGGATGTTGATCTTACAAAGTATTGTAATACATATGGTACATATTACGCGAGATTCACTGTTATAAACAGCAAACTTTCAGGCGGCAGTGAGCTGCTGGCACAAAAAGAGTTTAATCTTGCACTTACTTATGGGAAAATCGGCTCAAAGTCAACTTCAAAAACAGAAAAAAATCAGACATTTAGAGTTTTTGTTGAGAAAGTAAATTCAGCACTTGTCGTAAAGAATGTTACATTTAATATTTATAACAGTGCAGGAAAACTTGTATGTACGGAAAAGGGGGTGCATAACGGTACAAGTACATATTATTATTCAGATATACCGTTAAAAACGATAAATTATAAGTTTGGAAATTATAAGATAGAAGTTTCAGTGACGGACAACGCGGGGATAGTGAGAATACTTAAAAAGACCGGAACTGCGTCAGTAAGGGTAAAAACGGGGACACTTACAGTAACTAAGCTGGCAAATGGTACCGCAAAATTCAGACTTAAAAATGCGTATATACCAGGAAATATAAAAAGTGTAAGATTTAAAGTTTACAGTATAAAAAACGGTAAGAGGACATTGATAAAAAAACTTATCGGTGTATATTCAAATGAAACATATATTGCAAATTATCAGTATATGGTAAGTGGAAGAACACAGGTTGTTGCGTGTGGTTATACACAGTGGAATAAGGAGATTAAATTTAAGACAAAAGAGTTCAGTGTAAAGAGTTCAGAGGTTGGAAAGAATGGATGGCGTTATGAAAAATATGCCGGAAAAGTTTATAAGTTTTACTATAAAAACGGAGAAAAACTTACAGATCTCACAAATGTGCTTAAATTAAAAAAAGGTAACAATAAATTAAAAATAGTAGTGAACAGAGCTGCCTGTTGTGTTACTATATATGCATACGACAGTCAGAAAAAAGCATATATCATACCGGTAAAGACTTGTACAGTTTCGGTAGGCAGAGATACTGCAACCACATCAGGTGCGGCAGGACTTTCTATTTCATCGTCTTACACACCGCTTGGCTCGTATTCGATTTCTTCAAACGGTACGGCAGCAAAATATAGTTTAAAGCCTATGGGAGAGCCTGATGGAAGCACCGTTTATGCCAGATGGGCAAGTCATGTTGTCGGAAATGTTTATTTTCATGCGATAGCTGTTGGAAGTCAGTCGCATTATGCACTTCGTGCAAGCAACTATAACAAACTTGGCAGTGCAGCATCGGCAGGATGCATAAGAATGACTGTTGCTGATGCAAAGTGGCTTTACGATTATGCAGCGGTGGGCAGTTCAGTTAAAATTGAAAAAGGAAATTCTAAAAAACCGGGACCTCTCGGAAAAGCTGCTACGATAAAAATAGCAGAGTCAATAAATTATGACCCTACAGATCCTTCAGTGCCGGCTGCCACAAAGAAGAAAGACTATAAAGCGGGCAGGATAAGCGGATATATGACATCCAAAGGAAAAAAAGTAGGTTATTAGAAAATATGTACAGATGTTTATCGGCAGGGTAGTATTTTATGCAGGAATGGAGGATTGATGAATATGGAAAAATATGATGTTAAAGAGCTTGTTGAAAAGATTTATGAACTTGATGTGAAAGTTTATGAAGCAACGGGAAGTACGATGGGAAAGGTATTTCCGGCAGGAAAAGATTTATCGGTGAAAAAGATGCTTAAACATCTTGACGAAGATAAGAGGCATTTTATAAGAGACGAGACTATCCTTATCGGAAATATGATTTCGACTATAAAGAATCCGTCAGTTGCGGAGGAGTGCAAAAAAGAGCTTGAAGAACTTAATAAGATGCTTGCGCAGTACAATCCGACAAGACAGCTTCCAGACAGCTTTGTAAGTAACATATCTGAGATGAAAGACAGATTTAAAGACGAAAATCACAGAATACTCTGCATAGGTCGTCAGTATGGAAGCGGCGGACATGAAGTTGGTATGAGACTTTCAACAAGATTAAATATGTCTTACTATGACAACCAGATAATCAAAATGGCGTGCGAGCATATAGGCAGAGATTTTTCAAGTGTCGATGCATCACAGGCAGACAGCAAAAAAGGATGGCTTAATAAGACTCCATTTTCACTTCGCAAGTTTGCAGGAAATGATGAACTTTTCTTTGCACAGAGCCAGATGATAGAGGAAATGGCAAAAAAAGGTGACTGTATATTCTTAGGTCGTTGTGCAGATGTTGTGCTTGAGCACGCAGATATACCTCACATCTCAGTATTTATCGGAGCTCCGTTTGAGGAGAGAGTAAAACACGATATGGCTTGTACCGGAGCTTCATATGATGACACTGTTGAAAAAGTAAGGAATATGGACAGGGCGAGAAAGGCTTATTACAATTATTATACAGGCCGCCACTGGGGTCATTCAGAAAATTACGATATGTGCCTTAATACAGCTTGCTACGGTATTGAAGGCACGGTGGAAGTTATTGAGAAAATGTTTAATATGTTTAATTAGTGTAGATGACTGCACTTATTATTAGATAAAATTTTTTGGATACGAAAGGAGATTTTTAAATTATGTTTATTTCAGAAAGTATAAAATATGTTGGGGTGGATGATAAGGATATAGATCTATTTGAGAGTCAGTATGTAGTACCTGATGGCGTATCATACAATTCATACATTATTTTTGATGAAAAGATTACGATAATGGATACAGTCGATGCAAGAGCAACAGATGAATGGGTTAAAAATATTGAGGAGGCACTTGACGGGAAAGAGCCATCATATCTTGTTATATCACATCTTGAGCCTGACCATGCAGCCAATATAGGGCTTATCGCACATAAATATCCAAATATGCAGCTTATCGGAAATGCAAAAACTTTCCAGATGCTCCCACAGTTCTTTGATGAGGATTTTGCTGACAGACAGGTCGTTGTAAAAGAGGGTGATGAGATTTCTCTCGGAAGTCATTCGCTCACATTTGTGATGGCACCTATGGTTCACTGGCCTGAGGTTATGGTAGCATATGAGAAAACAGAAAAAATACTTTTCTCTGCCGATGGATTTGGAAAGTTCGGAGCACTCGATTCAGAGGATGATGAGGGATGGGCTTGTGAAGCCAGAAGATATTACTTCAATATAGTAGGAAAATACGGTGCACAGGTTCAAAATCTCCTTAAAAAAGCATCTGCACTTGACATTCAGACCATATGTCCGCTTCATGGTCCTGTATTAAAGGAAAATCTTGGATATTATCTCGACCTTTATAACACATGGAGCAGTTACGAGCCTGAGGATGAAGGTGTTCTTGTGGCTTATGCATCCATCCACGGCAATACTGCAAAAGCGGCAAAGCAGATAGCAGACAAACTTAAGGCAAAAGGCGTTGAGAAGATGGAAGTCATGGATCTTTCAAGAGACGATATGGCAGAAGCTGTTGAAGCGGCTTTTAGATATGACAAGATGGTGCTTGCCTGTGCAACTTATGATGGAGGACTTTTCCCGGTTATGGAAGATTTCTTAAATCATTTAAAATCAAAGAATTTCCAGAAGAGAAAAGCTGCACTTGTTGAAAATGGTTCATGGGCTCCTCTTGCAGCAAAGAAAATGCGTGAGAGTCTTGAGAGTATGAAAAACATTGAGATATGTGAAAATATAGTTTCAATCAAATCAACAGTTAAAAAAGAAAATGTCGAGCAGATGGATAAGATGATCGATGAACTTTTGAAATAATCATAAACCGGACTGAGAGTAAGGTGCAGAAGGGTTTACAATGCGACGGGCAACGGTGAAGATTTTCATAGTGAAATTATAAAATAATAATTATAAAAAATTGAAAATATCAGACTGCCATGTTTTGATAAAAGGTACTGTTTAAACTTATGAAATTCGCTTATTAGCGTATAGCTTGACCGTGTTGTCAGGTTTGTGGGTGAACAGTAACGATAATTAATTCAGAACATGGCAGTATTATTTTTAGAGTATAGGAAGTCAGCAAAAAAATGATAAGAGAAATAAATGAGCTTATTTTATTATTAGATAAAAATGAGACAGGCTTTACGCTTTATCGTGTTTTTGGAAAAAGTGGCACTGTAGATATTGCAGATAGAAAAAAAGACCAGACAAATAAAGATATTGAAAATGAAGATTTATATATAAAAAGAGAATGTGATAAGATAAATAAGATTGCACCATATTGTTTTTCAGAAAAGCTGCATCTGCCGGAAAAATTACAGAATGAATATGATGAAATAGATATAGACAAAACAATTTACCATGAATTTGCAGGTGAGTTTGCAAACAGCATAAAGTTACCTGATGGTGTGATGCAGATAGGAAATAATGCTTTTTACAACTGTAAAAAGCTTGAAAGTATTACAATAGGAAAGAATATAAAAGAGGTTGGCAGTGATGTGTTTATGAATTGCCGCAGCTTAAATAAGATATATTTACGAAGTGATATAAGTGACATTACAGGACTTAAACAGGTGCTCAGCAGGATTTCTTCAGAGATTGAAGTCACATATATAAAAGAAGAAAAAGTTATTGCTAAAGTGCTTTATCCTGAATATAGTGAAGTCTATGACGAGATAGCTCCTGCACATATATTTGGAAGAAACATAGAGGGTGAAGGATTTCGGGCAAGACAGTGTTTTGATGGTGGAAAAGCTGACATGAACCAGTATGATACGATATTTCCAAAGGCATCTGCAGAGGAAAGCGTAAAGGTTGCAGGAAAAATCGCACTCTATCGTCTGATGTATCCATATATGCTTGGAAGTTCATCAGAAGTTTTGTATATGGATTATCTGAAAAATAACAAAAATGAAATCATTGGTAGCTGTATTTATGATAAAAATATTGATGAGATAAAATTTATGCTCGAAAAGTTTAGTGGTGACAGGAATATGATAGAAAGAGCAATAGTTGTGGCAAATGAGACCGGCTTTGGTGAGGCGGCAGCACTTATATTAAAATACCGTCGGAAAAAAGAGGATATACGGAAGTCGAGATATGCTTTTTAAAATTTAGGTGATTGCATGGGAGGTGGATATAAAATTGAGAGTGCAGACACAGAGCGGGTGGGAGTGGCAGGTTTCTAATGATATTTTTAAATTTATTAAGAATGAACTTTATATGGAGCTTAGATTTTTTGATGTTGCTTTTAGTGAGCTTATACCGCAAGTTGACGAGACGATAGAGACCATGTCAACAGATGGAAATTGTATATTTTTTAAGCCTGAACATATGATAAGCGTTTTTAAGAAAAACTCTAAATACCTTGACAGGCTTTTTCTGCATAGTGTTTTGCATTGCATTTTCAGCCATCTGTGGGTGAGAGGTGAGAGAGATTTATTTATATGGGGCATTGCGTGTGATATTATTGTCGAGTACACTATAGACAATATGGAAAAGGAAATATTAAAAAGACCGCTTAGCTGGTTGAGGATGCAGGTATATGAAAAGATAGATGAAAATCCTGACGGTATATCGGCTGCAGTTATATACAGAGAACTTATGAAAACTGACAGCGAGACGGTAAACAGGCTTCATATGGAATTTTATACCGATACACACAAGCACTGGCCGAAAGAAGATAAAATGTCAGTAGCACAAAATCAAACAAAGGATAAGTGGGATAAAATATCAAGACAGAGCGAGATAAAAAAAGAAAGTCAGGGGAAAGACAGCGATAAAGGAAAAAATTTCTGGCAGCAGCAGGTAAAGACTGAGAGAGGAAAGAAAAGTTACAGGAATTTTTTGAGAAAGTTCTGTATATTAAAGGAAGAGCTTAAGATAGATATGGATGAATATGACTTAAATTATTATACATATGGTCTTAGGATATATAAAAATATGCCGCTTATAGAGCCGGTAGAAACAAAGGAAAATCTTAGGATAGAGGAGCTTGTTATAGTTGTTGACACAAGTTATTCAACGAGCGGTGAACTTGTCAAAAAGTTTTTGAGGGAAACATTTACGATATTGTCAGAGACAGACAGCTTTTTCAGAAAGAGAAAGATACATATAATACAGTGTGACGAGCTGGTACATTCGGATATAACAGTTACAGGTGACACGGATATAGATATACTTATAAATAATTTTGAACTTGCAGGCGGTGGAAATACTGATTTCAGACCTGCATTTGAATATGTAAATAACCTGATTGATACAGGTGAGATAAAGAAACTTCAGGGACTTTTATATTTTACGGACGGAAAAGGAAAATATCCTAAAAAAAAGATGCCTTATAATACGGCATTTGTATTTATTGACAAGCTTAGTGAGACAGCAGTGCCGGCATGGGCAATGAAAGTTTCGCTGGAATAAGAGAGGAAAAACAATGAATATAAAGAAAGCTAAAGACGAAATTAAAAATACAGTGAGGGCTTATTTAAAGAAGGATGCGGATGGGGAGTATATTATCCCGACTATCAGACAGCGTCCCATTTTACTTATCGGACCTCCGGGTGTCGGCAAGACGCAGATAATGGAGCAGATTGCTAAGGAGTGCAGGATAGGTCTTGTTTCATATACTATCACGCATCACACAAGGCAGAGTGCAGTCGGACTTCCGTTTATTGTTGAGGAGGAGTTTGGCGGCAAAAAGTATTCTGTAACCGAATACACGATGAGTGAGATTATTGCGAGTGTCTACAGAAAGATTAAGGAGAGTGGGATTCCTGAGGGGATTTTATTTATTGATGAGATAAACTGTGTATCGGAAACACTTGCACCTACAATGCTTCAGTTTTTGCAATGTAAGACATTTGGAAATCAGCAAGTGCCTAAGGGATGGATAATCGTGGCAGCAGGAAATCCGTCAGAATACAACAAGTCGGTAAGAGAGTTTGACATGGTGACACTTGACCGTGTGAGAAAGATAGATGTTGACGCTGACTTTAATATATGGAAAGAATATGCGGTAAACCACCATATAAACAGAGCAATAATAAATTATCTTGAGCTGCGACCTAATAATTTCTACAAAGTAGAGGCTGATATAGACGGAATGCAGTTTGTGACGGCGAGAGGCTGGGAGGATTTAAGCAATCTGTATGATGCATATCAGGATATAGGGATAAAAGTTGACGAGGACATAATAGCCGAATTTATACAGCATGATGATACGGCAAAAGATGTCGCGGCTTATTTTGCACTTTATGAGAAATATAAAAATGATTATGGCATTCAGGAGATACTTGACGGTAATCCGTTGAAACAGTCATACCAAAATATATTTGATGCGTCTTTTGATGAGAGAGTAAGTGTCGTAAATCTTTTGATAAGCGGACTTGAAGTGTCATTCCATAAAGTTTGGTTAAATAAACTTGTCACTGATATGTGGTATGAATTTTTAAAAGGTTATAAAGCAAAACTTGAAGAAAAAAGTATGGGAACGGGAACAATTTACAACACCTTGTATGAGGAAAGAAAATCTTTATTTGAGAGAGATAAAAAGGCAGGATTTTTAAATAAAGATGAGATAAAGGCAAATGAACATCTTATAAATAAGCTGTCAGAAACAGAAATCAGTTCAGAGAAAGACATTGATGCGGCATTTGAAGAAGCACTTTCAGGTTTTGAAAATCAGAGAAAGATACTTGAAGAGAGTGAGGACATGGCATCAGAGCAGCTTGAAAATGTATTTACATTTATTGAGGAAACACTCGGAGCAGGCCAGGAGATGGTCGTATTTGTGACGGAGCTTACGATGAACAGCGAGATTGCAATGTTTCTTTCTGACAATCCAAGTGAAAAATATCTTAAATATAACAGTGAACTTCTTGTCGGAACTAAAAAAGAGGAGATAATGTCGAAGCTTAGGAAAGATGAGATATACAGTGGTGAGCATATAAGAGATTTCTAGTCGAAAATGAAAAAGCTAAAAACAAAAAGAAATTAATAATATTGCTTAGAAAAAAACAAAAAACCGACTGCATTGTAATATAAATTAAATTTTCAAATTACAATGCGGTCGGTTTTTTGTTACAAAAATGAAATATCAAAGCTGCAATGCAGTCGGACTTTTATTTATTGGATGCTTTCCCAGCGTTCCATAAGTTCTTCAAGTCTGTTGGTGTTTTTTTCAATCTTGGAAGAAATCTCCTGCAATTTGACGGAATTTGTCGAAACTTCATCTGTTTGTAAAAGTTCGGTTAGTTCTTCATTTTCATTTTCAAGCTTTTCAATCTCAGCTTCTATCTTTTTGACTTCGTTTTCCAGTTTCCTAAGTCGTGCCTGTTCTTCTTTCTGTTGTTTCCAACTGAGCTTTGTGTCAGAAGTGGCATTTTGACCTTCTGGCGTGTTGGCAGACGCAGAAACAGTATTGTCAGATGAAGCGGCAGCGATGATAGTATCATTAAGCTGTGCACGTTCATTATCCTCTTTTTTCTCAAGGTAATAGTCATAATTTCCAACATAATTTACTATCTGATGTTTTGTCAGGTCAAGTATTCTTGTTGCTGTTTTATTTATGAAGAAACGGTCATGCGATACATAGAGTACGGTTCCCTCAAAATTGTTTATGGCGTTTTCAAGAATTTCCTTTGAATCTATGTCGAGGTGGTTTGTCGGCTCGTCAAGGATAAGGAAATTTGCATCTGAAAGCATAAGTTTTGCAAGAGAAACACGACCTCGTTCTCCACCGCTTAAGTTTTTAATCTTCTTAAAAACATCATCTTCCGTAAACAAAAATGCAGCGAGCATATTTCGTATCTGCGTGTTTGTCATTGTAGGATAGGTGTCCTGGATTTCCTCAAAGAGAGTTTTTTCCATGTGGAGTACCTGGTGCTCCTGGTCATAATATGCTATCTGCACATTAGTTCCAAGTGTTATGCTGCCCGTATCCGGAGCGAGCATTTTATTTATCATTTTTAGGATAGTAGTCTTGCCGGTACCGTTGTCTCCGATAATGGCAACTTTTTCTCCGCGTTTTACTTCAAAAGCAATATCCGAAAAGAGTGAGAGAGTACCAAAACTTTTTGAAAGGTTTTTGACGGTAAGTACATCATTTCCACTTTGTATCTTAGGTGTGAAAAGAAGATGCATCTGTGTGTTTTCTTCTATCGGTTTTTCGATACGATCCATTTTGTCGAGCATTTTTTGACGACTCTCCGCACGCTTTATGGATTTTTCTCTATTGAAAGAACGAAGTTTCGTGATAACCTCCTCCTGATGCTTTATCTCTGCCTGCTGGTTCATATACTGCTTCATGAGGGAGTCAAGAAGTGCCTGACGCTTTATGGAGTAGTCACTGTAGTTACCTGAAAAGACTGTGGAATGTGTCTGCCTTAATTCAACAACCTTTGTTACTATCTTGTCAAGAAAATATCTGTCATGAGCTACAATAAGAACCGCTCCTTTATATCCGGCAAGATAACCCTCAAGCCAGTGGATAGAGTTCATATCAAGGTGGTTTGTCGGCTCGTCGAGTATTATAAGGTCGGGAGCCTGTAAGAGCATCTTTGCAAGAGCAACTCTCGTTTTTTGACCGCCTGAAAGTTTAGAAATAGGTTTAGTAAAATCATTATCCTCAAATCCTAAACCTTTTAAAACACCGTTTATCTCGCTTTCATAGGAATATCCGTCAAGCTGTTCAAAACGGTGTCTTGCATTGTCATATTGTCTTATAAGAGAATCAAGTTCATCGCCGGATGCACTGTTCATCCGGTCTGAAAGTTCATGCATCTTTTTTTCAAGGATTTTGACTTCAGGTTTTGCAGTCTGCATTTCTTCTATAATGCTCTCACCTGATTCAAATTCCTGGTTCTGTGCGAGATAACCTACCGTTGCCTCTTTTTTTATAATTATATCGCCGGAGTCGTATCCGGATTTTCCAACGATTATCTTTAATAAAGTGGACTTTCCGGAACCGTTTACTCCTACGATAGCGGCTTTTTCATTGTCATTTATATGAAATGATACATCATCTAAAACTACATCTGTAGCAAAAGACTTACAGATGTGGCTGCATTGTAAAATCATATGTTTCCTCCGTGGTAACGTTCATATTAATTATGAAGATTTTTTTTCATGGCTTCAAAGCTTTCTTTACTTATAACATGCTCGATGCGGCAGGCATCCTCAAGGGCAACCTCTTTTGAGACGCCAAGTGATATAAGCCATTTTGAAATAAATTCATGTCTTTCATAAATCATTTCAGCAATCTCACGACCTGAATCCGTAAGATATATGTAACCGGCATCAGTAACCGTAATATGTTTTTTCTCACGAAGATTTTTCATTGCAACACTTACACTTGACTTCTTAAAGCCAAGATGATTTGCTATATCTACACCCCTTACAACAGGGAGGGTCTTACTGAGCATAAGTATAGTTTCAAGATAATTTTCAGAAGATTCGTTAGTATTCATCATAATTCACCTCACCATATATTTATTCCATAATATATATTAACACAAGGAACTTGTTTTTTCAATGCTGCCGCTCTGTCATACGGAAGAAATCTCTTTATTGACAATAATTTCTAGTTAGGTTATACTAACGATTGTAAGGAATAATAAACAAAAAGTCAACATAATAATAAAAATAAGATTTTGTATCTGTTTGTTACTGCTGTTGTACACAAATGTAAAACGAAAGGTAAAATCATCTGATACTAATCTGATATGAACGGAAAAGAGGCGTAAAAATGGTTGCAACAATTGTTATAAGCATAATAATATTGGCGGCACTGGCTGCTGCATTGAGAAGTGTCATAAACGGGAAGAAAAATGGAGGCTGCACCGGAAACTGTGCAACTTGCGGAGGATGTGTAAGCCATAAAAAAGAAAAAAGATAGAGTAAGACACCGAAATTAATAATAAAGACTGAGCTTTCAAGTAAGCCTGGTCTTTATTTTTTATGTTATAGGAAAATGCTCATAAAGTAGTGCAGTACCAACGAGAATTGCAAAGCAGCGCCTGACAGCTCGCTGGCAGGTTTATGAATGTAAGAAATGCAAGGCTGAACTGTTACAAAAATTGGCATAAAAACATAAAATTATATAGACTAAACAATATAAAGCGTGTATAATGTTTAGATAAGTAATAAGATTTATGGTGAAAAAAGCGGATATAGAGGAGAAAATAATATGAAAACAATAAGATTAAAAGTACTCATTCCTATACTTGCACTTGCATTTATATGTATAGCATATTCGGGATGGAACATTGCATCAATGAAGAGCCTGAAGAAGTCAAGTATCCAAAATTCTGAATCAAATTCAGAAGCGATATATAAACTGGACTCGCTTTCTATTGGGTTTCACAAAATGCACAAGCTGTTGTTTGTGTATTTTGTGACCGGAAATGAAACTGCCAAGACAGAAGTCAGAAAAGAAATTTCGGATGTGGCAGAGGGTGTGACAAATAATATAGAAGAATATGAGAAAAGCATTGATAAAAAAAATGCAAAAGAGGTAAACAGTTTTAACACATTTAAGGAAAGATATGATGCTCTTTATAAAAAATATATGGAGTCATTGAAACTATGTGAGGACGATATAGGTGGTGCGATACAGATGGCAAATGATGAACTGGCTTCGCTTGTGGACAAGACAGAATCATCCATTAATGCACTTACGGAAGCTATACAAAATGAGATAGCAGCATCAAATAAGAGTCAGGCACAGACATTTGATATGACTATAAGAATGTCTGTTATTCAGATAGTTGTATCAGTTATCATAAGTGTTATAGCGATTCTTGCCTGTATTATAACGATAACAAAGCCGGCTACGGAAACTGCAAGAGATCTTGACAGCGTTGTCGACAAGCTTGAAAATAATTGCGGAGATCTTAGCGAGAGGATAACCGTAAGGACAAAGGATGAGATAGGTCGTCTTGTAAACGGAATGAATAAATTTATGGATGTTTTGCAAAGGGTTATAGGTGATGTCGTAGAGTCATCAAACGGACTTAGGGAAAACTTTGCCGTTGTTGAGAAAAGCATAGGCCTTGTAAATGACAGGTCATGTGATGTTTCAGCGGTTATGCAGGAGTTATCGGCATCTATGCAGGAAGTATCGGCAACACTTGTTACCATAGATAAAAATGTTAAAGATGTAGATGACAGCGTTGCAGAGTTTGCAAAGTCAAGTGAGAATATCTTAGCTTATTCGGATGATATGCAGCATAGGGCATCAGAACTTGAAAAGAATGCAGTTGAGAGCCGACAGACAACGGGCGAAATGATCGGAGAAATCATCGAAAATCTTAAGAAAGCTATAGATAACAGCAAGAGTGTTGAGCAGGTTGAAGGTCTTACTAATGAGATATTATCAATATCAAGCCAGACAAATCTTCTTGCACTTAATGCTTCGATTGAAGCAGCAAGAGCAGGGGAAGCCGGAAAAGGTTTTGCGGTTGTTGCGGATGAGATAAGAAAGCTTGCCGACAGCAGCAGGGAGACAGCAAATAATATACAGAATATAAATGAAACTGTTATTTCTGCAGTTAATGAGCTTAGCAAAAATTCTAACCGGATAGTAGAATATATTGACAGTAATATTTTACCTGATTATAACAATTTTGTTGCTTCGGGAAGAAAATACAGTGACGATTCGATTTATATAAATGATGAGATGAATGATTTTACTGAAAGGACAAGAAAGCTGCATAAGGTTATCAACAAGCTTGTAGAGTCAGTATCAAATATTACAACTGTTATAGAAGATAGTGCGAGAGGTATTGGAAATGCGGCTCAGGGAACTACATCACTTGCAGGAGAGGTGCAAAAGATAAGAAGTGAGATGGATGTCAGTATGGAGCTTGTAGGTGTACTTGAAGATAATTGCAACAGATTTAATGTTAAGACAATATTTGATGGGAATAATGAGGAATCAGAAATAGCATCAAATGATAATGTATATGTTTTAGAGGAGGAAGCAGCCGGAAACGATGAGGTTTAGGTGGTTAAAAAGGTTTGAAGATTAAAAACGGATAATTTAAAATAAAAGAGACCGGATACATAATTTAGCATTTTATTGACATACAATAATGCAGAATAAATTATGTCTGGTCTTTTTTCTGGTTAGAAACATCTAATTTTGTATAAAATATACATAAATTTTACATTGTATATTGCAAGTAAATTTTTTTTAGGTATAATTATTAGATAGTGGACATTTTTACAAAAGGAGAAGTACATGGATTTATATTCATGTATCCGTAAAAGAAGAAACTATCAATTTTGAAAGGAAGAATACAATGGATATTTTTAATGTATTGACAATGATTGGCGGACTTGCCTTATTCCTTTACGGAATGCATGTTATGGGAGATGGTCTTGCCAAAACATCCGGTGGTAAATTGGAGGTAATACTTGAAAAGTTTACATCTAAGACTTTATTTGCCGTATTGCTGGGTGCCGGAGTGACTGCTGTAATCCAGTCGTCATCTGCGACAACAGTCATGGTCGTAGGTTTTGTTAATTCAGGTATTATGAAACTTGAGCAGGCTGTTGGAATTATCATGGGAGCTAATATAGGTACAACGATAACATCTTGGATATTATCACTCACCGGTATTCAGGGAGACAGTCTTATCATCAATCTGTTGAAGCCGACATCATTTTCACCTGTTCTTGCTATAATAGGTGTTGGAATGATATTGTTTGCAAAGAGCAACACAAAGAAGGATGTAGGTACGATACTGGCAGGTTTTGCCATTCTTATGACAGGTATGAGCACGATGAGTGATGCGGTTGAACCACTCACAAAGATGCCTGCATTTACAAAGATTTTTTTGATGTTCAGTGACAACCCTATAATCGGAGTTATTGTAGGAACGGTGCTTACGGCGATTATTCAGTCTTCATCTGCATCAGTCGGTATATTACAGGCATTTTGTCTTACGGGTACAGTAAGCTATGCATCGGCACTTCCTATTATCATGGGACAAAATATCGGTACTTGTGTGACTGCACTTTTGTCTGCGGTAGGTGCGAGAAAAAATGCAAAGAGGGCTGCATTTGTACATTTTTATTTTAACCTTATAGGAACAGTTGTATTTATGATTGGATTTTATGGAATAAATGCGTTTGTACATTTTAATTTCCTGAGCCATTCGGCATCAGTTGCAGGTATAGCTGTTATCCATACGGCATTTAATATAATCGCAACAGTATGTCTGCTTCCTCTTAAAAACTTCCTTGTTACACTTGCAAAACTCACTATCAAGGACAATGAGACAGATGAGCATACGGTTAAGTCTCTTCTTGATGAGCGTTTCCTTGAGAAACCTGCATTTGCTGTAAATCAGGCACAGAAAACAGCCATACTCATGGCGAAAGCATCGGAGGATGCATTATTTAAGGCGATAGATCTTTTCCATCATTATGATAAAAACATTGCTGAGGAAGTATCGAATCTTGAGGATATGGTAGATCATTATGAGGATGAGCTTGGCACTTACCTTATGAAACTCAACAACGCAGATCTGTCGGATGCTGATTCAAAAATAGTATCTACTATACTTCATTGTATCGGAGATTTTGAGAGAATTTCAGATCATGCGGTAAACCTTATGAATACGGCAAATGAGGTATATAGAAAAGACGAACATTTTTCTGATAAGGCGAAAGCTGAACTTAAGATATATGAAAAAGCCATTAGGGATATAGTATCAATGACATTTGATGTTTTTGAGAAACAGGATGTTACGATGGCTACAAAAGTAGAGCCTTTAGAGGAAGTTATCGACACATTGAACGATGAAGTTAAGAAGAAACATGTAAAACGACTTCGTAAAGGAAAATGTACTATCGAACTTGGCTTTGTTCTCTCTGACATTACGACGAATTTTGAGAGAATTGCAGATCATTGTTCAAATATAGCAGTCTGTATCATCCAGACAAATGAAGATGGTTTCGATACACATGAATATCTTGACAACTTAAAAGAAACAGATGATCCTAAGTTCAAAAATATGTATAAAGAATATCGAAATAAATATAAGTTGCCTTGATGTCAGGGTAAAGAGAGGACAGGAATGTGGCAGTAGTAACATTAAAAAAGGGTGAAGGACGCACGATAAAAAGCGGTGGAATGTGGATATTTGATAATGAGATAGCATCTATAATGGGTTCGTTTGAGGACGGAGACATAGTTATCGTACACGATTTCGACGGTTACCCTATGGGAAAGGGATTTATAAACAGAAATTCCAAGATAAGAGTCAGACTTATGACAAGGAATACGGAGCAGGAGATAGACGATGCATTTTTGAGAGAGAGACTTGAAAATGCATGGGAGTACCGCAAGAAAACCGTTGATACATCGAGCTGCCGCGTTGTATTTGGTGAGGCAGATTTTTTGCCGGGGCTTGTTATTGATAAGTTTTCAGATGTGCTTGTAGTGCAGTCACTTGCACTTGGAATTGACCGGTTTAAAGAAAGGATAGTCGATATATTAAAGGCTATTCTGGAAAAAGACGGAATAAACATAAGAGGTGTGTATGAGAGAAGTGATGCGAAAGTCAGGAAAAATGAAGGACTTCCACGCATAAAAGGTTTTATAGGTGATGAATTTGATACAAATGTGCAGATAGTTGAAAATGGTGTCAAATATTATGTCGATGTAAAGGAAGGTCAGAAAACAGGATTTTTCCTCGACCAGAAATATAACAGACAGTCTATCAGAAAATTATGCAGGGACGCAAAAGTTCTTGATTGTTTTACGCACACGGGTTCATTTGCACTCAATGCCGGACAGGCTGGTGCAAAGAGCGTACTCGGTCTTGACGCATCAGAGCTTGGGGTGGAGCAGGCAAGGAAAAATGCAGAACTTAATGGTCTTTCAGATACGGTTAAATTTGAGTGTGCCGATGTATTTGATAAACTTCCTGAACTTGAAAAAGCGGGAGAGAAGTTTGATGTAGTAATTCTTGACCCTCCGGCATTTACAAAATCAAGAAATTCCATTAAAAATGCGGTAAAAGGATACCGGGAGATAAATCTGAGAGGAATGAAACTTGTAAAAGACGGTGGTTTTCTGGCAACTTGTTCATGTTCACATTTTATGGACTATGACCTGTTTACAAAGACCATAGCACAGGCAGCTTCAAATGTGCATAAGAGACTTCGTCAGGTTGAGTTCAGGACACAGGCTCCAGATCATCCAATACTCTGGGCAGCAAATGAGTCGTATTATCTGAAGTTTTATATTTTTCAGGTATGTGATGAAAAATAAAAAAGAGCAAAACCAGCGTTTTGCTCACCAGGAATTGCATCGCAATTCTCGGTGGCACCACACTACATTACGGGTATTTTTCTATACAATAAAAAAGAACGAACTGTATTTTTAATATAGTTCGTTCTTTTTGTTTAAAGGAAAAATTATTTTAGCCAGGCGGATATTTGTAATCTGCTTAGCTGCCTGCTCATAATATCAGTTGCTATCGCAACATATCAGAAGAAGTTTATATTCTTCTTTGATAGTGTTAGAACTTAGATTCTGTCAGCAATCTCATAGATGAGTCGTTCTGTTTCGTCCCATCCGAGACAAGGGTCGGTAATGGATTTTCCGTAAACTCCTTCACCAATCTTCTGATTTCCGGGTTCAATGTAACTTTCAATCATAACACCCTTTACAAGCTTTTCAATATCCTTAGAAACACTGCGGCTGTGGAGTACCTCTGATACGATACGAGGCTGCTCATAGTAGCATTTGTTTGAATTTGCATGGTTAGCATCAATTATGCAGGCAGGGTTTTTAAGGTCTAACTTATGGTACATCTCGTTTAATAAAACAAGATCCTCATAGTGGTAGTTAGGAAGCGACTGGTCATGCTTGTTTACTGCACCTCTTAAAATAGTATGTGCGAGAGGATTTCCGTCAGATTTAACTTCCCATCCACGGTACATAAATGTATGACTTCCCTGTGCGGCTATGCAGGAGTTAAGCATGATACTTAAAGTTCCGCTTGTAGGATTTTTCATACCACAAGGAATATCGATTCCACTTATTGTAAGTCTGTGCTGCTGATCCTCAACAGAACGTGCACCGACTGCAACATATGATAATATATCAGAAAGATATGGCCAGTTTTCAGGATAGAGCATCTCGTCTGCTGAAAAAAGATGAGTCTCAGCGATAGAGCGAAGGTGCATCTTTCTCATGGCGATAAGTCCCTCGTGAAGGTCAGGTGCTTTCTCCGGGTCAGGCTGATGAACTATTCCCTTATAGCCCTCACCGGTAGTTCTTGGTTTATTTGTATATATGCGAGGTATGATTATAATCTTATCATTAACTTTTTCCTGAACTTTGGCAAGTCTTGATGTGTAATCACATACAGCATCTTCATTGTCGGCAGAACAAGGACCAACGATAACCAGAAACTTATCAGACTCTCCTGTAAAGACTTTGGCAATCTCCTTATCTTTTTCTGCTTTTAATTTCTTGTGAGCTTCAGGGAGAGGATATCTTTCAAAAAGCTCCTCTGGTGAAATAACTTCTTTAACATAGGTAACGCCCATTGTTTTCCTCCATTCTGCCATTATAATGGCGTAGTTTTTTCTCATAGTGTTATGAGTTTGTTAGTAGAAACATAAATTTTCTCTTTGTGAAAGCATATTTTTTAATTGTAAAAGAATATTTATAAACTTATAATTAATAATTATAAATGCTATTTACAAAAACAATATACAACAAGTCTTTATTTTAGGCAATAAATCGTTATTAGTCAAGTGCTATGGAAAATAGCGGCAATAATTGGCGTGTGTAAAATGATATAATAAAATTTTTAGAAAAATTATTTGACAGGGTTTGGGGGGCAAACATCGTTTACAGACCATTGTTTTAATGTTAAAATGTATTTATTAAAAATTGTAGGGACAGCATATAAAGTTCGTTTAGTAAGGAGGGTGCATATGGCAAAAAAAGTCATCGCGTTTTTCCAGGGCTTTGTATTAGGACTTATGGTAGACCAGACAGAAAATTATATCATAACCTCAAACAGAGAAAGTGGCTTTGGTCGTTATGACATAATGCTTGAACCAATAGACAAAACAAATGAAAAACTTCCGGGAATCGTAATCGAATTTAAAGTGATAAATCAGAGAAAAGAAAACTCACTGGAAGAAACGGTCGCAGCGGCATTAAAACAGATAGAGGAAAAAAACTAGGATGCAGAGCTTATCAAACGGGGAGTGAAAGAAGAAAACATACATCACTATGGTTTTGCGTTTAAGGGCAAGGAAGTTTTGATAGACGGTAGGTAGGTATTTTCGGAACCGAAAATATCGTAAGTGAAAAGTTTCGTGTGAGGATTTTGGCAATTTAGGATGCGAAGCATTGCCAAAATCTATTGCAGGTTATGTTTTTTAAACTGTAACAAGTGCTGATAGACGGACGGTAGAGAATTTGGGAGGTAATTATGGGAAAAAGAAAACAGAAGTTAAAACCTGATATTGTTGTAAAAAACTATTGGCGTAATAATGAACAGTTTGCAGATTTTTTTAATGCTGTATTGTTTGATGGAAAGGAGATTATAAAAGCGGATGAGCTGGAGGATATTGATACAGAGGAGTCCTCAATACTTGAACATAAAGACTACGCAGAGAGTATAGGGGCAGCCAGGGATAATGTAAAAATAAGAAAAAAATCTACAATATATAATGTAGAACTAGTAATACTGGGAATGGAAGGACAGGAAAGAATACATTACGCAATGCCTATGAGAGTGATGGGCTATGATTATGGAACATATAAGAAACAATATGATGATAATGCAAAAAAATATAAAAATGCAAATGGAATGTCAAGAGATGAATATATGTCTAAAATGAAAAAGATGGACAAGTTTATTCCGGTTATCACCATAGTTGTTTATTATGGAGAAAATCCGTGGGATGGGGCATTGTCATTACACGAGATGTTAAACATCCCAAAAGAAGTGGAACCATTTGTCAATGATTATAAAATGCATCTGATAGAAGCAAGAAAAAATAATCTGAAATTACATAATATAAATAATATAGATTTATTCAATCTGCTTGAGATATTATTAAATAAAGACGAAAAGTTAAAAGAAACAAAAGAAAAAGCAATACAATATGCATCGGAGCATGATGTGGATAAGTCAGTAATAATGACAGTGGCAGGAGCGGCAAACTGTAAGATGGATTATGATATGATAGCAGGGAAAGGAAGTGTTGATATGTGTACAGTATTTGAAGAAACAAGGTTTGAAGGAAGATTGGAAGGAAGGTTAGAAGGAAAATTGGAGGGAAGGGCAGAGGAAATCATTGAAACAGGTCATGAATTTGGGCTTTCAGAAGAGGAAATTCTGATAAGACTTCAAAAGAAGCTGGATGTATCATTACAGAAAGCACAGGAATATTTTAAGATGTTTAGTAAATAGAAATTTGGAAAATGAAGTTTTAAAAGAACTTGATAAATGAAAAGTTTTTAAATATTTGTGCTTTGCTGCAAATTGCTAAGAAACGAGGAAAGAAATGAGATTACATCAAATAATAACATCACTGCTTGAGCAGGATATGTATAAATTTTCAATGGGACAGGCGATTTATCACCAGTTTTCAGACTATAAGACAACCTGGACTTTTAAGTGCAGAAATAAAGATGTGTTTTTTAGTACGGAGATGATTGAGGAAATCAGAGAGCAGATTAAAGGTTTCTGTAATCTTAGATTTACGGAGGAGGAACTTACTTACCTTGACAATATCAAATGGATAAAGGGCTCGTATGTTGATTTTTTAAGATTATGGCAGCCCAGATATGAGGATTTTGAGATTACTACGGACGGGGAGTGTGGTCTTTCAATAGAAACGGCTGGAACATGGCTCAACACTTCCATGTATGAAATCCCTACACTTGCAATAGTAAATGAAGTATATTTTAGAATGGCATATGATTATGAAAGTCTTTTTGACAGCTTCAGAAAAAGGCTTGCAGAAAAGAAACAGAAGATAGAAAGTGGAGAATATCGACTTGGAAATTATTCTGAATTTGGGCTTCGCAGAAGATTATCTGCACAGGCACAGGAATATGCTATTGAGGAATTAAGCAGCGTCAAGTCGGAAAATTCAGCATTTGTGGGAACATCAAATGTATATCTTGCAAAAAAGCACAAACTTACTCCGGTCGGAACTATGGCTCATGAGTGGATAATGTGTTCCGGACAGGGCAATAAAAAACATAATCCCGCATATTCAAACTGGTATGCACTCGATGCGTGGGTAAAAGAGTACGGGGTGCTCAATGGAACTGCACTTACTGATACTATCACGACCGATTGCTTTTTAAGAGATTTCCAGTTGACATATGCGACACTTTTCAGCGGTGTGCGTCATGACAGCGGTGACCCTATAGTGTGGGGGGATAAGATGATAGCCCATTATAAGAAACTTGGCATTAATCCGAAAATGAAAACTCTGCTTTTTAGTGATAGTCTTGATTTTGAGCGTGCCGACAGGATAAAAAGATATTTTGACGGAAAGATAAATGTAGCATTTGGTATTGGAACATTTATCTCAAATGACACAGACAAGGAAGCACTTAATATTGTTATGAAAGTGACAAAGTGCAATGCGACCGATGTTGCAAAGATTTCTGATACACACGGAAAGGAAATGTGCCAAAATCCTGAATATGTTGATTATTTGCAAAGGTGCATTGACTGGAGGATGAAAAACGAGTAAATGCCGGGTAAAAACCGGCTGGAATGTAAGCAGGCAGAGTTTTTTGATAAAGAAAGTAAAGATAAGATGTTTAGAAAATGCTTGACAGGACAATGACCTGATAATCAGACTTTGTGTATGATAAAATATAATAATTGAAAGACAAGTGATAAAAAATATCAATAATAACGCTTGACAAGATACCCCTACAGGGTATATATTGTGAAAAACATGATATATACCCTGTAGGGGTATTTGTGGTTTGAAAATTGTGTGCAGACGGAGAAATCAGTTTGAAAATTAAAAATTTTCATACTTAAGATTTGGGCTTTGTATAAATTGATATACACAAAAAGCAATGCAGGAATTAGGATTAATATGAGAAAGCATATGCAGAAATGGAGATTAGTATATATGGAACAAAATAAGATAAATGGTAATAATAATACTGAGGTAAAATGCTGCTGTTGTGGTGGTAATGTAAAAAAGACAGAGCGTGCAGAGAAAGACAAAAAGAAGCTTGTAAATCGTCTGAGCCGTATCGAGGGACAGATACGAGGAATAAAAAAGATGATAGAAAACGATGCTTATTGCAATGATGTTCTTATCCAGTCAGCGGCGGTTGGTGCGGCGATAAATGCTTTCAACAGAGAGCTTTTGTCAAATCATATCCATTCCTGTGTTGTCAGAGACATAAGGGAGGGAAAAGATGAGGTTGTGGATGAGTTGATGGTGACATTGCAAAAGCTTATAAAGTAAGAAAGAGAGGACAAAATGGAACAGTTTAAAGTTACGGGTATGCATTGTGCGGCGTGCAGTGCAAGAGTTGAAAAAGCAGTTTTGAAAGTACCCGGTGTTACTTCATGTGCGGTCAGTCTGCTGACTAATTCGATGGGAGTAGATGGTGATGCTGATGCACAGACTATTATTTCGGCTGTTAAGCAGGCGGGTTATGGTGCGTCTGTTAAGGGTGACGAGTCGCAGGGTGCAACAGGTGCAGGTAGCGGACTTGAGGATACGGACACACCTGTATTGAAAAAGAGACTTATAGCATCAATAGTTTTTTTGGCAGTACTTATGTATTTTTCAATGGGGCATATGATGTGGGGCTGGCCTCTTCCTAAATGGTTTGAGGGAAATCATGTCGCAATGGGACTTTTGCAGATGATTCTTGCGGCGATAATCATGATAATAAACCAGCATTTCTTTATAAACGGATTTAAAGGACTTATAAACCGTTCGCCTAATATGGACACGCTTGTAGCACTCGGTTCTATGGCATCATTCGTTTGGAGTGTGTATGTGCTGTTTGCAATGACAGGTGCACAGGCTGCAGGTGATGAGAAATCCGTTATGAATTATATGATGGATTTTTATTTTGAATCTGCGGCTATGATACTTACGCTTATCACGGTTGGTAAGATGCTTGAAGCCCGCTCTAAAGGAAAGACAACAGATGCACTTAAAGGTCTTATGAATCTTGCACCTAAGACGGCAGTTGTACTGATTGACGGTGAGGAAAAGACAGTTGCGGTAAGGCGTGTGAAAAAAGGTGATATTTTTGTTGTAAGACCTGGAGAAAATATTCCGGTTGACGGCTGTATAATCGAGGGAAACAGTGCCGTAAATGAGTCGGCACTTACAGGAGAGAGCATACCTGTCGATAAGGAAGTAGGAGACATGGTATCGGCTGCGACGATTAATCAGTCAGGATATATCAAGTGCGAAGCCACAAGAGTAGGCGAGGATACTACATTATCACAAATTATAAAAATGGTGAGTGATGCAGCTGCGACAAAAGCACCTATCGCAAAGATAGCTGATAAAGTGTCGGGAGTGTTTGTGCCGGTTGTTATCGTACTTGCGATAATAACAACGATAGTATGGCTGATTGCAGGAAAAGAAGCCGGTTATGCACTTGCAAGAGGAATTTCCGTGCTCGTAATAAGCTGTCCTTGTGCATTAGGTCTTGCGACGCCAGTTGCCATAATGGTAGGTAACGGTGTTGGTGCCAAAAACGGTATTTTGTTTAAAACGGCGGTTTCGCTTGAGGAGACAGGGCGTGTAAACATAGTTGCACTTGATAAAACAGGTACGATAACTATGGGCGAGCCCAAGGTGACAGATATGATACCAACGACAGGATATGATGATAAGTCGCTGTTAAAACTTGCCTATTCGCTTGAGGCAAAAAGTGAACATCCGCTTGCAAAAGCTGTTGTAAATGAAGCGGAGAGCAGAAATATAAAGGCAGATGAAGTTGACGGATTTAAGATACTTCCGGGAAACGGTCTTACGGCACAGTATAACGGCGGTACGATAACCGGAGGAAGTTTTAAATTTATAAGCAAACAGATAAATGTATCAGACGAGATAAGACAGAAAGCAGAAGAACTTGCAAAAGAGGGAAAGACACCGCTTCTTTTTGCACAGGACAATAAATTGTGTGGTCTGATTGCGGTAGCTGACACGATAAAGGAGGACAGCCCGGCGGCAGTTAAAGATTTAAAAGATATGGGAATAAGGGTTGTAATGCTCACGGGAGATAACGAGAGAACGGCGAAAGCCATCGGAGCACAGGCAGGAGTTGACGAGGTTATAGCAGGAGTTCTTCCTGATGGAAAAGAAAGTGTTATAAGAGAACTGATGGGACAGGGCAAAGTTGCTATGGTAGGTGATGGAATAAACGATGCTCCTGCACTTACAAGGGCAAATATAGGAATAGCCATCGGGGCAGGTGCGGACATAGCGATGGATGCGGCAGATGTTGTTCTTATGAAGAGCAGATTAAGTGATGTGCCGGCAGCTATAAGACTCAGCAGATTTACGCTCAGAAATATACATGAAAATCTGTTTTGGGCATTTATTTATAATATTATCGGAATACCGCTTGCGGCGGGTTTATGGATACCGATATTCGGCTGGACGTTAAATCCGATGTTTGGTGCTTTGGCAATGAGTTTATCAAGCTTTTGTGTTGTAACAAACGCATTGCGGTTAAACTTTGTTAATATAAAAAAATGTAAATAGTATATGTTTTTTTGATTATGAAAGTATCTGACATAATATGAAAAAGTCTGATATAATGCAAAAAAACAGGAACAGGAGGAAAAAGTTATGGTTAAGACAATAGTAGGAATTGATGGAATGATGTGTGGAATGTGTGAGAGTCATGTAAATGATGTAATAAGAAAGTCATTTGATGTAAAGAAAGTTTCTTCATCACACAGTAAGAAAAGAACAGAGATAATCTCAGAGGAAGCATTAGATGAAGATAAAATCCGTGCAGTTATAGATGAGACCGGATATACCGTAATGTCGGTAGAGACAGAGCCTTACAAGAAAAAATTTGGATTATTTTAAGTAGAAATATACTACTTTGACTAATGGACGCTTTGAAGAAGGAGTATTATTCTGCACTTAGGGACGCTTTCACTCGGAGAATAGCGTAGAGGTACATAGGTGAGCCAAAATACGCTCGCTTATTTACCGGCGATGTTCTAACGCCCTTCGGTCAGAATTGTAAACCTTCTTCAAAGCTGTTTTTTATTTAGAGATAAAAATATTATCCTGCATTTTGTATGGTAAGTACAGTTTTTATTGGTGAACTTTTTTGTGTTTTTGTGGAGATTTTGTTTATTTATTTGACAGTGTTGTATATTTAAGTGTATATTTTTATATGTATGAAAATGAAAAGTATAATAGGTACTTGTGAAAGCATAGTAATACATACTTAATATAGTATATAATTTGTTTTGCAATTACCTAAGAAGGAAAGAGAGGGAGTTTTATGTTAAGGATTGAGAATCTGACTAAGATTTATGGAGATAAGAAAGCTGTTGATGACCTTTCTCTACACATAAATGCGGGAGAGATTTATGGTTTTATAGGTCATAATGGAGCAGGTAAGACGACGACACTTAAGTCTGTTGTCGGGATTTTGAAGTTTGATGAGGGTAAGATTTTTGTTGACGGGGAGTCTGTTTTAAAAAATCCTATTGAATGTAAGAAAAAAATTGCTTATATACCTGATAATCCGGATATTTATGAGTTTATGACAGGAATAAAATATCTGAATTTTATCGCTGATATTTTTAAAGTCGATGCTGACACAAGGCAGGAACGCATTAGGAAATATGCGGATATATTTGAGATTACGGATGATCTTGGCCAGCCGATAGCAGCATATTCACATGGCATGAAACAGAAACTTGCGATTATTTGTGCATGGCTTCACAATCCTAAACTTATTATCATGGATGAGCCTTTTGTCGGACTTGATCCAAAGGCATCTCATTTATTAAAGGAAATGATGAGGGAGTTTTGTGATAATGGCGGAGCAATCTTTTTTTCAACACATGTACTTGAAGTTGCAGAGAAACTTTGCGACAAGGTGGCTATAATAAAAGGCGGCAGACTTATCAAATCTGGTACTATGGAAGAAGTAAAAGGTGATGACAGTCTTGAAGATGTCTTTTTGGAATTGGAGGATGAATAATGACATGGATTCTTATAAAGAAACAGATGATGGAGATATTCAGGAGCTATTTTTATGATTCAAAGAAGAATAAAAAGCGTTCAACTGTTTCAACAATATTATTTATGCTCATATATGCAGTGATGATGGTTGGTGTGCTGGGCGGAATGTTTGCATATTTTTCAAAAGGTATCTGCGGACCATTTGCAGCGGTAAATATGAGTTGGCTTTATTTTCTTATAATGAGTATGGTTGCTGTATCACTCGGTTCATTTGGCAGTGTTTTTAATACATATTCAGGTCTTTATATGTCAAAGGACAATGATCTGCTCTTGTCAATGCCTGTTCCTGTAAGAACGATACTTATAGCAAGGCTTGCAGGCGTTTATCTTCTCGGTCTTATGTATTCAGCAGTAGTGATAGTGCCTGCCGTAATTGTTTACTGGGTTGTTGCAAAATGTACCGTATTAAATGTAATAGGTTCAATTTTACTTATAGTAATTATTTCACTCATTGTGCTTATATTGTCATGTATTCTCGGCTGGTGTGTGGCAAAGATAAGCAGAAAATTGAAAAATAAAAGCTTTATTACTGTATTGGCATCACTTTTATTTTTTGCCGCATATTATTTTGTATTTTTTAAAGCACAGGAAGTAATAAATAAAATTATGGTTAATGCGGTTGTTTATGGGGAAAATGTTAAAAATAAAGCATACCCTGTATATATGTTTGGAAGAATAGGTGAGGGTGATATAAGTGCAATGCTTATCTATACAGTTGTGATAGTGATTTTATGTGCTTTAATATACCGTGTGCTTTCAGGCAGCTTTATAAATATTGTTACATCAAATAATACTGTTTCAAAAGTCAGATACAAAGAGAAAAAGAGTAAAATGAAAAATCAATTTGCGGCGGTTCTCTCAAAAGAATTTGCACGATTTTTTGCAAGTCCGAGTTATATGTTAAATTGTGGGCTTGGCTCTCTGTTTCTGTTTGTATTAGGTGTGGTGTTTATCGTGAAAGGTCATTCGCTTGTAGTTTTTGCGGATACGATATTTCAATATAAAGAAGCAGTACGCATGGTACCACTGTTTTTTGCAGTAGCAATATGTGCAACGGCAGCTATGAATGATATAGTTGTTCCGTCGGTATCACTGGAGGGAAAAAATCTGTGGGTGCTACGTTCACTTCCGGTAAAAACATGGGATATATTTAGGGCAAAACTTGCGGTACAGTTTATTTTTACAGGGATTCCGGTATTGTTTTGTGATATATGTATGCTTATAGTATTCAGAGCAGATATAAAACCGGTTACTCTTATAATGTTATTTATACTTCCGATTTTATATATGGTGTTTATGTTACTATTTGGAATGTTGCTTGGGATTAGTTTTGTAAATCTTACATGGACGAATGAGACGGCTCCAATAAAACAAAGTTTAAATATATTTATAGCAATGTTTGGAGGATGGATATTTGCAATTGCGGTAGCATTAGTGTTTATTGTTAAAGCGTACAAAATTGGTTTGTTTATGTATGTTATAATTGTTGATATGGTATTTGCTGCTTTATCAGTAATGTTATATATATGGATGAAAAAAATAGGTGTTGCAAAATTTGAAAATTTGTAAAGAAATTTAGTGGAAGTTTACATCAGAGAAGTGAAGTATAAAAATTATTGTTGAGCAGTCAGAGTGGCTTAACACTTATATGGATGCAGTTGAGGAAATGGAGGGCAAAACATAATGATAAATCCACTTACAATGATGAAATTAAATCAGACAAAAAATAAATTTGTATCAAATCATCCTAAATTTGCCGCTTTTATTAAAAACTTTTTTTCAAAGAAGATAGAGGCAGGAACTATTATTGAGATTACTGTTAAAAGACCGGATGAAGAACCTGTTACTTCCAATATGAGAGTGACAGAAAGTGATTTGGAATTACTTAAAAGCATGAAAGATATAATGAGCAAATAAACTATTGAAAAAAGCTGCAGTTTGTGATTATGGTGTAGTTTTAATAAAAGGTGTCATACAGAAATGTATGGCATTTTTTATTGTATAGGAAAATGCCTGTAAAGTAGTGTTTTGCCCTTTTGTAGTATATTTTTTTTGAAATGGCAGATAATGTAAGAGAGCATTATAGTTACTGTTTACTTGAAAGCATTACACTGCTTGCAAAGATATTTGTCAATGAGTGAATGGTGACAGATAAAATATAGTGTAATTTATTTTATAGAGTGGTTATGCTATATGTAGAAATGAAAAATTAAATGCGAAAAATAAGGAGGATTAACATGGAGCAGATTACAAAAAGAAATGAAGCCGTAAAAGACAGCAAACAGACAAGAATGTTCTGTTATCAGTGTCAGGAGACGGCAGGAAACAAAGGGTGCACGGTATCGGGAATGTGTGGGAAAGTTCCTGAAGTAGCAAATATGCAGGATTTACTTATATATGTGACAAAAGGTCTTTCAGCCGTGACAACGAAAATGAGAGAAAAAAAGCTTGCAGTTGATGAGAATGTAAATCACAGGGTTACATTTAATCTTTTTACAACGATTACAAATGCAAATTTTGATAATGAGTCGATAAAAAACAGGATAAAAGATACATTGCTTGAAAAGGAAAGATTATTAAAAAAACTTAAAGACGAGGACAAAGAGAAACTTCCTGAGGCGGCATTATGGAACGGTGATGAGAGTGAGTTTGAAAAGAAAGCTAAGGAAGTTGGTATTATGGACACTGAGAACGACAATGTCCGCTCGTTGAGAAGCCTTATCACTTATGGAATAAAGGGAATCGGTGCATATTCAAAGCACGCAAATGCACTTTTAAAAGATAATCCTGAGATAGACGCTTTTATCCAGAAAGAACTTGCCGCAACGCTTAGGGATGATATTTCCGTAGATAATCTTGTGTCACTCGCACTTGAGGTCGGAAAAAACGGTGTAGCCGTTATGCAGCTTCTAGACAAGGCAAATACCGACGCATACGGTGAACCTGAGATAACAAAGGTAAATATAGGTGTTAGAAAAAATCCTGCAATACTTGTGTCGGGACATGACTTAAGGGATTTAGAGATGCTTCTTGAACAGACTAAGGGGACGGGGGTTGATGTATATACACATTCGGAGATGCTTCCGGCATGCTCTTATCCTGCATTTAAAAAGTATGAAAATTTTGTCGGAAATTATGGAAATGCGTGGTGGCAGCAGAAGGACGAATTTGAAAAATTTAACGGTCCGATACTTATGACAACAAACTGCATAGTGCCGCCAAAGGAAAGCTATAAGGACAGGCTCTATACAACGGGTGCGACAGGCTATCCGGGATGTAAGCACATTACGGGCGGATATGGTGAGAAGAAAGATTTCAGTGAGATAATAGAACACGCAAAGAAGTGTCCGCCACCGACAGAGATAGAAAAAGGAGAGATTTATGGCGGGTTTGCACATGAACAGGTGATAAAACTTGCAGACAAGATTGTTGATGCAGTCAAATCAGGAGCGATAAAGAAATTTGTCGTGATGGCAGGCTGTGACGGCAGGGCAAAAAGCAGAGAATATTATACTGCATTTGCAAAAGCACTTCCGAAAGATACAGTGATACTGACGGCAGGATGTGCGAAATACAGATATAATAAACTTGACCTCGGCATGATAGGTGACATACCGAGAGTACTTGATGCAGGTCAGTGCAATGACTCTTATTCGCTTGTAGTTATAGCAATGAAATTAAAAGAAGCTTTCGGACTTGATGATATAAATGCCCTCCCGATAATCTATAATATCGCATGGTATGAGCAGAAAGCCGTACTTGTACTTTTGGCTCTTTTGTCGCTGGGAATAAAAAATATACACTTGGGTCCGACACTTCCGGCATTTTTAAGTCCGGAGGTCGTTGATGTGCTCGTCGATAAATTTGACATTGCAGGAATTACGACCGTTGAGAACGATATGGAGATATTCTTTGGGTGATGATATGAGCTTTTCTGTATTTTGCAGGAGTAATATTTTGTGATTTTTTAAACTGTCTTATAAAATGTTCAACATTTTTATAACCACACTGCAGACTTATCTCCTCAATCGTTTTGTTTGTGGAGGACAAGAGTTCACAGGCTGACTGGATTCGACTTTCTATAACATCGGCAATACAGGTTGTATTGAAAAAATGTTTGTAAATGTAATGCAGATAACCGCAGCTTATATTTAAAGACTTTGCCATATCATTTATTTTCCAGTCATTTTGCGGTGACGAATAAATTTTTTCACGCAAAGCTGCAAGTTCGTAATATAAATCAGGAAATTCAGTGGTCTTGCTCTCATCGGTTATCATCTTTATAAGGGCATCGGTAAGTGAATTTAATATTGTCTGTTTGTGTGGTGCACTTCCGTAAAATTCACTGTTTATCAGATGAAACAGATTGTAGAAATCATCTGGATTGTGCAGTTGTATCGGATTTCCGAAAGGAAAATTATCAGGCATTGACAGCGTAGCCTTGTCTATATGCATCCAGTTGTCAGTGTATTGGCAGTCACTTGCTGCACCGTAAAGATGTTTCTGGTATGGCTTAAAGATAACAGCACAGTCTTTTGGAATGTTTAATAAATTATCCGTGGAATGATTTCTTGCTTTGAACTCGGAAGAATTTGCTGCATCAATAAAAAAAGATGCAGGTGTTTTTATTAAAAGTAAAAGGTAGGCGGGATGTCCGAGTGGTCTGTCCACGATAAAAGTGGAGTCATGGGTGGCGTTTTCGCCTATTTTTAATATGTTTATCATATATATTATCTGTTGTCCTTTCATGAAATAGATAATGGAGAAACCGGCTATATGTTATGTTAATTGCGGGTTATGATAGTTTTGCAATAACCTAAAATATATAAAATTCAAATCTGGCTGTATAAAATATTATTGTGTTTATCTGATTATAAAAAATGATATATGAGAATATATCAATTTTTTATTAGTATAATCCATTGAAACAATAGCGTCAATAAAATAACATTATGTTGTTATATCTATGCAATTTAATTAAGGATAAAGAGAGTGCATTAACAAAGAAAGGCGGCAGATTGATATGGTAAGGACATTTAATACACATAATATTAGAAAACAGCAGGAATTAACGGGAAAATATTGGGATTTTTCTCCTTGCGTGGGCAAATATGCAGGTGAACATTTTAAGGTTGCAACGCCTTGCTGCTGGGAGAGTCATCCGAAGTTTGCAGGGTATCGTGGAGAGGGAGAATATACCACGACATTTAAAACTGGTGGAAATATAAGGCTTGAATTTAAGGGGATAAGCCACACAGCAGAAGTATGGCTTGACGGAAGGAAGATTGCAAAACATTATAATGCATATACGATATTTGATGCCGTGTGCACTAATCTTTCATATGGCGAGCACACGCTGACAGTAAGAGCCGATAACAGATTCAGCGAAAAAAGTGCATTACATATACCAAATGATTATATGTCATATGGTGGAGTGAGCCGCCCTGTAGTGCTTGAGCAAATATCAGATGTTTATATTAGAAATGTTCATGTTACACCTTACAAAGCAGACGGAAAATGGAAAGCAAAGATTGAAATTTATCTTGAAAATACAAAGGGTAATAAATATGGAGATAAAGATTGTTTTAAAATAAATGAGACAGAAAATATTAGTGAAAATAACAGATGTGTGTCAGATGGAGAGAATGATATAAAAAATTCTGAAAACAGAAGCGTGGATGTTTTGGTAAAAGTGGCAGGAGAAAATTTAATATTAAAAAATATTGATGTAGAAAAAAATAATATTGTTAAGGCAGAAATGGAATTTGATAACATAAATGAATGGACACAGGAAACACCTGAACTTTATTATATTGAGGTTAAACTTTTAAGAAATGAAAAGGCGTTTGATGACCTTATTGACAGATTTGGGTTCAGGGAGATAAAAGTATCGGGAAAAGAAATACTTTTAAACGGGGAGAAAATAAGGATAAAAGGTGTCTGCCGTCATGAGGATCATCCACAGTTTGGGTGTGCACTCCCATTTGCGGCTATTGCGGCAGATATTGAGCTTGTAAAGGATATGGGTGCAAATTCGATAAGGACATCACATTATCCAAATGATGAGATTTTTCTTGATATATGTGACGAGCAGGGAATACTTGTGTGGGAGGAAAATCATGCGAGAGGTCTTAGTGAGGAGAACATGAGAAATCCTAACTTTGAACCGCAGGCAGAAAAGGTGATAGAGGAGATGATACCGGCACATTATAATCATCCGTCAATTTATATATGGGGGATATTAAATGAGTGTGCGAGTGACACGGAGTATGGAAAAGAGTGTTATAAAAAGCAGTTTGACATAATAAGAAAACTTGATACATCAAGACCGTGTTCATTTGCAAGCTGTAAAGTTAAGACGGACATATGCTTTGAGCTGCCGGATGTGGTTTCATATAATATTTATCCTCTGTGGTATCATGACACTGAGCCGGATGAATATCTCGATGACCTTTATAAATGGGTGCAAAATGAAACTAAAGGTGTGGGAAAACCATTTATGATAACGGAGATAGGAGCAGGAGGTCTTTACGGCTATAGAAACAATTATGATTCAAAATGGACGGAGGAGTATCAGGCAGAAGCACTTAGAAAACAGCTTACGGCGGTATTAGGTTATAAAGACTGTATTGGTGTTTATATCTGGCAGTTCTGTGATATAAGGATAAGTGATGAGTGGTTTGGCATAAGACCAAGAACAATGAACAATAAGGGGATTGTTGATGAATTTCGTAGAAAAAAACTTGCTTACAATGTGGTAAAGGAGATTTTTAACAAATAAAAGATACTTTGTATTTGAGGTGATTATGTTTTTTTGTTATAATTGTCTATGATAGATATATTTTAGAAGTGAAATAAACACTTTGCCGGCTATTAAGTGTATTCAATAACTATATGGCTTTAAGTGGATTGTGAATATCCGCCTGGCTAAATAAAGAATGGAAAGGGAAGTAGAATTATGCCTGTTATAAAAAAAGGAAATTGTTATATGGCTCCGAGTGCTGATATAATCGGGGATGTCACTTTGGACGAGGATGTCAATGTATGGTATCATGCAACCATAAGGGCTGATGCGGACAAGGTTTATATAGGAAAGAAAAGCAATATTCAGGATAACTGCGTAATTCATGTCGATGAGGGGTATCCGGTTCGTATAGGTGACAAAGTGACCGTCGGACACGGTGCGATAATACACGGTTGTGAGATTGGGGACTGCTCTCTTATCGGTATGGGTGCAATATTGCTTAACGGCTGTAAGATAGGGAAAAACTGCCTGATAGGAGCAGGTGCACTTGTAACGGGTGGTGTTGATGTGCCTGACGGCTCGGTAGTGTTTGGAAATCCGGGTAAGGTTGTAAGAAAGATAAGAGACGAAGAACTAGAAGCGAATATAAAAAATGCGGGGGAGTATGTAAAAGAGGCGAAGGAGAGGTTTGAGGGAATAAAATAAAGCAGTTAATATTATATTTGAACATATGGCAATCACCTCATAAGATGCAAATTTATGAGGTGATTTTGTTGTATTATAATCGTCTTTTTGCATAAAAAAACAGAAAATATAAACTTGAAAAAATAAAAGTTGCACAAAATGTCATGGCGTTGTATAATAATAATATAAGGGGACAAAAGAGGAGGTTTAAATGTTAGCAAAATTAGTTTTAAGTTTAAAAGCAGATTCAGATAAAAAAATTTCTATGAGTATGTCATCGGCTTTTCAAGGTGTGTTAATGGAAGTTGTGGGTTCTAAAACGGCGGCATGGCTGCACGAAAATCAGATAAATCCCTATAGCCAATATATACAATACAAAGACAATAATATATGGTGGAATATTTTAACCGCTACTAAAGAGGCTTTTGAAAAAGTTATAAAGCCATTTATGGAAGATGATGTTTTAGTTATAAATGTTAAATACAGTGATATGAAATTTGAAATTATCGGTAAAAAGATGGAACAGATTTCTATGAAAAGTTTTATGAAACAACAGTATTTTACTGATTATGGACATTTTTTTACGATTAATTTTTTATCACCGACTTCATTTAAAAGTGAGGGGGATTATAAAAATTATCCCACTATTCATTGGATATTCAGGAGTTTGATGAAAAAGCATGATGCCATATGCAGTGACAATGAAGTTTACGATGATGAGGTACTTGCTTTGCTGGAAGAAAAGACTTTTATAACACAGTATAATCTTAAAAGCACAGTTTTTTATCTTGAGGGTGTGAAAATACCGGCATTTTTAGGAAAGATAACGATACTTGTCAAGAGTTCACAAAGTCTTGTGAATCTTGTAAATTATCTTCTTATGCTTGGGGAATATACTGGGGTAGGTATTAAGTCTTCAATAGGTATGGGAGCGATAAGTGTAGAACATAAGGAAAGGGGCGAATAAATTGACAGAAGAAAATGTAAAATTGGCAATAGGTGCACTATTGCATGATATTGGTAAGTTACTGTATAGATATAATGATGGAAGAAATCACAGCAGAAGCGGATATGAATATTTAAAAGATGTTGTGCATATTGAGGACAGGGAGATATTAGAGCAGGTGCTTTATCATCATGCTTCATTATTAAAAAATGCCCGGATAGAAAATAATTCACTGGCATATATTACATACATTGCTGACAATATAGCTTCAGCAAGCGACAGGCGTAAAACTCAGGAAGAAGAACCAGGATTTGACAGGGAAATGTCATTACAGAGTATTTTTAACTTATTAAATTGCAATGATGAAAAGTTATGTTATAGTCCGGAGCAGTTAAACGAAAATATAAATTATCCGACTTCTGTTTCAACAGGTTTTGATGAGATTTTTTATGGAAAAATAGTAAATGAAATAGAGAAAAATCTTCGTGGTATTACATGGAATAAAAATTATCTTAATTCATTACTTGAAGTATTAGAAGCTCAGTTATCCTATATTCCGTCATCAACTATGAAGTCTGAGGTTGCGGACATTTCGTTATATGACCATGTTAAAATTACGGCGGCGATAGCAGCAAGTATCAAGGAATGGCTGGACGAAAATAATATTTCTGATTATAAGGAAACATTATTTAAGGGGGCAACAGGATTTTATGGCAAAAAAGTATTTTTGTTATTTAGTATGGATATGTCAGGAATACAGGACTTTATTTATACTATAGCAAGTAAAAATGCACTAAAGATGCTCCGTTCAAGGTCTTTTTATCTTGAAATATTTATGGAAAATCTTATAGATGAACTGTTAGACTATATAGGTATGTCGAGATCAAATCTTATCTATTCAGGCGGAGGACACGCTTACATAATAACGGCAAATACAGAAAATATAAAACAGAAGATAGTGGAGTTTGAGTTAAAAATAAATGAATGGCTGCTTGATGAATTTAAAACTGCTTTGTTTTTGGGATGCGGATATGCAGAGTGCAGTGCAAATGAACTTCACAATGAGCCGGAAGGGACATACAGACAAATTTTTAAAAATGTGTCAAAAATGATATCTCAAAAGAAGATGAAAAGATACAGTGCGGCACAGATTATAAAATTAAATTCCAAGGGTAAAAAAGATGGTACCCGTGAATGCAGGGTATGCAGGAGAGCATCAAAACTATTGGAAGATGATGATATATGTAGTGTATGTAATGCTATGATAGATATGTCGCAGAATATATTATATGAAGGTTTTTATATAGTCACTGAAAATCCAAAGGATAAAGTGGCACTTCCGCTTCCATTTGGCAGATACCTTGTTGCATATAACAAGGAAGAACTGCTCGAGAAAATGAAACAGGATGATAGTTCTTATATTAGGGCATACACTAAAAATAAATCTTATACGGGTTTTAAAGTGGTTAAAAAGCTGTGGGTAGGAGATTACACTTTAGGAGACAGTTTTGAAAAGCTTGCTAAAAAATCAGAGGGAATAAATCGTATTGCGGTGTTTCGTGCAGATGTAGATAATCTTGCAGATGCGTTTGTAAATGGTTTTGTGAGTGAAAAGTATGGAGAAAAATATATGACAATTTCGAGAACAGCGACATTCTCGCGAAAAATGTCAATGTTTTTTAAATATCATATAAACTATATTCTTAAAAATGGTGAGTTTTACATAGTTGACAAAAAGAAAGAAGACAAAGGGAAAAAAAGAAATAGAAATGCAACTATTGTTTATTCAGGCGGTGATGATGTATTTGTAGTCGGAAGCTGGGATGATGTAGTTGGATTTGCGGTTGACCTTCAAAAAAGTTTAAAAGAATTTTCACAAGACACACTTACGATATCAGGTGGAATCGGAATATATCCTGCAAAGTATCCTATTAACAATATGGCAAGACTTACGGGTGAACTTGAGGAATGTTCAAAAAATTATAAAGAACTGGAAAAGAAAATAGGTTTATGTAAAGATTGCAATAAATCAGGTAATTGTTCAAGGGAATGTGAAAAAAAATCAAAAAATGCGATAACGCTTTTTACACCACCACAGGAGAAAAGTGGAAATAATAGTTTGAGTCTTACTCAGGACATGACTTTTTCGTGGAAAGACTTTGAAAATAATGTAGTAAAGATTAAATTAAATTTCCTTAAAAAGTTTTTTGTGAAAACTCCAGAAAAGGGAAAAGCATTTTTGTATAGAATTTTGGAACTGATTCGTGGAATGGAGGATGATAAGATAAATCTTGCGAGACTTGCATATACACTTGCGAGACTTGAAGAAGCATTAAAAAAAGATAAAGAAGCAGGGCAGATTAAAGAAATTAATTTCTTTTCATCAACTATTTACAAATGGATAGGGTGTGAGAAAGACAGAAAAGAATTTATAGCAGCGATATACTTATATGTGTATCTTATAAGAGATGAATATTAAATTAACATAATGTATTCTTTGAATGACTTATTTACAAGGACTTTAGAGAATACACAATAGGATAAGGAGGGTTAAATAGTGGTATTAGAAAAAACAAATTATGTGGATAAGGCAGAAGATGTAGTAAGTGAATTAGTGCGTGACAAAGAAGGGAAACTGCTTTTAACTACAACTAAAATAAGAAGTCTTTTGAGTATGGTATCAACTATATATAATGAAGTGTTACATTATCCGTCAGATAAGCTTAATGAAGATATAGTGGAAAGACTTAAGTACCTTAAAATGCGATTTGCATATGAAGCCGGTCGAGAGGATAATAATAAAAAAGAAAAAAAGAATGGGAAAAAGATTGAGAATCCGATTAGAAATTTGATAAGGGTTGCGGAGATATTTGAAACAATTGAATGGATTGGTGATGATAAACAGAGATGTATTCTGTTTTGTAAATATATGGAATCAATAGTAGCATATCATAAATTTTATGGTGGAAAAGATTGAATAAGACTATAATAAAAAATGAATTGGAGGTAGTTTATGTTTGCAAAAATAGAAATAACAGGGGAAATAGAAGTAGTTTCAGGATTACATATAGGAGCATCTGATGCGTTTGCAGCGATAGGGGCGATTGATTCACCTGTTATAAGAGATGCGTATAGTGATTTTCCGATGATACCGGGAAGCAGTCTTAAGGGAAAGATAAGAAGTCTTTTGTCGAAGGCTTATCCAAATGGCATAGAAGAAACGGCAGATGATGATTCTGACAATATATTGAGACTGTTTGGGTGGGCTAAAAAAGATAAATTAAAGAATGACAATAAATTGCATAGCAGCAGATTGATTTTTTCAGATATGGTAATGGATAAGGATAACTGGGAAAAATTAAAAAAGATAGGAGTGCAAAGTCAGACTGAGATAAAATTTGAGAATACAATTAATAGAGAGACTGCAGAAGCAACCCCACGTCAGATAGAGCGTGTAGTAAGAGGTGCGACATTTCCGTTACAGTTAATCTACAATGTTGAAAACGAGGATGAGATAATAGAGGATATAACTTTATTAAAAGAGGGAATGACGCTTTTGTCGTACGATTATCTTGGTGGAAGCGGCTCAAGAGGATATGGAAAAGTGAAGTTTTCAGGTGTTGTGGCAGATGTTGTTGTGGGTGATGTCGCAGATGAGATAATAGACAAATGTAACGAGATATTGGCAGAATAAAGAAAAGAGGTTGTATGAAATATATAGCATATAAATTATGCTTTCAGACGGGGGTTCATTTTGGTGATGGAATGTTAAATGATACCAAAAGTACATTTTGTGCAGATACACTATTTTCTGCTTTTTGTATAGAAGCTTTAAAGTTTGGAGAAAAGAACTTGCAAAATGTATATGAAAAATTTAATAGTGGGAAATTGAAAATAAGTGACGGATTTCCTTTTATTGACAATGACCTTTATATTCCTAAACCGTTATATACTGTTGAAAGCTCTGAAAGTGATATAAAAGACCGAAAAAAATGGAAGAAACTAAAATATCTTTCATTGGATAAATTAGATGATTATTTTGCAGGAAAACTTGATGTGAAAAAAGAAAATGACAGATTAAGTGAACTTGGAAAATTTGAAGTCAGACAGTCGGTCAATCTGAGAAATGAGGAAGAAACAGAACTATTTTCTGTTGGAATATATCATTTTAACAACGAATTGAAATGTGGATTATATTTTATTCTTGGATATGAAGATGAAGATGACAGAAATATGATTGACAATCTGATATATTCACTTGAACTTCAAGGAATAGGAGGTAAAACATCGTCGGGGCTTGGAAAGTTTTCAACGCTTCCTCAGAATTTATCTGAAAGTATTGTCGGAAAGTTAGAAGATAATGCAGAACATTACATATTGCTGACCACATCGCTTCCAAAGGATAGCGAGATTGAGGATGTTTTAGATGGTTCAAACTATCTGCTTGAAAAAAGAAGCGGTTATATAAGTTCAAACAATTATGCAGAAGAACTTGTAAAAAAGCAGGACATTTACTTTTTAAAAGCCGGTTCATATATGAAAAAGAGATTTGACGGTGATATATATAATGTGGGCGGACAGGGGACGCATCCTGTATGGAGATATGCAAAACCTATAATGCTGGGGGTGTAAGATATGGAGAATTATATTAAAAGATACAAGATTAAATTAAAAACGCTTTCACCGGTTTTTATAGGTTCGGGAAAAGAGATAAATAAAAAAGAGTATGTATATTATAGAAATAGTCAGGAAGTATATATACCTGATATGAACAGATTGTTTCATGATATATTAAAAAGAAATCTGGATAACGAATATCAACAGTATCTTATGAGTGAAAATATGCCGTTATTAAACTGGCTGAAATCTGTTGGGTATAATAATTATGAAATTAAAAAATTCTGTAATATACATATGGATTGTTCCGATGCTTTGGAAAAACTTAACCGACAGGTTGCGATACAGCAATTTGTAAAAGATGCTTATGGATTGCCATATATTCCGGGGAGTAGTTTAAAGGGAGCGATAAGAACCTGTCTGCTTGCAGAAGATATTATGAAAAATCCGGGAAAATATGGCAGGGGAAGACGAAATGTGACTCCGATTTTTTTAGGTAGCAAAGTAAAACAGACAGAAAGTTTATGCTTTAACAACTTGAATTGTAAAGAAGAAAGAGAAGATGCTTTAAATGATGAGATGAAGGGTGTTATTGTCAGTGATAGTAAACCTCTTAAATATAAAGATTTAACTTTATGCCAGAAAGTAGATATAGGATTAAATGGTGGTAAAAATGTACCTAATATTTTAAGAGAAAGCTTAAGAGCAGGAGTAACTGCTGAATTTGATTTAAGTATTGATACAAAGATTGTTTCATTAACAAAAGCAGATATAGAACAGGCAGTACAGAATTTCTATAATATGTATAAAAAAGTATATGTAGATAAGTTTATAAAAATAGCAGCAGAAAAAAATACAATCTATCTTGGCGGTGGATGTGGATATGGAACAAAAACGGTTATATATAATCTACTTGGTGAAAAAAGAGGGACGGAAGTTATTGCAAGATTTATGAGTAAAAAGTTTAGTGAACATCATTACAACAAAGATGTAGAAGCTGGAGTATCTCCGCGTATGTTGAAATGCACAAATTATTGTGGTAATATAGTCGAAATGGGCAAATGTCGGATAGAAATATCTGAAGAATCATAATTTTGCCCCGATACCGATAAACACGGGCTTTGAGTAGGTTTTTATGAAAATATTGTGGCTGAAATATTGTACTTATATGTGTCAGTCGCAAACATACAAAATAGCCAAGTGTTTATCGGAGTTCTCTAAGACAGGATTAAATAAAAGAATCCCCAGAGAGGGGACGAGAACAAATCCCTGCCGAATGATTCATAATCAAAATATCATTAAATAAAAGAATCCCCAGAGAGGGGACGAGAACCTTGTACCATTTCGCCGACTGTGGTATAATCAGCTTACATTAAATAAAAGAATCCCCAGAGAGGGGACGAGAACCATGCTTTGATGCACAATAAATCTTTGTAGCAATAATTAAATAAAAGAATCCCCAGAGAGGGGACGAGAACTCATTTTCATACTTATATAAAGTTTGTTTTGACACATTAAATAAAAGAATCCCCAGAGAGGGGACGAGAACTAGCAATCTTGTTTGTTCCGAATTTTGTATTTTAATTAAATAAAAGAATCCCCAGAGAGGGGACGAGAACATTTGATATACTTATTATACATCTTTGTGCCTTAATTAAATAAAAGAATCCCCAGAGAGGGGACGAGAACTTTATCTTGTTGATGGAGTTACGCCAAATGTAGATTAAATAAAAGAATCCCCAGAGAGGGGACGAGAACAAATATCATAATGGCTATTCATATACTTATTCCAATTAAATAAAAGAATCCCCAGAGAGGGGACGAGAACCTTTATATTCTTTCATAAAATCAACCATCCTTATTAAATAAAAGAATCCCCAGAGAGGGGACGAGAACTTTGAGCCGCCTTGCCATTGCATTTTTAGTTCTTTATTAAATAAAAGAATCCCCAGAGAGGGGACGAGAACTTGTTTCTCTTACCCATTCATTGTGTTTTAAAATTTATTAAATAAAAGAATCCCCAGAGAGGGGACGAGAACAGTAGTTTTTCTCTTGCCATTGCAGAATTTATTTTAATTAAATAAAAGAATCCCCAGAGAGGGGACGAGAACTCTTTTCCTTTTAAATTTTTTTGCAGGACCATATTTTATTAAATAAAAGAATCCCCAGAGAGGGGACGAGAACTTCAGATGCAAGAATGACAGGAAGTCCTTTTGTTCATTAAATAAAAGAATCCCTATATGGGGACATAATATTTTTGTTGTGTAAAATCATCAAATACTTTAAAATAATAATCACTATGTTATGAATTAAAGTTGAAGATATATGAAAAAAATAAAGCACAAAAGGAGGATGCCTATGAGTTTTGTCTATGTAGTTGAAGATGGCTCTAAGATGAGCATTGATGGAGGATGTTTAAAGATAACTTACAAAAGCGGTGAGGTTTCTAAGATGCCTAAGGAAACTGTTGAAGCGATTTCTATTTTTGGCAATTCTCAGATGAGTACACAGTGCACAAAATTTTGTCTCGAAAAAGGAATAAGAGTCAGCTATTTTTCAAAGAATGGTTCTTATTTTGGATGTCTGATTTCGACCGGTCATGTTAATATCAAGCGGTTGAAGAAGCAGATTTTTTTGTCTGAGGATAAAGATTTTTGTGTGAAGTTATCTAAGAAGATTATTCAGGCGAAAATAAATAATCAGCTTGTTGTTGTTAAAAGATATTTACGAAATAGCAATATTGATGAGAGTGATAATCTGTTTCAAATATCCAATGCCAGAAAGAAAGTGATTGAAGCGGAGTCGGTTGAGCAGATAATGGGATATGAGGGAACGGCATCGAGATATTATTTTAAGATATTATCTGATTTAGTGGAAACTGATTTTAAGTTTTCAGGACGAAATAGAAGACCTCCTAAAGACCCATTTAATTCGCTGTTAAGTTTAGGTTATACACTTGTTATGTATGAATTGTATGGAGAACTTGAAAGTCACGGATTGAATCCATTTGCGGGATTTTTGCATCAGGACAGGGAAAATCATCCGACATTAGCAAGCGATATGATGGAGGAATGGCGTGCCGTGTTGGTGGATTCTGTTGTTATGAGTCTGATTCAGGGGCATGAGATTTCTATTGATGAATTTTATTATGATGAGGAAACGGGTGCCTGTCTTTTGAAAAAGGATGGGATGAAGATATTTTTATCTAAGATGGAGAAAAAATTACATAGTGAAGCAAAATATCTCAGTTATATAAATGAGCGTATGAGTTTTAGAAAGGCGATATGGCATCAGGTGAGAATGTTGTCAAGAACTGTTGATTTAGGTGATGTTGAACAATATAAACCTATAACTATAAGATAAATAGTTGTTGTTTGTTATAGGTATGATAAATGTATCAGGCAATAAGTGATTAAATGTGAGGTATGGTATGGAAGATGAAGAACTTTTATTTGAAAATTATACTTTTGAAGAACCAAAGGGAAAAGTAGATAGTTTTTCATTATTGATTTATGATATAGTAGACAATAAGAAGCGGACTAAATTTGCTAAATATATGGAGAGCTATGGAACCCGTGTCCAGAAGTCTGCATTTGAAATAAGAGTTAATAAAAGATTGTTTAAACAGATGGTTTCAGGAATACCGCAGTATGTGAGCAATGAAGACAGTGTAAAACTTTACAAAATACATGGAAATGGAGAAGTTATGTGCTGGGGAAATGCAAAGCCTGAGATTAGTGAGGAAGTATTGATTTTTTGATTATGGAGGAAAGATAAATGGCAAAAAGAATTTTATTTTCACCTATCGGAACAACGGATCCAATTAAAAATTACAGAGACGGTTCAATGTTACATATTTGTAGAAAGTATAAACCCGATAAGGTATATCTTTATCTGTCGGCAGAGATGATGGAACATCACAAAGAAGACAATAGGTATGTTTATTGCATTGAGAAGCTGTCTGAAATGATAGGAAAAGAAATCGAAGTAGAATGTATTTTCAGACCGGAACTTAAAAATGTGCAGGTGTATGATGTATTTTATGAAGATTTCAGAGGTATTATCAGAGATATAGAAAAAGAAATGTCAGATGGAGATGAACTTATAGTTAATATTGCATCAGGTACTCCAGCGATGAAAAGTGCATTGCTTGTAATGGCGATATTGAGTGAATACAGATTTAAGCCGGTTCAGGTTTCAACACCGCTTGGAAAAAGCAATCTGCATGGAGAAAATAGTGTTGAATATGATGTTGAAACGTATTGGGAAATGGACGAAGATAATCAGGAAAACTATGAGGACAGATGTATAGAGGCAAAGAGTGGAAATCTTATAGCTTTACTTAAAATTGATTCGATATGTAAGTTCATAAATTCTTATGATTACATGGCAGCACTTACGATTGCTGAGGAAATTGATGATTTTATTTCAAATGATGACAAGATGCTTATAAATATTGCGGTTGAAAGATTAAAACTTAATTCAAAAGTTGTAGATAAGCTGCTGGCACAACAAAAGATAGATTTAATTCCTGTTAAATCAGGAAATCAGCGTTCGCTTTTTGAATACGCATTAGCTTTAGAAATCAAGATTAAAAAGGGAGAGTATGCTGATTTTATAAGAGGGCTTACACCACTTACGGCAGATTTATCAGAACTTATATTAAAAAGTCAGTGTAACATTGATATAAATGATTATTGTAAGATTAATCGTTACGGACTCCGAAAATTTGATACAAGAAAGTTAAATGGAACGGATATTTATGAAACTTTGCAAAATGAGTTTGATGGTAATTTTAAGCCTAATGATGTTGGAACAAGACAGATGGTTCCATTGATAAATAAATACTCTGAGGACAATGTTTTAAAGCAGAAAATAAAGGAAATAATGGATATTGAACAGGCTATAAGAAATCTTGCTGCACATGAGATAGTATCAGTCACTGAGGAATGGATAAAGGAAAAGACGGGATTTTCATCAAAACAGATTTTTGAATTGATTAAATTTCTGATAGTTAAGGCGGGTGTGAAAGTTTCAAAAGAAGACTGGGAGTCTTATGATAAAATGAATGAGATTATTGTCAGTAAAGTGAGAGGTTATGAAACTTTGCATAGATAGAAGCCATAAAATGTTTCCTTGCTTGTAATTCACCTTTTCTACACTATTAAAAGGTCTGTATTATCAAATCAGACAATACAGACCTTATTTATAAATCATATTTTGCGATTGCTCATGAATTAAAACTCTCAATCTTACATTTGTGTATTTTTGTTTTCTTATCATAATTAATTTCGATAAGCAATATATTTCTGATAAATTACAACCGATACTATAATATGCGGTAAGCATATCTGCCGTTATGGATTTGCCAAAAATTTAGCCTACAAAAACCGCTTAAGTACCTCCAGCACTCCATTTTCCCAATAAGGGGCACAGGTATGCTTTGCTGCCGCAATAACCTCCGGTCTTGCATTTGATACGGCATAACTTTCGCCTGCACCTTTTAACATCTCGGTATCGTTGAGATTATCACCGAAACAGCAGACTTCATCAGGTGTGATATTGTATTTGTCCATTAAAAATGAAACGGCAGTCCATTTGCTTATGCCGCTGTGATTACAGTCAACCCATTCTTTTCCGGCGGATGTGACATGAGCTTTGTCTTTCCATGCAGGTATGAAGTGCGGTGAGCAGAGTTCTTCGCAGGAATCGGGATGGTAAACAGTGAATTTTATAATATCATCATTTTCAAGTTTTGTCAGGTCATCGATTTCACGCATCTCAAAACCATAAGAGTCCCTGAGTCTGTGGAAAATTGGACTTGCACCGTCTTCAGCATAGCAAAGGTCAGGACTTGCCGCAAAATAATCACAAGCAGGAAGTTCATCCCTTACCATGCGGCACATATTTTTCCAGAGTTCATTTGACATGGGATATGTTTTTAAAATCCTGTCAGGAGTACGCACGACAGTACCGCCGTCAGTTATATACATCAGTTTATCTTTGATGGGAGCAAAGAGTTTCTGCTCACTTGAAAACTGTCTGCCTGAGCAGACGGTGAAGATAATTCCCTTATCAATAAGTTTGCTTATAACAGTCATATATTCAGGATCTATTATGAGAGTACCGTCTTTGACAAGAGTACCGTCAATATCTGTAGCAATCAATTTAATCATATACAATAAAACCTCATTTCTTTAAATTCAGTTGAAATCTTGTTTCATTATTATATATTAGAAATTTCAGTTATGCAAATATTATACGGAGAGTGCCGATGTTTTGTAACGGTTCTGAAGCTGCAATATAATGAGCAGGCTGCAACAATAACACAGTGCTTGGACTTCTTAACAGTTTTAAATCTACAATATAAAGAGTAAACTCGTGTAGTACAGACTATATTTGAGGGGCGGAACAGTTACCACACTTTACAATTTTTAAAAATTTACTATAATTAATAATGCAAAGGGCAACCGGTATAGCAAAATTAACATATAATAGCAAAATTCAAACACATATATATTTAAGCTTAGCAAATGCAAAAGCAATATAAAATTAAAGAAAATTTAAGGAGGTCTTATCATGAACGAGACATTAAAAGTATTAGAATCAAGAAGAAGCTGCAGAAATTTTAAAAGTGAGCCTGTTGAAAACGAGAAGTTAGAGGCAATTATCAAAGCCGGAACTTACGCACCGACAGGAATGGGTAAGCAGTCACCTATAATAATCGCTGTGACGAACAAGAAGCTTCGTGACAAAATTGCAGAGGAAAACCGTAAGATAGGGGGATGGAATGAGGGCTTTGATCCGTTTTACGGTGCACCTGCAATTCTTATGGTTTTGGCAGACAAATCTATGCCTACATATAAATATGACGGTTCGCTCGTCATGGGTAATCTTATGAATGCTGCTGAGAGTCTTGGTGTGAACAGCATTTGGATTCACAGGGCAAAGGAAGAGTTTGAATCAGATTTTGGAAAGAAGATTTTAAAAGATTTAGGAATAGAGGGTGACTATGAGGGTATAGGTCACTGTGCCATAGGCTATGCGGCTGAGCCGTTGCCACAGGCAGCAGAAAGAAAAAATGACTATGTTTATTATGTAAAATAAAGTGAGGTTAAAAATATGCCATCAGAAAAAAGCGGTGTGTTATATAATGAACTGCTTAAAAAAGGTTTTAATGAAGAACTTTGCAAAGAGATAGCATACCGCTATATGAATACTGACTATACGGCGACGAGGATGCTTGGGTATCTTTACCGGGTCAGCAGTCTGAGTGAGGAAATGCTTATCGATGAGATGCTGGCTATACTTGATGACCGTGAGAGATTTCGTAAAAAACACGAGATGGAGTCGGCACAGGCAGTCATTAATAAAGTTTATAATGACGGACTTGACTAAAAAAGAAATGAGGATAAATATGAGCGTTACATTTGCCGGGACTATGCGAGGATATGAAAAAAAGAATATTATAAAAGATATGATTGCGGGAATAATCATTATGGCTGTCTCAATTCCTATTTCGATGGGGTATGCACAGATAGCAGGGCTGCCAGCCGTTTGTGGACTGTACGGTTCGGTGTTTCCAATAATCGCATTTGCATTGCTGTCTACATCACCACAGTTTGTGTTTGGTGTGGATGCGGCTCCGGCGGCACTTGTAGGTTCGGCACTTATCAGTTTTGGGATAGAGAGCGGTTCAAAGGAAGCACTTACAGCAGTTCCTCTGATAACATTTTTTGTGGCACTCTGGCTTTTTGTGTTTTATCTTATGAAAGCAGGAAAACTTGTAAATTATATATCAGCTCCCGTTATGGGAGGGTTTATAACGGGGATATGCACTACTATAATATTGATGCAGGTGCCAAAACTACTCGGAGGAACTTCGGGAACAGGGGAATTGCCCGAACTTTTAAGTCATCTTGCGGAAACGATAGGGAGTATAAATATACCATCGCTTATACTCGGTGTTTCGGCGCTTATAATACTTACTGTTTCTAAAAAAGTTATGCCTAAGTTTCCGATGGCGGTATTGTTGATGGGTGCCGGAGCAGTTATGACATATTTTCTGCCGGTCGGTTCATGGGGCATAAAGACGCTTGATAAAGTGGAAACGGGGCTTCCGAAGTGGGCGTTGCCTGATTTTTCAGTCGTGCCTTTAAAGGATGTTATAACGGTCAGTCTTTCCGTGGCGGTCGTGATACTTGCCGAGACACTTCTTGCCGAAAATAATTTTGCACAAAAGAATGGCTACAAGATAGACGACAATCAGGAGATACTCGCTTTTTCGGTGGGAAATCTTCTCGCATCACTTACGGGATGTTGTCCTATAAATGGCTCTGTCTCACGAACGGCAATGGGTGAGCAGTATCAGGGAAAAACGCAGCTTATGGGTATCGTTGCAGGAATTTCAATGATGGCATTACTGTTGTGTGGAACAGGTTTTATAGGTTATCTTCCTGTGCCGGTGCTTACGGCTATAGTTATCTCGGCACTGGCAGGTGCAACAGAGTTTGAACTTGCGGCAAGGCTTTGGAAAGTCAGCAGGACTGAGTGTCTGATATTTGCCGGTGCGTTTATGGGAGTTCTTTTTCTTGGAACGATAAACGGTGTTCTTATAGGAATAATCTTATCTTTTTCAGAAATGATAATCAGGACTTCAAAGCCGGCAAGATGTTTTCTTGGAATACAGCCGGGACACAGGCATTTCCGTGATATTGAGGAGGGCAGACAGATACACGAGGTAAAGGGAGTTGTTATCTATAGATTTAGCAGTAATCTTTTCTTTGCAAATGTTTCGGTTTTGCAAAAAGATATAGAAAATAGTCTAAAAGCCGACACAAAAGCTGTCATAATAGATGCGAGCGGTGTAGGAAGCATTGATATAACGGCGGCGGACCGACTTGTGATTTTGCAAAAGAGCCTTGAGGAAAAAGGCATAAGATTTTATATAACTGAGCATATCGCAGACCTTAACGAACAGATGAGAAAACTTGGGATAGGCTATCTTGTAGAGGCAGGCTGTGCAAGAAGAACAATACATATCGCTCTTAAGGATATGGGGATAAACCGTCCGTATCCGTTGGAGGGAGGAGTTGACAACGAGGAGATAAGCGGCTCAAGAAAAAGAGCGGATAATCGTGTGCAGGAGTTTGTCTGGGCTTTTGGAAAGCATACGGAAAAAGAAATAGAAAAACAGATAGTAAATCAGATAAAGCAGCTTAAAAAAGATGTAGGAGAAATTGATGTTGAGAAGCTTATGCACGGAGCATGGACGCATATGGAGGAGCTTGACCAGGATGAGTGGCTTGAACATCTTGAAGAACATTTAAAAGAAATCGTTAATATTTCAGGAAAAGATGAAAAGACGCTCGCAATAAAGCTTGAAGAACACAGAAAAGAGGTTTACGAACATATCTCCGAGCATCATCCGGAGCTTGCAAAGCGTTTTAAAGAGAGAAGACATATACTTGATGAACATTTAAAAGAACGCAGACCTGAGGTTTATGAACTTGTTGTCAGGATGCGTGATAAAGTACAATAATGAAAAATCTGTCAGGTAGTGGCAGTTAATGGTGACAGTGACATCTATTTAGAATCCATTTGAAAATATGGACTTTTGAGCCTTGATGCAGAATTACAGGACAATTAAAAAGGGCACTTGATTTCTCAAATGCCCTAGTGTATAATCTACTTAGAAAGTGAATCGGATATGACTCCGATTTGCCCTCAGTGTTAAAATGTTTATAAGAATGGCATCCTAAACTTTGGACGGTGTGGGATGCTATTTCTTTTTATTTTTATGGCTGCTCCCTCTGGTGAATATTATTTTGGTAGTTTCAAAATTGCAGAACTTATGATATAATAATAGGCTGTAGCAAACTCTTTATGCTTACACAGCAGAAAGAAGTTGATTTTACGGGCAAAGATTTAAAAGTCTGAATAAGTGTTCTGGACAGTGTAGTAGTCCGTGATTATTTAGAAAGGCGGAAATTCCATACAACAGGGTGTTTCCGGATAGGTATAAGATAAAATGAAACTAGGAATTGTTGGTCTTCCAAATGTTGGAAAGAGTACATTATTTAATTCACTTACAAAAGCAGGAGCAGCAGAAGCAGCGAATTATCCGTTCTGCACGATTGAACCTAATGTAGGAGTCGTTCCGGTGCCGGATAAGAGACTTGATGTTTTGACACAGATGCACAATTCTGCAAAGACTATTCATGCAGTTATTGAGTTTGTCGATATTGCAGGACTTGTCAAGGGAGCATCAAAGGGCGAGGGTCTTGGAAACCAGTTTCTTGCTAATATCCGTGAGGTTGATGCCATCGTTCATGTGGTACGCTGTTTTGATGATACAAATATCGTTCATGTAGATGGAAGCATTGACCCGCTGCGTGATATTGAAACTATCAACTTAGAGCTTTTATTTTCGGATCTTGAGATATTAGACCGCAGATATGCAAAACTTGCAAAGAGTGTCAAAAATGACAAGACACTTGTTAAAGAGTTTAATCTTGTTGAGAAGTTAAAAAAGCATCTTGAGGATGGAAATCTTGCAAAGACATATGAGCCGGAAGATGAGGATGAGGAAGAACTGTTAGAGAGTTTTAATCTTTTGACATATAAGCCTGTAATATATGCAGCGAATGTTTCAGAGGATGATTTGGCGGATGATGCAGCTAACAATGAATATGTTGCAAAAGTAAGAGAATATGCTGCTAAAGAGGGCTCAGGAGTTTTTGTTATCTGTGCACAGATAGAGCAGGAAATTGCAGAGTTAGAAGATGATGAGAAGAAAGAGTTTTTAGAGGATCTTGGTTTATCTGAGTCAGGACTTGACAAACTTATAGCAGCCAGCTATAAACTTTTAGGATTGATAAGTTTCCTTACAACGGGAGAAGATGAAACAAGAGCATGGACTATCACAGAGGGCACAAAGGCTCCTCAGGCGGCAGGCAAAATTCATACTGACTTTGAGCGTGGTTTTATCAGAGCTGAAGTTGTAAGTTATGACAATCTTGTGGAGCAGGGCAGCATGAATGCAGCAAAAGAAAAAGGTCTTGTGCGTTCTGAGGGAAAAGATTATGTTGTTCAGGATGGAGATGTAGTTCTTTTTAGATTTAATGTTTAATACTATTGCATTTAAGGGGGAAACTGATGGGAGCTGATGTTAGATTTCCGCATTTAGGGATAGAGATTGAAAAACTTGGCAAGAGCATTTCAATCGGTGGTTTTGCCATTGCGTATTATGGCATCATTATTGCTTTTGGCATGGTATGTGGCTATCTTATTGCGGCATGGCAGGCAAAGAGAACAGGGCAGGATAAGGAAATGTATCTCGACCTTGCTTTGTGGGATATTATATTTGCCGTTATAGGTGCAAGAGTTTACTATGTGGTGTTTAGTTGGGATTATTACAGTAAGCATCTGAAAGAGATAATCAATACAAGAGGTGGCGGAATGGCTATCTATGGAGGAGTGATAGCCGGAGTTATCACAACATTTGTATTCTCAAAGATTAGAAAAGTCTCATTTTTGAAACTTGTAGATACTGCGTGTGCAGGACTTCTTATCGGACAGATAATAGGACGCTGGGGAAACTTTTTCAACAGAGAAGCATTTGGTGGTTACACAAACGGACTTTTTGCAATGCAGCTTAAGAGAAGCGATGTGGCACAGTCAAATATCACACATGACATGATAAAGCATCTTGTTGATATAGACAATGTTTCGTACATTCAGGTGCATCCGACATTTTTATATGAATCATTGTGGAATGTGGTTGTTTTACTGATAATAATCTTCTTTACCAAAAAGAAAAAATATGACGGACAGTTGTTTCTTATATACCTTTTAGGTTATGGCCTGGGCAGGTTCTGGATTGAAGGGCTTCGCACGGACCAGCTTTTGATACCGGGAACACATATTGCGGTATCACAGGTATTATCTTTGGCAGTTGCCGTTGTATCTGCGATTATACTTATCGTGATGTTTAAAAAGAAAAAATCTGCAGACAAATAATGTGATAAAGCGGTCAGAAGAAAGTTACAGACAGATAATGGCAAAGGTTAAAAACAGATAGAAATTTAATACAGACATAAAAGCAGGTACAAAGAAACGGTGACTTTGATTTTAAATATCAAGGCCGCCGTTTTACTTTTTTAATCTATTTTGGCTATCTTTACATGAAAATCATTTGTTGCTAAATTGAATTTTTTTATGGGTGCATAACTTTAGTTCTATACTCTTACTGAGTTCACGCATAATGATAATATTTTCTCTTTCTTATAAAGAAAGTTATGGTGACGCACAGTGTCAGGAGTTCGGCGGCTGCGACAGATGACCATATACCGTTTATCCCTAATATCATCGGCAGCAGAAGTACGGCTGACAACTGGAATACGAGCGTCCGGAGAAATGATATTGCGGCAGATATGGGGCCGTTGTTTAATGCGGTGAAGAACGATGAGCCAAATATGTTGCAGCCGTTTATAAGGAATACAAAGCAATATATTCTAAATCCCATGACAGTCATTTCATATAATGAACGATCATAGCCTACAAACAGTTTAGAAACCGGTGCGGCTAGGAATTGTGCGAGTACAAAAAGTGCAAATGCCCATATGCAGATGAGAGTAAGGCTTTTCCTGAAAAGGTTTTTAAGTTCATCGTGGTTTTGGGCACCGTAGTGGTAACTTATTATAGGTGCACTTCCAATGGAATATCCGATGAATATTGCAACAAAGATAAAGTTTACATACATTATGGTTCCGTAGGCGGCAACACCGTTTTCACCTGCAAATTTCATGAGCTGTAGATTATATAATGAGTTTACGATGGAACTTGACAGGTTTGTCATAAGTTCTGATAAACCGTTAGAGCAGGTGCGTATAAGGACTTTGCCGTAAAAATGTGTTTTGCCAAGCTTAAGCGGACTTTTGTTGTGTCTGCCAAAATATGCAAGTGGTAAAAGACCGCCTACACATTCGCCGCATACGGTTGCTATTGCAGCTCCTTTTAAACCAAAGCCGAGTACGGCGATGAAAACATAGTCGAGCACCATGTTTGTAAGACCGGCGGCAACGATTACCATAAGTCCGAGTTTTGGTTTTTCGGCAGTAACAAAGAAACTTTGGAAAACATTTTGGAGCATAAACGGCATAAGAGATATAAAACTTATTCGTCCGTACAGTACACAGTTGTCGAGAAGTTCACCGGTTGCACCTAAAGCGATGCTTACGGGACGGACTAAGATGGCACCGAGAACAGCAAAAAATAAACCGCCGATTATAGTCGTATAAACTATCAATGAAAAATATTCGTTTGCTTTTTTGTTTTTCTTTTCACCGAGTGTTTTTGCAACTATGGCACTTCCGCCTGTTCCCATCATAAAGCCGAGAGCACTTAGTCCCATAATTAAAGGGAGTATGAGATTGATAGCAGCGAGCGCCGTCTTGCCAACAAAGTTTGATACAAATAATCCGTCAACGACACTGTATATTGATGTAAATATCATCATTATTATTGACGGATATACAAATTTTAAAAGTTTTTTAAATGTAAAATGTTCCGATAATTGGATACCCATAATTTACCTCCGCAGTCATTTGTTGAGTTTATTGATTTATTGTGATTGTCAAAAACAAAAGTAATCTAAATTTTATTCTTTTGTAGTTATTCGTTGAGCTTATTAAATTCATTGTGCAGCGATATGATGTATTTTTTGCACATACTAAGTAAAAGTTTCTGTTCTTCTTTGTTTAATGAAGAAAAGGAATTGTTTTCGCACTTTACTATGGGATATATCTTTTCCTGTATAAGTAGTTTGCCTGTCGGTGTCAGATTTATGTGCTTTGAGCGGCCTTTTCCATCTGAAAAATATATATATCCCTCTTTTTCAAGTTTGTGTATCGAAGAATTGATAGTCTGCTTTGGCAAAAAAGAAATTTTTTGTATGTCACTTTGCAGGCAGCCGTCACCGAGTTCAAAGACCGAGTACAATATGTCAAAGGAACTTTCGGAAAGACCTGCATTTAAGGCTGTTTCGTGATAAAGGTCATTTAATTCTTTGTAAAATTTATTAAATTCCAAAAGCGGTTTACTTATAACCGGTTTTTCATCAGAATGAATATCTTTATATACAGGTATATTTTTTATAATAATATCAGCTCCTTATCTTAAGTCCGATTTCGTACTTAGAATACTATAATGTTATTTTGCTTTTTTGTCAACAAGAAAACAGGTTAAGGAGAAAAATATGACTTTTTTTTGTCACCCACTTGCAAAAAGTGGGGAAAAGTTATATTATAGGGGATATAAGTGGTTAAAAGTGGGGACAAATTGCATATAGGTGGTAGAAAGTGGGTGATTATTATGTTTATGGGTCAGTATGAGCATACTATTGACACCAAGGGCAGAATAATCATTCCTGCCAAATATCGAAACGAATTGGGCGATACATTCGTTATAACGAAAGGATTAGATGGCTGCCTTTTTATCTATCCGTCGCAGGAGTGGATAGATTTTGCAGACAAGCTGATGGGTCTTTCGTCAAGCCAGAATACAAGAAGATTACAGCGTCAGTTTTTATCAAAGGCTATGGAAGTTACAACTGATAAACAGGGAAGGATACTTATTCCCGGATTGTTAAGGGAGAGTGCAGGCTTGGAAAAAGATGTTGTTTTTCTTGGTATGATGAACCGTATAGAAGTATGGGACAAGGAGAGACTTAAAGCTGAGGAGGAAATAGAGGAGACAGCGGGTCTTGATGAGGCTATGGACGAGCTTGGTATTTCGTTATAAGTAAGAATATTAGTGCAGAAGTGAGGGTTATTATGGAATTTGTTCATAAGTCGGTTCTACTTGATGAAGTTATAGAGGGACTTGACATTAAGGAAAATGGCACATATGTTGATGGAACACTCGGAGGTGCCGGGCACGCCGGTCATGTGTGTGAACGACTTGGCACGGATGGCAGATTTATTGGTATAGACCAGGATGAAGATGCTATCAAAGTCAGTACGGAGAGATTGAAAAAATATGGTGATAAGGTAACTATAGTCAGGAGCAACTATTCGGATATGCCGGATGTTGTTCATGAACTTGGTATTTCAGGTGTTGACGGCATAACACTTGACCTCGGAGTATCATCATTTCAGTTAGATACGGCAGAGAGAGGTTTTTCTTACAGAATGGATGCACCTCTTGATATGCGTATGGATACAAGACAGCCGTTATCAGCGGAAACGGTTGTAAATGAGTACACGGGAAGTGAACTTTTCCATATTATAAAAAATTATGGCGAAGATAAATTTGCAAAGAATATTGCAAAACATATTGTGATGGAGAGACAGGAAAGTCCTATCCTTACAACTAAAAGATTGGCTGAAATAGTCGACCATGCGATACCGATGAAGATGAAAAAGCAGGGAGGACATCCGGCAAAAAGGACATTTCAGGCAATAAGGATAGAAGTAAATCATGAATTGGATGTTTTGGAGAAAAATCTTAATGACATGATAGACTTACTAAATCCGGGAGGAAGATTTTGTATAATCACATTTCATTCTCTTGAGGACAGAATTGTGAAGAATGCATTTAGAACGGCACAAAACCCTTGTGTTTGTCCGTCTGATTTTCCAGTTTGCGTATGTGGGAGAAAACCAAAAGGGAGAGTTATAACGAGAAAACCTATACTTCCAAGTGGAGAGGAAATGGAAGTTAATCCGCGTTCAAAAAGCGCAAAACTGAGAATATTTGAGCACAATTAGTGGCAGAACAAGGAGGAGTCAAATGTCAGAATATACCAGAAACGGTTATACATATGAAAATAATAAGAGAAGGCACATTCCTAATTACAGGAAAAACACATATGTTGAGGGAAATACAGTCAGACAGCTTGAAGCTGTACCAAAAAGAAGAGAAGAAGAGAGAATAGAGCGTGAGAAACGCAGAAGAAGACAACTCGATCCGGGTAATATTGCAATACCTGGTGTTTCAGTGTTTAATATAGTTTTTATGATGTGTGTTGCAATTATCCTTATAGGAGTTACTGCATCATTTATAAGTGCACAGAACAGAAGTGTTGCACTGAAAAAAGAGGTGGTCGCACTTCAGTCAGAAATTCAGGAGCAGAAGATTTCAAATGATGAGAAGTATGAGGAAATATTAAATGGAGTAGATTTGTCGCAGATATATAAAAAAGCGACAAGAAAACTTGGCATGGTAAGAGCAGAGAATAATCAGGTGTTTAAATATAAAAACAAAAAGAGCGACATGGTTAAGCAGTACGCTAAAGTGCCTGAAACAACGAATAAATAGAATATTATCATTGCCGGATGCACAATAAATGTGAGCGGCAGATGATTGTCAGATTGGTAGAGGTTTGTTGCAATGGACAAAACGATGTTAAAAAAAATAAGACGAAGAAATATAAACAGATTAAGGCGGGAATCAAGAGTAAAGCTGGTTATAGCCATACTGCTTATATTTGCACTTATTATGGGTGCAGGTGTCAGAGTAATCTATTTAAATGTAAACAAAGGAACAGAGTATAAAAAAGAAGTTTTGTCTCAGCAAAGTTATGTAAATAAGGTGATTCATTATAAAAGAGGGGATATTGTCGACAGAAATGGCAATACCCTTGCTAAGAGTACCAAAGTATATGATCTTATATTAGAGCCTAAGCAGGTTATAGAGGCAGATGAAAACAGACAGGCAGCGGATAAGGACGCTGATGCATCGAAAAAAGCAACAGCAGCCGCTTTAAAAAAAGTGTTTGGTATCAGCGAAAAAACATTTTATTCAATTTTGTCAAAAAAACCTAATTCTATGTATTATCCGATGAAGAAATATACATCAATTCAAAGAAAAATTGTTGAAGAATTTAATAAACTCGCAGATGAGGACAGTGATATAACAGGTGTGTGGTTTGAAGAAAAATATATAAGAACTTATCCATATTCTGAGGTAGCAAGTACGGTGCTTGGTTTTTGCTCTTCTGACGGTAACGGACTTGGAGGTATTGAAAGCTGGTATAATTCAAGTCTTAATGGTGTGAATGGCAAAAGCTTTGGTTATTATGATTCAAATCTTAATCTTATAGAAAAAGTAAAGGAAGCAAAAAACGGAAATAAGATAGTATCGACTATAGATATAAATGTGCAGGGTGTACTGGAAAAGAAAATGAAAAAATTTCAGAAAGATACCGGCTCAAAAAATATGGGTGTTATCCTTATGAATCCCCAAAATGGGGAGATATATGCGATGGCAGATTATCCAAGTTATAATCTCAATGATCCTAGAAATCTTTCGGTGAAATTTTCAAAGTCTAAGATAGCAAAAATGTCATCAAAGAAAAAGGGTGAAGAATTACAGAAATTATGGCGAAATTTCTGTATCTCCGATGCGTACGAACCGGGTTCGACTTTTAAACCGGTTACGGTTGCGGCAAGCCTTGACGAGGGCGTGACATATGACGGAAAACATTATCGTTGTGACGGAGGTCAGAAGATAGGACCTACATATATAAAATGTGTGGCATATTCTAACGGAGGCCATGGAGATATAGATCCGTGTAAGGCTTTGATGAAATCTTGTAATGATGTGATGATGCATATGGCGGCGGATCTTGGTGCAACCAGGTTTGCAAAATATGTCAGAAGTTTTGGCTTTGGTTCAAAGACTGGTATAGACCTGCCGGGCGAAGCTGAGGGCGGTATATTCAGCAAAGAAAAACTGCATCAGGTCGAGCTTGCAACTTCGAGTTTTGGACAGGGTCAGACTGTTACGATGATTCAGCTTGCATCAGCATTTAGTGCAGTTATAAACGGCGGAAATTATTATCAGCCTCATGTTGTTAAGGAGATAAATTCAGAGAGTGGAGCAGTTGTTTCATCCAATGATAACACACTTGTAAAGAGAGTTGTCTCGGAAGATGCGAGCAAACTTATAAGAAAATATCTTGAAAAGACTGTTGAGGATGACGAGGGCACGGCAAGCCCTGCAAGAGTAAAAGGGTATGTTATAGGCGGAAAAACGGGTACGGCTGAGAAATGGCCGAGAAATGAAGGAAAATATCTTGTTTCATTTGCAGGCTTTACACCGACGGATAAGCCGGAACTTATGATATATGTTGTTATTGATGAACCTCATGTTTCAGACCAGGCACATAGTACATATGCTACTGAGTTTGTGAGTGAAGTTCTTAAAGATGTTCTTCCGATGTTGGGTATATATAAACAGACAGGCAAATCTGACAGTGCGAAAAAAATCACACTGCCGTCAACAAAAAAAGGAAATCAGCTTCTTGAAGTTCCAAAGGGAGGATTTTCTTCAAGAACTTATAAAGTTGCAAAAAGTAAAAAAAATAACGGATAATTCGTTTTTTGGTGCATAAAAATCTATACCTGTAATACAATACTTAATAGCCATATTCAAAAAGAGGACTGACTATGAAGTATTGCAAGACACCACAAAAGCAACGCCTGTTATTTGTATTTGCTGTAATATGTTTCTGCTCATTTTTGCTTATTGGCAGACTTGTTTATCTTATGATATACCGTGCTGATTATTATGGAAAAAAGGCAAAAGCAGTTCAGCAGAGGGAGAGAAGTATCAAGGGAAGCAGGGGTAGGATATTGGACAGGAACGGGATTGTTCTTGCCGGAAATAAATCTGTTTCGACTATCTCAGTGATACATAATCAGATTAAACAGCCGGAGAAGGTGATAAAAAAACTATCAGAAATTCTTGATATTGATGAAAGTGAGATAAGAAAAAAGGTTGAAAAGGTTTCTTCAAGAGAAAAGATAAAGTCAAATGTTGACAAGGAAATATCCGATAGGGTAAGAAATCTTGAACTTGATGGTGTTATGGTTGATGAGGATTATAAAAGAACATATCCCTTTAACAATATTGCATCTAAAGTTATAGGTTTTACGGGTGCAGATAATCAGGGGATTGTCGGGCTTGAAGTAAAGTATGACGATTATTTGAAAGGAGAAGCCGGGTATATACTTACGACTACAAATGCACGCGGCATTGAAATCGACAAGAGGGCAGAAGAGAGGATAGAGCCAAAGGCGGGCAAAGATCTTTACACAAGTATCGATATAAATATACAGAAGTTTGCCATGCAGGCAGCACTCAATGTAATGGAAGCCAAAGATGCAAAAAATGTAAAGATACTTGTTATGAATCCGAATAACGGTGAGATTTATTCCATGGTAAATGTGCCTGAATTTAATCTTAATGAACCGTATAAACTCAGTGGAAAGAATAAGACCAAAAATATAAAAGAGCTGAATAAGAAATTGAATGAGATGTGGAGAAACGGCTGTATATGCGATACATATGAGCCGGGTTCCGTGTTTAAGGTTTTTACGGCTACAGCCGCATATGAGCAGGGAGTTGTCAAGCTTACGGATACTTTTAATTGTCCCGGTTATAAATTAGTGGCAGACAGGAGAATAAGGTGTCATAAAACAACGGGGCATGGAACAGAAACTTTTGTGCAGGGAGTCCAGAATTCCTGCAATCCGGTTTTTATGGAAATCGGACAAAGGCTTGGTGTTTCTAATATGTTTAAGTATCTAAAAAAGTTTTGCATACTCGACAAGACCGGAATAGATGTTCCGGGGGAAGCGGGTACGATAATGCATAAACAAAAAAATGTCGGTGAAGTTGAGCTTGCGACCATGTCTTTTGGACAGTCGTTTCAGTTGTCTCCAATAAGGATACTTACCACGATAAGTGCCGTTATAAACGGGGGTACGATGATAACTCCACATTTTGGAGTGAGCATATCGGACACCGAAACTCAGAAAAAAACAAATATCAGATATACTTCAAAAAAGAATGTCATATCAAAAGAAACATCAGATGTTATGAAGAATGTACTGGAGACCGTTGTGTCAGAGGGCGGTGGAAAGAAAGCGGCAATAGAGGGGTATAAAGTTGGTGCAAAGACAGGAACTTCGGAAAAACTTCCAAGAAGAAGCGGAAAATATATTGCATCATGCATGGGATTTGCCCCTGCACAAAATCCGAAAGTCATAGCTTTGGTGCTGATAGATGAACCATCCGGGATTTATTATGGGGGAACTATTGCGGCACCTGTTATTTCAAAGCTGCTTGATGATATACTGCCTTATGTTGATGGAAAAGAGGATTACGGTTACAGTGGAAATTAGAGCGTGCTAAAGAATGTCTGCAGCTTACAATTTAGGGGTGACCGGAAACCTAAATAATCACGCCATGTGCAAATAGGCGTAAGAATGGAGAATTATATGACATATGTATCTGTGTTTTTTTCGATATTTGCAGCTTTTTTGGTAAGTACACTGCTTTGTCCGGTTATGATTTATGTTCTTAAGTTTTTTAATGTGAATCAGCAGATAAGAGCCGATGGCCCCAGAGGGCATCTTAAGAAAGCAGGAGTACCTACAATGGGTGGGCTTGTAATACTGATAAGTGCGGTTATAATAAATATTTTTGAAATAAGTATGAACCGTCAGATGAGTCTGCTTTTATTTGCTTTTTTAGGATTTGGTGCGATAGGCTTTTTAGATGACTATATAAAAGTTGTTTTGAAAAGGTCTCTCGGTCTTACGGTTATTCAGAAACTTGTTTTGCAAGGTGTTGTGGCATTATTGTTCTGTTATTATTATATGGTAAGGATTTCGGATGAATGTGAGATGCTTGTGCCATTTACCGGAGGAATAAGAGATGGCATTTATCTTACGATGCCTAAATGGTTGTTTTTTATTTTCATTTATATCATAATGATAGGGACGGTCAATGGTGTAAATCTGACCGATGGGCTTGACGGACTTGCGTCAAGTGTGACATTACTTATAGTGGTGTTTTTTTCTATTGCAGCATTAAAAAGCGGCAGCAGTCTTGTTTTGTCAGGCGGTTGTGTTGCGGGAGCATTGATGGGATTTTTGCTGTTCAATGTTTATCCGGCACTCGTTTTTATGGGAGATACCGGTTCGCTGGCACTTGGAGGTTTTGTTGCCGCTATGGCTGTGGAGTTGAAAATGCCTTTATATATAGCAATAGTAGGGATAATTTATCTGGCAGAGGTTTTGTCAGTAATATTGCAGGTTGTCTATTTTAAACTAAGCGGTGGAAAAAGACTGTTTAGAATGGCACCTCTGCATCACCATTTTGAACAATGCGGCTGGCGGGAGACAACGGTTGTGGCATTGTTTTCAATAGTTACGACAGTTATGTGTATAGCTGCCATATTGGATTAAAACTGATAAGAGAATGAAGAAAAGAGGATAGTTATGAAATTTACAAATAAGAGAGCTTTAGTTGTAGGTACAGGAAAAAGCGGAGTCGCCGCTGTAAATTTATTAAATCATGTGGGTGCACAGGTAACCCTGCTTGAGGGAAATGCTTCGCTTTCGTCAGAAGAAATAATGAAAAGATTTCCAAAAGAAGCGGAATTTGACCTCATAATAGGAGAACTGCCGGAACAGAAAATGAACAGTATTGATTTTGTAATACTTAGTCCGGGCGTTCCGACTGACCTCCCGTTTGTGGTGAAACTTCAGGAAAACAATATACCGGTTTGGGGAGAGATAGAACTCGCATATCTTTGCGGAAAAGGAAAACTGTTTGCGATAACTGGCACAAATGGTAAGACAACAACGACGGCACTTACGGGTGAGATTATGAAAACATATTTTAAGAGTGTGTTTGTTGTCGGAAATATAGGACTTCCATATACGGAATATGCCGCAGAGATGAAAGACGAGTCAGTGACAGTTGCAGAGGTCAGCAGTTTCCAGCTTGAAACTATAAATAAGTTTCATCCTCAGATAAGTGCGATACTTAACATCACACCTGATCATTTAAACAGACATCATACTATGGAATGTTATGTCGAAACAAAAGCAAGGATTGCCAAAAATCAAAATAAAGATGAGATATGTGTCTTAAATTATGAGGATGAATACCTTAAAAAGATAGCAAAAGATATACCTGCAAAGGTATTTTGGTTTAGCAGTGAGCATATACTTGAACATGGCATATGGCTTGATGGTGAAAAGATTATGTATAATGATGGTTTGGAGACGATAGAAATCTGTACCATCCATGATATGAAACTTTTAGGAAAACATAATTATGAGAATGTTATGGCTGCCGTTGCAATAGCAATGCACGCAGGCGTGCCACTTGACTGCATAAGAAAAGCCGTAAAAGAGTTTAATGCCGTAGAGCACAGGATAGAGTATGTAAAAGAAGTAAACGGTGTTAAATATTATAATGATTCAAAGGGAACAAACCCTGATGCGGCGATAAAAGCAGTTGAAGCTATGGTAAGACCTACCGTTGTCATAGGTGGAGGCTATGATAAGGATTCATCATATGATGAATGGATAGCTTCGTTTGGAGATAAAGTAAAAGCACTTGTGCTTCTCGGACAGACAAGGGATAAGATAGCTGCTGCTGCTAAAAAAGCAGGTTTTGAGAATGTCATAATGACAGATTCATTAGAAGAAGCCGTGAAAGTAAGCAGTAAACAGGCGGTATCAGGGGATGCGGTATTATTATCACCTGCCTGTGCAAGCTGGGGAATGTTTAAAAACTTTGAGGAGCGAGGTAAGTTATTTAAGGAGTATGTCAACAGCCTGGAGTAAAGAAAAGACAACCGGACCGAGAAAAGAAAAAATTTACTCTAAATATGACTATGTACTCATTGCACTGACTATAGGAATAGCAGTCTTTGGTATAGTTATGATAAGAAGTGCCGGAGTTTACAATGCCATGCTGCTCGGCTCAGAGCTTAGATTTGTGAAGTCACAGGCAGCAGGGCTTTTGGCAGGCTGTGCAATGATGCTTTTTGTTGCAGGTTTTGATTACCATATTTTTATTAGAAAGATTTTTTCTAAAAACAAGAAAATAAGAGTAGTGCATATTTTATATGTTATTGCACTTGTTATGCAGATTGCCGTGCTTTTTATCGGTGTTGATTATAATGGTGCGAGAAGATGGCTGAAATTTGGTCCAGTCCAGTTTCAGCCATCGGAGATAACAAAGATAGTTGTCATAATATTTATATCGTATGTGGCATACATAAACAGAAGTATCTTTGACACCTTCTCAGGTTTTTTGAAAGTAATGGCATTTACAACTCCGCTTATAGCAGTGATTGCTAAAGAAAACTTAAGTTCTGCTATAGTAGTGGCAGGGATAAGTGTTGGAATGTGTTTTATAGCAAGCAATAAAAACGGATATTTTGTTGTATGTATAGTAGTTATGATGATGGCGGCAGCTCTTTATATAATTTTCGGTGATCCTTTCCGTATGGAGAGGATACAGATATGGCTTCATGTAGAGACAAATGAAAATGCACATCAGATAAAGCAGGGATTATATGCCATTGCTACAGGCGGATTGTTTGGCAACGGCATAGGAAACAGCGTGCAGAAGCTCGGATATATACCTGAGGCGTACAATGATATGATATTTTCGGTAATCTGCGAGGAACTTGGTGTTGTAGGTGCGGCGGGTGTCATTATCGCATTTATAATACTATTCTTTAAAGTTATTCAGATAGGTTATAAGGCTAAGGATATATTTGGCACGATGCTGTGTGCCGGGGTAATGCTGCAGTTGTCGATACAGGTAGTTATAAATGTTGCCGTTGTGACAAACTCGATACCGTCAACGGGAATACCGCTTCCGTTTATAAGTTACGGTGGAACATCTGCGATGATAATGATGGCGGAGATGGGAATCGTACTCGGTGTTTCAAAAAGAGAAAAGAGGTTAAACAGCTTATGAGGATACTAAAACGTTTCTTTGCAACGCTTTGCGTCGTAATTGTAATCATTTTTGTATTATATTTTTGGTTTCATATAGACACGGTTAAGATAGAGGGTGGAAGTGTATATTCTGACAGCGAAATAGAAAAAAGTGTTTTTTGCAGAAAATTTTCCGACAATGCACTGGTGTTCAGAGTGTATAACAAATTGTATGGCATAAATAAACTGCCTTTTGTCGAGGATATTGATGTAAAATATGAAAGCCATGATACTGTTGTGCTTCATATCTATGATAAAAAGATAAGCGGATGCATAAAATATATGGGGCAGTATGTATATTTCGATAAAGACGGAATAGTTCTTCAAAGTCTTTCAGAACATAAAAAAGATGTGCCGATGGTAACAGGCATAAAGTTTGGAAAATTTTCCATAGGTAAAGCATTCAGCGTAAAGGATGAAAAACTTTTTTCAAAGATAATGAATATATCGCAGCTTATAAGCCATTATAAGATAAATGTTTCAAGGATACATTCAAGCTCTGACGGTATAATGCTTTATTCGGGAAAGGTAAGGGTGTTTCTTGGAAAAAAAGATATGTATGATGATGAGCTTGCCGCTTTGTCGGATGTGTTAAAGACTACAGCAAAGAGAAATTTAAAAGGAAGTATTGATATGTCTGACTATCATTCTGGAGACAAAATCATTTTAAAGACAAATAATTAGTAGAAGAATGTAGAAATTGACAAAATTTATAATAAAAAACAATTAAAAGAACAAACTTTCTCTTGATTATTCAAAAGTTAATTAGTATTATATATCTTAGGGAAATTTGTGAGCAGATTAAGGAGGAGCAGCGTTGTTAGAGATAAAAACAAATGATTCAGAAATAACCGCTAAAATAATCGTAGTTGGTGTTGGCGGTGGCGGAAATAATGCCGTAAATAGAATGATACAAGAGGGGATAAAAGGTGTTGAGTTTATATGTATAAATACAGATAAGCAGCATCTTATGAATTGCAATTCTGCAACATGTCTCCAGATTGGAGAAAAACTTACTAAGGGTCTTGGAGCAGGGGCAAATCCCGAAGTTGGAAAAGCTGCTGCCGAGGAAAACCGTGAAGATATAACAGAGATGATAAAAGGTGCAGATATGGTATTTGTAACATGTGGTATGGGCGGTGGTACCGGAACAGGAGCAGCACCGGCGGTCGCAGAAATATCAAAGGAACTTGGTATCCTTACTGTAGGTATTGTTACAAAGCCATTTAAGTTTGAGGCAAGAAGCCGTATGAACAATGCACTGGCAGGTATAGAAAATCTTAAAAATAATGTAGATACACTTATCGTTATACCAAACGACAAACTTCTTGAGATAGTTGACAGAAGAACATCTATGCAGGATGCGTTAAGCAAAGCTGATGAAGTATTACAGCAGGGTGTTCAGGGTATTACGGATCTTATCAATGTACCGGGACTTATCAATCTTGACTTTGCAGATGTGCAGACAGTTATGAAAGATAAGGGAGTAGCACATATCGGTATTGGAACAGGTACCGGTGATGACAAATGTCTTGATGCGGTAAAACAGGCCATATCAAGTCCGCTTCTCGAGACTACTATAGAGGGCGCTTCAGATGTCATCATAAATATTGCCGGAGATGTAGGTCTTCAGGAAGCCGGAGAAGCAGCTTCATATATAGAGGAACTTACAGGCGAAAACAGTAACATTATATTTGGTGTAAGTGACGGGGCAGGCGATGACACGGTTAAGATAACTGTTATTGCAACAGGGCTTGATGAAGATAACACAGAACAGCCTAAGCAGGCATCTTCATTTATAAAGCAGCAGACACCAAAGACAAACTTTCCTACAAGAGAAGGGCAGATTGCCACACCTGTAAGACCGGTGACACCGGTACCTAAACAGGTTAAGCAGACTGCTTCAGGTGTTCAGGGCAGTGCACAGTCAACGGTAAGACCAACTGTTGTTCCACAGCCGCAGCCTACATATTCAAGGGGCAGTGAAGATGGTGGAATTAAGATACCAGAATTTTTACAGCGAAAGAGATAATTGCAGTTGTAACATAAAAGAAAAATCCGGACATCATGCTTGTTCGGATTTTTTCGTCAGTATGCGTTTATGTATTGAAAGGAAAAGATTTGGATAATAAAGAGAAGATAGAGTTAAAAAGACTTAGGGTCACAATGGTGACAAAGGCATTGTTTATATTTATCGGCATAATACTTATGCAGCTTATTGCGTATATGTTATGTGTGCTTGGATATACGGTATTTGGGATTGCTCAGGGAATCGGATATGCAAGGGCACTTGCAGAGATTACAATATTAAACACAACCAAGAGTACAAATCTGATGCTTACAATATCGGCAGTTAGTGCGATACTGTCATTTATATGGTGTGCCATATTATATAAGAAATCAGGATTTCGAGCCGATAGTATGGATTACAGGAAAGTATTTTCAGTAAAAAATATAATGATGATATTTTTTACAGCCGCAGGATGCTGCATAATACTTACTTTTCTTTTGAGCGGTCTGACCGCACTTATGCCGGGAGTATTTAAAAATTATACAAAGCTTATGTCAAATTTTGAGACAGGAAACATGGCAGTGACACTTGCCTATGCAGTCTTTATAGGTCCGGTATCTGAGGAAATGATTTTCAGGGGAGCAATATTTGACAGATTTTATATCGGTTTTGACTACTGGGTGGCAAATATATTACAGGCGGCATTGTTTGGTCTTTACCATATGAATCTCGTGCAGGGATTATATGCGTTCTGTCTTGGAATAGTATTAGGGGTTATCGTAAAGGCAACAGGGAGCATACTCTGCTCAATGCTTACACATATAATTTTCAACGGGACGAGTTATATCCTGCCGATAGTGCTTGGCAGCGGCAATAATATCATAAATATAGCGGTTATGTTTGTATTGTTTGTCATAGCAGTTCTTGGGATTTTTGGGATAAAGACATTTACAGGTGCAGTGTCACATAATAACTGACAATAAATAACAAAGATTAAAATAAACAACAGGAGGCAGAATATGAAGTGGTACGATAAAGCAGTTTTTTATCATATATATCCGCTCGGACTTTGCGGATGTAAAAAAGAGAACAACGGAGAAAAGGAACAGCATTTTGACAAACTGACACAGTGGTCAGACCATGCGGCAGAACTTGGATTTACGGCAATATATATCGGACCTTTGTTTGAGTCAGAGGGACATGGATATGAGACAAGGGACTATAAACAGGTAGACTGCCGGCTGGGCACAAATGACGATTTCAAAAAGTATGTTGCACATTGCCATGAAAAAGGTATGCACATTATAGTGGACGGAGTTTTTAATCATGTCGGAAGAACATTTCCGGCTTTTCAGGATTTGCTCAAAAACCGTGAAAATTCAGCATATAAAGACTGGTTTTGCAATGTGAATTTTGGCGGAAACAATGAGTACAATGACGGACTTTCCTATGAAAACTGGGGCGGCTATAATCTATTAGTCAAGTTAAACCAGAGAAATCCTGAAGTTAAGTCATACCTTTTTGAAGCGATAAAATTCTGGATTGATGAATTTGATATAGATGGTATAAGACTAGATGCGGCAGATGTACTCGACTTTGACTTTATGAGAGAATTAAGAGGTTTCACATCGGGATTAAAAGAAGATTTCTGGCTTATGGGAGAAGTTATACACGGTGATTACAGCAGATGGGCAAACGGCGATATGCTTGACAGCGTTACAAATTATGAACTGCATAAAGGTCTTTATTCGGGACACAATGACCATAATTATTTTGAAATAGCACATTCTGTAAAGAGGCTTTTAGGCATATGTGGTGACACGAGATTATATACATTTGTCGATAATCATGATGTGGAGAGGATTTATTCAAAAGTAAACAATAAAGAACATCTTTACAATATTTATATATTATTATACACTCTTTACGGTATTCCATCGGTATATTATGGCTCGGAGTTTGCTATTGAGGGAAAGAAAGAAAACGGTTCTGACTGGAATCTGCGTCCATGCCTTGAACTTGATGATTTTAAGGGTGCATATGAAAATAATGAGATAACAGCCCTGTGTGCGAAGCTTGGAAAACTTAAGAAAGATTACGAGGTGTTAAGTGCAGGTAAATATGAGGAACTTCTGCTTACGAACAGACAGTTTGCTTATTCGAGAAGTATTGATAAAAAGACTGTTATCGTGGCTTTAAATAATGACGATAACGAAGCAGTTCTTACGATAAATCCACGCACTGAGTGCATGGGTGCAAAGATTATCCTTGACGGAAGCAATAAGGCAAAAAATGAGGAAGTTGAGGCGAAGGCAGAAAATGGAAATATTATAGTTAAACTTCCTGCAAATTATGGAACGATAATAGAATTATCCTGACAACGACAAAAACAATGATACAAAAATGAAAGCTGAGGTAAACGACAGATGAATTATGATACGATAAAAGAAGAAATAAAAGATATTGACATTACATTGCCGCCACCGCAGGAAGAACCGGAAAGACAGTATTATTTCATAAAGAAATTGCAACATTGGATGGAACTTAAAAAAGAAGAAAAAGGCAGAGAACTTACCTGCTGTGTAAATACATTCGGATGCCAAATGAATGCGAGGGATTCAGAGAAGATAATCGGTATCCTGATGACGATAGGATATAAGGTCGTTGAGGATGAGGACGCAGACCTTGTAATATTTAATACCTGTACCGTAAGGGAAAATGCAAATCTTAAGGTTTATGGCAGACTCGGTCAGTTAAAAAAGATTAAAAATAAAAATCCTGAAATGATAACTATGCTCTGTGGCTGCATGATGCAGGAGGAGAGTGTTGTCGAGAAGATAAAGAAAAGTTACAGAAATGTGGACATTATCTTTGGAACACACAATATATTCAAATTTGCAGAACTTCTTTCGATGAAAGTGCTTGACCGGGCAGAGTCAAAAAAAATGATAATAGATGTGTGGAAAGACACGACAGAGATAGTTGAAGAACTTCCTGTTGAGAGAAAATATCATTTTAAGAGTGGTGTAAATATTATGTTTGGCTGCAACAACTTCTGCAGCTATTGTATAGTGCCATATGTGAGGGGCAGGGAGCGGAGCAGAGAGCCTGAGGATATAATCGCCGAGATAGAGTGTCTTGTAAAAGACGGCGTTGTAGAGGTTATGCTTCTCGGTCAGAATGTAAATTCATACGGTAAAAATCTTGAAAATCCTATTTCTTTCACAGAACTTTTGAGGAGAGTTGAAAAGATAGAGGGACTTAAGAGGATTAGATTTATGACTTCCCATCCAAAGGATCTTTCAGATGAACTTATAGAGTATCTCGGTGAGTCAAAGAAAGTATGTAAGCAGATGCATCTTCCGTTACAGTCAGGAAGTGACAGGCTTTTACAGAAAATGAACCGTCATTATACAAAAGAGGGCTATCTTGAACTTGTGAGAAAGATAAGAAAAGCCGTTCCTGATATAGCACTCTCTACCGATATAATAGTAGGTTTTCCGGGAGAAACAGAAGAAGATTTTGCACAGACTATGGATGTAGTCAAAAAAGTGGAGTACGACAGTGCGTTCACTTTTATTTACAGCAAGAGAACGGGAACACCTGCTGCCGCAATGGAAGAACAGGTTGATGAGGCTGTTGTAAAGGAAAGATTTGACAGACTTCTCGCAAAGGTTCAAGAGATAGCGGCAAAGAAAGCAGCAGAGGATGTTGGAAAAGTGGAGGAAGTTCTTGTCGAGGAGATAAACGACCATGATGCCACACTTGTGACCGGAAGAACAAGCAAAAATTATCTTGTTCATTTTAAGGGGGACAAGTCACTTATAGGAAGTATAGTAGATGTAAAACTCTGCGAGAGCAAAGGATTTTACTATATCGGAGAACTTGCGTGATGGTTTTGTAATTTTAAATTAAAAAATTCAGATTAAAAAAGGAAATTTAAAATTAATGTCGAATAACTAACATAGAGGGTAACATGACACAAGATTTGTGCGTGTGCGTTTTATGTTAGTTATTTTGTTGATAGGAGGTTTCAGAGAGCATATGTATTACACAGAGGAACAGATTGAAAAAGTTCGTTCCGGAAGTGACATCGTTCAGATTATAGGAAGATATGTAAATCTGAAGCGTTCGGGCAGCGGTTATGTCGGACTGTGCCCGTTTCACAGTGAAAAAACACCGTCGTTCAGTGTAAATCCCGCAAGGCAGATGTATAAATGTTTTGGATGCGGAGTGGCAGGAAGTGTCATCACATTTGTTATGGAATATGAAAATTATACATTTCCCGAAGCGATGCAATTTCTGGCTGAACAGGCAGGTATAGAACTTCCAAAGACGGAACTGACACCTGAACAGAAAAGACAGAAAAATCTCAGGAGTACACTTGTACAGATAAATGCAAAAGCGGCAGCATATTATTATGCAAAGTTAAAGTCTCCGGGCGGAAAACAGGGGTATGACTATTTTAAAAACAGGGGACTCAGTGATGAAACGATAATGCATTTTGGACTTGGATATTCAGGTCAGGGCGGCAGAGAGCTTTATGGCTATCTTAAAAATCAGGGTTATTCTGACAGAGAGCTAAGTGAGACAGGGCTTTTTAAGATAGACGAGCATGGTGCTTATGACAAATTCTGGAACAGGGTAATGTTTCCGATAATGGATATAAACAACAGAGTCATCGGCTTTGGCGGCAGGGTCATGGGTGATGCAAAACCAAAATATCTGAACTCGCCGGAAACTATTTTGTTCAATAAAAGTAAAAATTTATTTGGTCTGAATTACGCAAAACTTGGAAAAAGAAAAAATATCATTCTCTGCGAGGGATATATGGATGTTATAGCACTGCATCAGGCAGGCTTTACAAATGCGGTGGCATCGCTGGGAACAGCATTTACTTCAGAGCAGGCAGTCATACTTAAAAGATATACCGATGAGGTGCTTCTTACATATGACAGCGATGCGGCAGGTATCAAAGCAGCATTGAGAGCGATACCGATGCTCAGGGATGCAGGAATAAACGCCAGAGTTATCCATATGGACCCGTATAAAGACCCGGATGAGTTTATAAAAGCTCTTGGAAATGAGGAGTTTGAGAAGCGGATAAATGATGCACAGAACGCATTTTTGTTTGAGATAGAGGTTCTCAGAAAAAACTATGATATAACTGATCCTGAACAAAAAACAAAGTTCGACCACGAGATGGCAAGAAAACTTCTCGTGTTTGAAGATAAGGTTCAGAGAGACAATTATATCGAGACATTATCAGCAAAATATTCAATAAAAAAAGAAGATTTGCGGGGGCTTGTCATAAAAAATGCGAATATGGCTTCAAGCAGGACAAAGAAAACATTTAGTCAGAGTGATGGATATCAGAAAAACGGCAGGAAACCTAAGGAAAAAGGAATAGAATATTCATATAAATTACTGCTTTCATGGCTTGTAGACAGCCCTGAGCTTTTTGGGAAAGTAAGCGATATCGTTGGCAGAGAAGATTTTGAGGAAGAACCGTATAAAAAGGCGGCAGAACTTTTATATGAACAGTTTGAAAAGGGTGAGGTTATTCCGGCAAGGATAGTAAATCATTTTGAGGAAGCAGACGAGCAGAAAGAGATAGCAGATATTTTTCAGACAACCTTTAAGGTCAATATGAACAGCGATGAGAAAGAGAGAGCACTCAATGAGCTGGTGTTTAAGATAAAAGAATACAGTATTGATAAAAAATTAAAAAATCTGACAGATATAACAAAACTTCAGTCGCTAATGATTGAAAAAAATAAAATTCAGAACAGAGATAAAATGCATATTTCTCTAAAAGATGGTTAGAGTATAAACGAAGTCATTTATACGGTAGATGATGAAGTTTGTTACATAAAAGAAAGGATGGAACAATATGGCAACAGAGAAGAAACCGGCTAGAAGCACAGGGAAAAAATCTGCAGCTAAGAAAGCAGAAGAAAAGAATATCGAAGAAGAAAAGAAGAAATTTCAACAGAAGCTTATTGCTTTGAAAGAGCTTGCAAAGAGCAAGAAAAATGTGCTGGAGCTTGGAGAAATCAACAATTTCCTGGCTGATGTTCAGCTTGATGAAGAAAAGACGGAAAAGGTTATTGATCTGCTTGAGGCAAGCGGTGTTGATGTACTGAGAATTTCAGATGACAAGGACGATGCCGACGATGATGCACTTATCCTTGAACTTGAGGAGAGCGGCGAAGTGCCTGACGAGGACGAGATTGAAAATATCGACCTCTCGGTGCCTGACGGAGTAAGTATTGACGATCCTGTTCGTATGTATCTTAAAGAGATAGGAAAAGTTCCGCTTCTTTCTGCTGATGAGGAGGTAGAGCTTGCAAAGCGTATGGAAAATGGTGACATAGAGGCAAAGAAAAAACTTGCAGAAGCAAACTTAAGACTTGTAGTAAGTATCGCAAAGCGTTATGTCGGCAGAGGAATGTTGTTCCTTGACCTTATTCAGGAGGGTAACTTAGGTCTTATAAAGGCAGTTGAAAAATTTGATTATAAAAAAGGATATAAGTTCAGCACATATGCTACATGGTGGATTCGCCAGGCCATAACAAGAGCCATTGCAGACCAGGCGAGAACAATCCGTATTCCGGTTCACATGGTTGAGACGATAAACAAATATGTGAGAGTGCAAAGACAGCTTCTTCAGGAACTCGGCAGAGAGCCACAGCCTGAGGAGATAGCGAAACATATGAATATGCCTGTTGACAGGGTAAGGGAAATTCAGAAAATATCGCTTGAACCGGTTTCACTTGAAACTCCTATCGGTGAGGAGGAGGACAGCCATCTTGGTGACTTTATCCAGGATGACAATGTACCTGTACCGGCAGAAGCCGCAGCGTTTACACTACTTAGAGAACAGCTTGATGAGGTGCTTGGAACTCTTACGGAGAGAGAACAGAAAGTTCTTAAACTTCGTTTTGGTCTTGAGGACGGCAGAGCGAGAACACTTGAGGAAGTAGGAAAAGAGTTCAAGGTAACAAGAGAGCGTATCCGTCAGATTGAAGCAAAAGCACTTAGAAAATTAAGACATCCTAGCCGCAGCCGTAAATTAAAGGATTATCTTGAGTAAGACAAAACTTTCTAAAAGGCTTGAAACGGTCGCATCATGTGTAAGCACTGGAGGAACTGTTGCGGATATAGGATGTGACCACGGTTTTACTTCCATTTATCTTATTGAAAATAAAATGGCAAGATGCGGGATTGCCATGGATATAAATAAAGGTCCGTTAGAAAAGGCAAAAAGCCATATAAGACAAGCGGGACTTACGGATAAGATAGAGACGAGACTTTCAAACGGTCTTGATAAACTTGAAAGCGGCGAAGCTGATACCATACTTATAAGCGGTATGGGAGGTGCTTTGATAAGAGATATTCTTATGAAAGAGAAAGACAAGACGATTAGTGCTGGTGAACTTGTTTTATCACCGCAGTCAGAAATATATCTTGTCAGAAGATGTCTTCATGAACTCGGTTTTTTCATAGATATGGAAAAGATGGTTTTTGACATGGGAAAATACTATGTTGTAATAAGGGCCGTAAGAAAAGACATGATGGAATGTTTAGGACAGCATAATAAAGAAGTTGCGGAAATAAATCATTCCGGAAGTATAATAAATATTGATGAGACATACGATGAAGCTGATTATGTATATGGGAAATACCTGATAGCTGCAAAGAATGATGTCTTTGCTGAATTTCTGGCTAAGGAAAAAGAACGCATGGAAAAAGTGATGGCTTCACTAAAAAAAAGCGGTATGTCCGATGAAGAAATAAGTAAACAAAAGATAATTGCTGAATATGATTTATTGTTAAAGACAATATGTAGGATGCAGTAAATAAAATTTTGTGAGCGGAAAGGGATAGTGTGGATATGGTTAAAGTGACAGTTTCCGGCGTAACAAAGGAATATGAGACCGGGATTACATATGGAGAAGTTTCAAAAGATTTTAAAGATAATTGCAAATATGACATAATTTTGGCAAAACAGGGTGCAAAGCTTATCGAGTTAAATAAAAAGATAAAAACTGATTGTGAGATAGAATTTTTAGATATTTCGGACCCAAACGGTCACAAAACATATGTCAGAGGCGTAAATCTGCTGTTGCTGGATGCTTTTTACGAAGTGTGTAAGGATATGCCGCTCAAAAATGTATTTATAAAATATATGATAGGTGACAGTTGCTACTGTGAAGCAGAGGGCATTGAAATAACGGATGAAATTTTAAAAAAAGTCGAGGAAAAGATGCACGAGCTTGTTAAAAAGGATATACCTTTTGAAAAGCGTGTAGTAAGCACTCAGGAAGCATCGGATATTTTTGAAAAACACAAGATGTATGATAAAAAGAAACTGTTTGAGTATAGGAGAGTGTCAACGGCAAATATCTATTCACTTGACGGTTTTGAGGATTACTATTACGGCTATATGCCATCAGGCAGCGGATTACTTAAATATTTCACGATAGAAAAGTATGATAATGGTTTTATGGTGAATATGCCAAACCAGAAAACTCCTACGGAAGTGAAAAATCATGTTCCGAGTCCGAAGCTGTTTAAGACACTTCAGGAAGCCGGAAACTGGGGGAAAGTGGTTAATGTAAGAACTGTAGGAGCGTTAAATGAAATTGTTGCAAATGGAGGGGCATCAAACCTTATTCTTGTGCAGGAGGCATTACAGGAAAAGAAAATCGCACAGATAGCGGAAAAGATAGCCGGGGATGCGAGTAAAAAGTTTGTGATGATAGCCGGACCGTCATCATCAGGAAAAACATCATTTTCGCACAGATTATCCATTCAGCTTAGGACATTTGGCATAACACCGCATCCTATCTCGCTCGACAATTATTTCAAAAATAGGGAAGATACGCCGATAGATGAAAACGGAAACTATGATTTTGAGTGTCTTGAAGCTATAGATGTGGAGCAGTTCAACAAGGATATGACTGCACTTTTAGCCGGAGAGACCGTTCAGATGCCGGTGTTTAACTTTCTTACGGGACATAGGGAATACAAAGGTGATTTTCTAAAACTTGGAAAGGATGATATACTTGTGCTTGAGGGTATTCACGGCTTAAATGACAAACTTTCATATTCACTCCCGAAAGAAAGTAAGTTTAAGATATATATAAGTGCACTTACCCAGTTAAATATTGATGAGCACAATAGAATATCGACAACTGACGGCAGACTTATAAGACGAATGGTAAGAGATGCGAGAACGAGAGGTTCATCGGCAGCAAAAACCATCTCAATGTGGCCGTCGGTAAGGAGGGGGGAGGACAAATATATATTCCCGTTCCAGGAGGAAGCAGATGTGATGTTCAATTCGGCACTCATATATGAGCTTGCGGTATTAAAACCATATGCCGAAGCGATACTCTTTGGAATACCAAAGGATGCACCGGAGTATATAGAAGCAAAAAGGCTGCTTAAATTCCTTGATTATTTCCTTACGATAAGCAGTGAGGGAATACCTAAAAATTCGCTTATGCGTGAGTTTGTGGGTGGAAGTGTTTTTAATGTTTAGATAAATGACAGAAAGGAAACGACATAATATGGCAAAGATAATTGATGGTAAGAAGATTTCACAGGAGATTAAGGATGAACTCAAGGAGAGAGTGGCTGCTCTTAAGGAAAAGGGTGTTGAGGTTACTCTTGCGGTTATTCAGGTTGGTAATAACCCGGCTTCAACTGTTTATGTTGGCAATAAGAAAAAGGCTTGTGCTTATGTTGGCATAAGATCACTTGCGTATGAACTTCCGGAGGAGACTACGGAAGCAGAGCTTCTTGAACTTGTAGAGAAGTTAAATAAAGATGACTCAGTTAATGGAATTTTGGTTCAGCTTCCACTTCCTAATCATATTGATGAGGATAAGGTTATTAAGACTATCGCACCTGAAAAAGATGTTGACGGTTTCCATCCTGAGAGTGTCGGAAGACTTAGCATAGGACAGAAAGGTTTTGTTTCATGTACACCGGCAGGTATCATTCAGCTTTTGAAGCGTTCTGATATAGAGATTGACGGTAAAGAGTGCGTTATCATAGGAAGAAGCAATATCGTAGGGAAACCTATGTCTATGCTTTTGCTTAGGGAAAACGGAACTGTTACCATCTGCCATTCGCATACAAAGGATTTAAAAGAAGTTACAAAACGTGCGGATATACTTATCGTTGCGATAGGTAAGACAAAATTTGTAACTGCCGATTATATCAAAGAGGGGGCTGTTGTTATTGATGTCGGAATGGACAGAGATGAGAACGGGAAACTCTGTGGAGATGTTGATTATGCAGATGTAGAGCCAAAGGCCGGTGCGATAACACCTGTTCCGGGCGGAGTAGGTCCTATGACTATCGCAATGCTTATGCATAATTGTGTAAGCTCAGTTGAAGAATAATTATAGAAAAGAGGAATACAGTGAATATATTTTTTGTATCATTGGGATGTGATAAGAACCTTGTGGATAGTGAGATGATGATTACATCTCTTAGAAAAAACGGTTTTGTCCTTACGGATGATATTGATGATGCGGATGTTATTGTTGTAAATACCTGTTGTTTTATAGGTGATGCAAAAGAGGAGAGCATCAACACGCTTATTGAGATGGGTGGTTACAAGGAGGGAAGATGCAAACTTCTGGTTGCAGCGGGCTGCCTTGCACAGAGGTACCACAATGAGATTAAGGAGGATATTCCTGAAGTTGACCTTATTGTCGGAACGATGGGATATGAGGATTTATCAGAAAAGATAAATGAAGCTTTAGGCGGCAAAGGAGTTTTAGAGTCTTTAAAGGACATTGATTATCTTCCGACACCGCTTACCGACAGAGACAGTATGTCAGGCGGTTACTATGCGTACTTAAAGATTGCTGAGGGATGTGACAAGTGTTGTACCTACTGCGTTATTCCAAAAGTCAGAGGTCATTACAGAAGTGTTCCAATGGATAATCTTATCGCACAGGCAAAACATCTTGTTGCAAACGGAGCAAAGGAACTTATCCTTGTCGCACAGGAGACTACCCTTTACGGTAAGGATATTTATGGCGAAAAGAGTCTGCCAAAGCTTTTAGAGGAACTTTCTAAGATTGATGAGCTTAAATGGATAAGGATATTATATTGTTATCCTGAGGAGATTACGGATGAGCTTATATCTGCGATAAAAAATCTTCCGAAAGTCTGCCATTATCTTGATATGCCTATCCAGCACGGTTCAGATGATGTGCTTAGGAGAATGGGAAGATGGACGAACAGGGAGCAGATAGAAAAAACTGTTGCAAAACTCAGAGAGGAAATCCCTGACATTGCACTTAGGACAACTCTTATAACGGGATTTCCGGGTGAAACGGAAGATGATTTTGAGCAGGTAAAAGAGTTTGTAAAGAAAATGGAGTTTGACAGGCTCGGCGTATTTACTTATTCAAGAGAAGAAGACACACCTGCGGCTGAGATGGACGGTCAGATAGACGAGGAAGTCAAAGAAGCAAGGCGTGACGAGATAATGCAGATACAGCAGGATATTGCTTTTGACAAGAGTAATTCAAGAGTGGGAGAAATATACGAGGTAATGATAGAGGGAAGACTTCCAGACGAAGGAGTATATATTGCGAGAACATATATGGATGCTCCGGATGTTGACGGATATGTTTTCATTCAGTCAGATTACAATCTTGATTCAGGCGATTTTGTTAAGGTCGAGGTAACAAGATCAGATGAGTATGACCTTATAGCCGAAATAATAGAATGAGAGGATCACAGTATGAATCTACCAAATAAAATAACAATGTTGAGAGTTATAATGATACCGTTCTTTGCATTTTTTATGCTTACGGATGTTGTCGGAAATTCTAAGTATATTGCCGTTGCAATCTTTATCATAGCATCACTTACGGATACGCTTGACGGATTTATCGCAAGGAAATACAATCTTGTGTCAAACTTCGGAAAGTTTATGGATCCACTTGCAGATAAACTGCTTGTCAGCACGGCACTCATATGTTTTGTATCTGTACCTGATAATCCTATGCCGGTATGGGGAGTTATTGTTATCATAAGCAGAGAGTTTATCATAAGTGGTTTCAGACTTGTTGCCGCAAATGAGGGCATTGTGCTCGCTGCAAGCTGGTGGGGCAAGATTAAGACCACTGTCCAGATGGTGATGTCAGTGCTCCTTATTGTGAATTTTGACGGTGAAGTGATAGATATTATCGAAAATATATTTATCTATGCGGCTATCGCTCTGACGGTAATATCACTTGTGGATTATCTCATTAAGAACTGGAAAGTTCTTGACGACGGAAAAATGTGATACAGAAAGGCTGACAAAAGATGGATAAAGTAATAGTTGTCGGAGGAGGAGCAGCAGGAATTATGGCTGCTATATCTGCCGCAGAGTCGGGAGATAGTGTGCTTCTTATCGAAAAGAACGAAAAACTTGGAAAAAAAGTTTATATCACCGGCAAGGGAAGATGTAATATAACAAATGACAGCGATGTTGAAAATCTGCTGAAAAATGTAAGGTCAAATCCAAAGTTTTTATACAGTGCTTTTTATACATTTGACAGTTACCGCATGATGGACTTTTTAGAAAGCGAAGGACTTAAGATAAAGACTGAACGCGGAAACAGGGTTTTTCCGGAGTCTGATAAGTCATCTGATGTGATAAGGACACTGAAAAAAGCACTTGAAAAAAGAAAAGTAAAGATACTTTTAAATACAAAGGTAAATAAAATAGATATTAAAGACGGTATATGCAAAGGTGTAGAAGTACAGTCGGGCAGCAGGAGTGAAAATTATACGGCTGATAAAGTTATAGTTGCGACAGGCGGCTGTTCTTACCAGTCAACAGGCTCGACCGGGGACGGCTATAAATTTGCAAAAGATGCAGACATAAAGGTGACAAAATGTTATCCGTCACTTGTGCCGTTTAATATTGACTCTGATATACCAAAGAGATTGCAAGGGCTTTCACTTAGAAATGTGAAAATGACGCTTACCGATAAAGGCAGGGCTGTATATGAGGAACTTGGCGAGATGCTGTTTACGCATTTTGGCGTGAGCGGACCACTTGTACTTAGTGCGAGTACACTTGTTGCAGGTAAGGATATGTCTGATGTAAAGATAAGTATAGACTTAAAACCTGCTTTGTCAAATGAACAGCTTGATGAGAGGATACTCAGAGATTTTTCCGAAAATAAAAACAGTTATTTTAAGAACAGTCTGTCAAGGCTTCTGCCGTCAAAACTGATTCCGGTGATAGTGGAACTTTCAGGTATTGATGAGCAGAAACAGGTAAATAACATAACAAAAGAAGAAAGACATAAGCTAGTCAGTCTTTTAAAGGGAGTGACATTTAAGATAGACAGTCTGCGTGGATTTAATGAAGCCATAATAACAAAAGGCGGTGTGTCGGTTAAGGAGATAAATCCGGGGACTATGGAATCAAAGAAAGTTAAGGGTCTTTTCTTTGCCGGAGAGGTTCTTGATCTCGATGCGGTCACGGGAGGATACAATCTTCAGATAGCATGGTCAACAGGGTATCTTGCAGGAATGAACTGAAATTCTTCGTTTAGAAGATTTCGAGAGCACATAACAGGACAACGGAGGGAAATATGTATAATATAGCAATAGACGGACCGGCAGGAGCCGGAAAAAGTACGATAGCAAAAAAGGCGGCAAAAAAACTTGATTTTATATATGTTGACACGGGAGCTATGTATAGGGCAATAGCACTTTATTTTATAAGAGCCGGTGTGAAAGCCGAGGATGAAAAGACAATAAGTGAAAAATGTGTGGATATTGATGTTTCGATAGATTATGTTGACGGTGCACAGCAGGTTATCTTAAATGGAGAAAATGTAAATGACTTTATCAGAACAGAACAGGTCAGCATGATGACTTCAAATATATCAAAATATCCTGCTGTAAGAGAAAAACTCTTAAATCTCCAGAGACAGCTTGCTGCACAGAAAAATGTCATAATGGATGGCAGGGATATAGGAACATGTGTACTGCCTGATGCAAAGACAAAGATATTCCTTACGGCGAGTGCGAAAGAGAGAGCGAGAAGAAGATATAAAGAGCAGGTTGAAAGAGGAATAGAGTGTGACATCGACCAGATAGAGAAAGATATAATAGCAAGGGACGAGCAGGATATGAACAGGAAGACAGCACCTTTAAAGCAGGCTGAGGATGCCGTGCTTATCGACTCGTCTGATATGAGCATTGAGCAGGTGGTTGATGCGATAATTGAAACTTTTGAAGCTACAGCTCATTCGCAAGCTTGACATTTGCTGTCAAGCTATGCGCCAATGACTGAATTTTATGGGATTACAGCCCCATGCATCGAAGATGCATTTATAATGGGCTGTAATCGTTACTGGTCGCACTGTAGGTGTGAACAGTAAACATTTGAAGCTACAAAATAAAATCATCGGAGAATGTGCTTTCAGGTTATGTTAAGAAAAGCCATTGTCACGGATAAAAGGGAGCGATATGAGAGAAGTTACAACTGCAAAGAGTGCAGGATTTTGTTTCGGAGTCAGGCGTGCCGTTGACATGGTATATGCTGAGGCTAAGAAAGATAACAGGGTATTTACACTCGGACCTATCATCCACAATGAGCAGGTAGTAAAAGATTTAGAAAAAAAAGGTGTAAAAGTCATAGATTCTGTTAATGATATAAGTGAAAAAGAAAATACAACTATAATAATACGTTCACACGGAGTGCCGCAGAATGTCATAAATGCACTTAAAGAAAAAAAAGTAAATATCGTTGATGCGACCTGTCCTTTTGTGTCAAAGATACACAAAATAGTAAAGCAGGCATCTGAGGATGGGAAAACGGTTGTGATTGTCGGAAGTGATAATCATCCTGAAGTAGAGGGGATAAAAGGCTGGTGCGTCAGCAAACCGATAGTTATAGAAAGTGCTTCGGAGGCTGAAAAACTAGACAATTTCGGCGGCAAAAAATTGTGTATTGTGTCACAAACGACATTTAATTACAAGAAATTCAAAGATATAGTTGATATTTTATCCAAAAAGAGTTATGATATAGATGTTATGAATACAATTTGCAACGCTACCGAAGAGCGTCAGACAGAAGCGGGTACTATTGCGAGGCAATCCGACGCGATGTTAGTAATAGGTGGAAAACATAGTTCAAACACCCAGAAACTTTATGAAATTTGTAGAAAAGAGTGTGAGAACACATATTTTATACAGACACTTGATGACCTGGATTTGAAGCAATTTCAATCTTTTCGTAGCGTGGGTATTACTGCCGGGGCTTCAACCCCAAATAATATTATTAAGGAGGTTCAATCATATGTCAGAAATGAATAATGAATTTGAACAGTTATTGGAAGAATCATTAGTAACAATCCACAATGGAGAGATTGTAGAAGGGACAGTTATCAGCGTTAAGGAAGACGAGATCATCTTAAATATCGGTTATAAGGCTGACGGTATCATTACAAGAAATGAATACAGCAATCAGTCAGGCATCGACCTTAGAGAAGTTGTTAAAGAGGGCGACAAGATGAAAGCTAAAGTTCTTAAAGTAAACGACGGTGAGGGACAGGTTCTTCTCACATACAAGCGTTTAGCTATGGAGCAGAGTAATGAGCACATCAGAGAAGCTTTCGAGAATCACACTGTATTAAAGGCAACTGTAACAGATGTATTAACAGGTGGATTAAGTGTTGTTGTTGAAGAGACAAAGGTATTTATCCCTGCAAGTCTTGTATCAGACACATACGAGAAAGATCTTTCAAAGTATGCAGGACAGGAAATAGAGTTTGTTATCAGTGAGTTCAATCCTAAGAAGAGAAGAATCATCGGTGACAGAAAGCAGCTTTTAGTTGCAGAAAAGAAGAAACTTCAGGAAGAATTATTCGCAAGAATCCATGTTGGAGATGTTGTAGAAGGAACAGTTAAGAATCTTACAGACTTTGGTGCATTTATTGATTTAGGCGGAGCAGACGGACTTCTCCATATCTCAGAAATGTCATGGGGTCGTGTTGAGAATCCTAGAAAAGTATTTAATGTCGGAGACAAGACAAAAGTTCTTATCAAAGACATCAAGGATGATAAGATTGCACTCAGCCTTAAGTTTGAGGATCAGAACCCTTGGTTAAACGCTGCTGATAAGTACAGCGTAGGTTCTGTTGTGAAAGGCAAAGTTGCAAGAATGGCTGATTTCGGTGCTTTTGTTGAGCTTGAGCCGGGAGTTGATGCATTACTCCATGTTTCACAGATTTCAAGAGAGCATGTAGATAAGCCTTCAGATGTATTAAAGGTTGGTCAGGAAGTAGAAGCAAAGGTTGTTGACTTTAATTCAGAAGACCATAAGATCAGCTTAAGTATAAAAGCTCTTTTAAATGACAATGATCAGGAAGAAGAGGAAGTAACTGAGTAATCAGAACACAGGATGTTCTTGGAAGCGCCAGTCCGTTTGTTCGGATTGGCGTTTTTGATTAAGGAGGGACGAGAGAATGGGCGATTATGAAAAGTTTAAAGAAAAAGTATATCAGCTTACGAAGATTGATCTTAGTAGTTACAAAGAAAGACAGATGAAAAGGCGTATTGATTCGTTGATAACAAAAAATAATATAAAAAGTTATGATGAATATATAGAAGCTATCAAATCAGATAAAAAAATGCTCGATGATTTTGTTACCTATCTTACGATAAATGTATCAGAGTTTTATCGTAATCCTGAGCAGTGGAAACTTCTTGAAAACGAGATACTTCCATACCTTTTCGAGCGTTTTGGAAATAATCTCAAGATATGGAGTGCGGCGTGTTCAACGGGAGATGAACCATATACGCTTGTAATGCTTCTCTCAAAATTTATACCTTTAAATAAGATAAAGGTCATAGCAACCGATCTTGACAGGGTTGTTCTTGAAAAAGCTCATATTGGATTGTATGATGAAAAGAGTCTTAAGGGACTTCCAAAAGAATATATCACGAAATATTTTACTAAAGTCGGTACAAAAAGTTATCAGATTTCGGATGATATAAAGAAATGCGTAGAATTTAAACAACACAACCTTTTAAAGGATACATATCCTTCAGATTGCAATATGATAATCTGCAGAAATGTGATGATTTATTTTACGGAGGAAGCTAAGGCGGAAATATATAAAAAGTTTAATGCGTCTCTAAAAAGTGACGGCATATTGTTTGTTGGAAGTACAGAACAGATAATATCACCTGGAGATTCAGGCTTTTCTACATATAAATCATTTTTCTATAAAAAGGCAGCCAGGTAGCAGGCTGCTTTTTGTTATGTTTGTTTTTGTATGTGGACAGTGAAGATAGTTAACAGGCTTTTTGTCGGTTTTGCTGTTTTAACTTGCACTATTTTAAGTTTTTTAGTAAAATGAAAATTGTGTATAAAAAACTGATTATAAAAAAATACAGTATGAGGTGAAATATGAGTGATATTATTAAAGTAGTAGTTGATGCCATGGGTGGTGACAATGCACCTGAAGCACCGATAAAAGGTGCCGTTGATGCTGTTAATGAAAATGAAAAGATAAATGTTGTACTGGTGGGAAGAACTGATGACATTAAATCAGAGCTTGCTAAATATACTTATGATAAAGAGCGTATAACTATAGTTCATGCAGAGGATATTATAGGATTTGATGAACCACCGGTAATGGCTATAAGAAAAAAGAAACAGTCATCTATTGTTGTCGGTATGAACCTTGTAAAACATGGCGAAGCGGATGCTTTCGTATCAGCCGGAAGTACAGGTGCAATACTTGTTGGTGGTCAGTTTGTTGTGGGTAGAATCAAAGGCGTAGAGCGTTCGCCTCTCGCACCGCTTATTCCTACAGCAAAAGGTCCAGCACTTCTTATTGACTGTGGAGCAAATGTGGATGCCAGAGCATCTCATCTTGTTCAGTTTGCAAAGATGGGCTCAATATATATGGAGAGGATAGTCGGCATAAAAAACCCCCGTGTTGCCATTGTAAACATTGGTGCTGAGGAAGAAAAAGGAAATATGCTCGTAAAAGAGACATATCCATTACTCAAAGAATGTAAAGATATAAATTTTGTTGGAAGTATAGAGGCAAGGGATATACCAAAGGGAGATGCAGATGTTATAGTATGTGAGGCATTTGTTGGAAATGTAATCCTTAAATTATATGAAGGTCTTGCAGCAACACTTCTTGGAAAAGTAAAAGAGGGACTTATGTCAAGCCTCAGAAGTAAAATAGGAGCACTTCTTATCAAACCTGCACTTAAATCAACACTTAAGCAGTTTGATACATCAGACCAGGGAGGAGCACCTTTGCTCGGTTTAAACGGGCTTGTAGTGAAAGCCCACGGAAGTTCAACAAGTGTTGAGATAACTCAGGCTATAAGACAGTGCATACAGTTCAATGAAGAAAAGATAAATGAAAAAATAAAAGAAAATCTTATTATTGAATAGGTGGTGCTCGTATGGAATTTAAAAAGCTTCAAAAGATTATTGCAGAAGTTTTAGGTATTGGAGATATGGAAATATTTCAAGAAATGAGTTTTGTGGATGACCTCGGTGCTGATTCGTTGGAACTTTTTCAGATTCTTATGGGAGTTGAACAGGAATTCGATATATCAATAGACGAAGAAAGTCTGAAAGATGTTGACACGGTTGGAGATTTGCTGGAGCTTATATGTTAAATATGACATATAGGCAGGCTGCTTTAGCGGCAGATAGTATGAGCAGATAGTAGAGCAGACCTATGAATATCAGCTTGACAAAACCGTTGGCATATAGGGCTTAAAAGGTTAGGAGTGTGCCTGATGAAACAGGAAAAATTATTAGAGTTTCAGAAAAAAACAGGATATGAGTTTAAAAATGTAGAACTGCTTATAACAGCACTTACGCACAGTTCATATTCAAATGAAAACAGATTAAAAAAATATATGTGTAATGAGCGTCTTGAATTTTTGGGAGATGCCGTACTTGAGCTTGTTTCAAGTGAACAGATATATAAGGATAATCCTACAAAGCCTGAGGGTGACATGACAAGAATGAGAGCGAGCTGGGTATGTGAGCCGACGCTTGCACTATGTGCAAGAGATATAGATCTCGGTGAGTATGTGATGCTTGGAAGAGGTGAAGATCTTACAGGCGGTAGAGAGAGAGACTCTATTTTGTCTGATACACTTGAGGCGACTATAGGTGCAGTCTACCTTGATGGTGGATTTGAAAAGGCGAAAGAATATATTGACAGACATATATTAAAAGATATAGAAAATAAAAAGCTGTTTTACGACAGCAAGACTATTTTACAGGAAATTGTTCAGGGAGAGCATCTTGAGATGGAATATGAGCTGCTTAAAGAAGAAGGACCTGACCATAACAAATCATTTACGGTTGCCGTAAACATAAATGGAGAGAGACTTACGACTGCAACAGGAAGAACAAAGAAAAAAGCAGAACAGTCAGCAGCTTATCAGGCTATACTTAAACTTCATAAATCATAAGTAGGAGAAACATCAGATGTATTTAAAAAGCTTAGAGGTACATGGTTTTAAATCATTTGCCAATAAATTGATATTTGAATTTCACGACGGCATAACGGCTATCGTAGGGCCAAACGGCAGCGGTAAGAGCAATGTTGCCGATGCTGTAAGGTGGGTGCTTGGAGAGCAGAGTGCAAAGCAGCTTCGCGGTGCAAAAATGGAGGATGTTATTTTTGCAGGAACTCAGATGAGAAAGCCGCTTGGATTTGCATATGTAGCCATTACCATAAGCAATGAAGATCATAAATTAAATGTTCCCTATGAGGAAGTAAAGATAGCAAGAAGAGTTTACAGGTCAGGAGAGAGTGAATATCTATTAAATGGCACGGCTTGCAGGCTTAAGGATGTTCAGGAACTTTTGTTTGATACAGGTATCGGTAAAGAAGGATATTCGATTATCGGACAGGGACAGATAGATAAGATACTTAGCGGAAAACCTGAGGAGAGACGAGAACTTTTTGATGAGGCGGCAGGAATCGTTAAATATAAGAGAAGAAAAGCTGCTGCACAAAAAAATCTTGAAGAGGAAAAGCATAATCTTGAAAGAATTGAAGATATTCTCTCCGAGATAGAAAAACAGGTAGAGCCTCTTGAAAAGCAGGCAGCAAAGGCAAAACAGTATCTTGCGTTTCGTGATGAGCTGAGGGTTCAGGATGTAAATATGTTCCTTATTGAGTATGACCGTATTCATGAGGAAATAAAGGAGTTTGAGGGAAAACAGGCAATCGCTGATAATGATCTTAAAAATGCCAATCAGGAATATGAAAAAAGCAAGCGTGATTATGAGAGAGTACAGTCAGAGCTTGATGAAAAGATAAAGAGCATAGAATTAAAAAAAGACAGACTGAATCAGTCGCGTGTCATGTTAAACAACTGTGAGGGTGATATAAGACTTTTAAACGAGCAGATAAACGGTATCAGACAGAGTGAAAATCATTATAGGGAAGCTATAGAGAGCTATAAAGAGCGTATTAAAAATTTTGAGGATGAACATAAACAGTATGCCGTCCAAAAAGAAGAAAACAGCAAAAAGACAGAAGAGATAAAGTTTTTAGCAAAAGAGAATGAAAAACTTATTGCAAATAAAAAAGAGACAGCTTTTGAAATAGAAAATGACATAAAGTCCGTTCAGGATATGAAGCTTGCCGGAATAAATGCGGCGGCTGATATAAAAAGTGAAGAGTTAAAATATAAGACTTTGCTTGAGCAGAACAATATTAAGAGAGCCGAGTTAAACAAAAGAGTGCTTGCAAATAAGTCTGAGGCATCTGTTCTTACAGAGACAATCTCGTCACATAAAAAAGTTTATGATGAGATAACTGAAAAGATAAAAGCGATAGATGATTCAAATGCAGTAATGCAGGAAAAGTTTAATGGTATAAACGAAGAAAATCAGAACAGACGAAGAGAGCACAGTGATACACAGCAGAAATTCCATATGGAAAATTCAAGGCTTAATTCTCTTAAAAACATGACTGAGAGGTATGAGGGATTCGGTCAGAGTATAAAGCGTGTCATGGAGAGAAAAGAGGATACACCGGGAATCATAGGTGTAGTTGCCGATATCATAAGAGTTAAAAAAGAATATGAGATAGCGGTTGAGACAGCACTTGGCGGAAGCATACAAAATATTGTAACCGACAATGAGCAGACGGCAAAAAAGATGATAGAATATCTGAAAAAAAACAGATATGGACGAGCTACATTTTTACCTCTTACAAATATTCATAAAAAAGCGGCAAATAATGCCCGCAATGTTATGGCTGAAAAAGGTGTAATCGGGATGGCATCAGAGCTTGTGTCGGCAGATGAAAAGTATAATGACCTCGTGAATTATCTTCTTGGAAGGTTTGTCGTTGTCGATAATATAGACAATGCCATTGCACTTGCGGCAAAATATCATCACACACTCAGGATAGTAACGACCGAGGGAGAACTTTTAAATCCGGGCGGTTCGATGTCAGGTGGTGCATTTAAAAACAACAATAATCTTTTAGGCAGACGAAGACAGATAAAACAGCTTGAGGAAGATGTTGAAAAATTCAAAACCAAATTAACAGAGTATGCGGCACAGATAGAGCAGGGAGAAAAAGAGATAAAAGAGCTGCGTGAAAAAATCGGTGCCAACAACAGACTAAGACAGGAGCTTATAGTTAAACAGAATACGGAAAAAATTGGTTATGAGCGTGCGGTTTCAGATCTTAAGAAGAGCGAGGAGCAGCTTGAGCTTATCAGAATCGAAGGAATGAGGATAGAGGAGGATAAGGACAAGTTAAAGGGTGTTATGGACGGCATTGGCCGTAGGATTTCGGAGAGCGAAGACGAGACAAAGGATTTTGATGAAAAGATAAGCAGGTATCAGGAAAAACTTGACAAAGTAAGAGAAGAACTTAATTTGTTGGAGCAAAAAGATTCTGAGTTTACGCTTAAGATAACATCACTTGCACAAAGCGAGGGCTTTATAAATGAAAATATGCTCCGTGCAAGTGAGGGTAAAGATACCGTATCCAAGCAGCTTGCACAGACTATCGAGGACAGTAGAAATATTGGTGGTCAGATTAAACAAAAACAGGATGAGATAATAAAAACCAGAAATATCATCAAAACAACAAAAGAAGAAATAGAAAATTCAGAGCTTGAGATTAAAAAGCAAAATCTGGAAAAAGAGGAACTTTCTGAAAAAAACAAGACTTTCCTTGACAAGAGAGAGGAATTGTCAAAAAATATAAATGAACTTGAAATGGAAAGTTTCAGACTTGCCGGAAGAAAAGAAAAGCTGACGGAGAGTATTGACAATTATACAAATTATATGTGGGAACAGTATGAACTTACATATCACAGTGCACTGGCACTTAAAACGCAGACAGAGCTTACCGTTTCAGGAATGAAAGCCAAGATAGCAGAGATAAAGAAACAGATAAAATCGTTAGGCTCGGTAAATGTAAATGCCATAGAGCAGTATAAGGAAGTATCAGAGAGATACGAACTCCTAACGACACAGCATGATGATCTTATTGAGGCTGCAAAGGTTTTGGAGGAGATAATAGAAAATCTCGACAATGATATGCGAAAACAGTTTGAGGAGCAGTTTGCAGAGATAAGAAGCCGTTTTGACAAAGTGTTTAAGGAATTGTTTGGCGGTGGTCGTGGAACGCTCGAACTTATGGAAGATGAGGATATTCTTACGGCAGGGATAAAGATAATCGCACAGCCGCCGGGAAAGAAACTCCAGAATATGATGCAGCTTTCAGGTGGAGAAAAGGCACTTACAGCTATTGCATTACTGTTTGCAATACAGAGCTTGAAGCCGTCACCGTTCTGTCTGCTCGATGAGATAGAGGCGGCACTTGATGACTCAAATGTAGACAGGTATGCGGAGTATCTGCATAAACTGACGAAAGATACACAGTTTATTGTCATCACTCATAGGCGTGGAACAATGAATGCTGCGGATATTCTCTACGGAATAACGATGCAGGAAAAAGGTGTTTCGACACTTGTATCGGTCAATCTGCTGGATGAGAAAGAGATTGCGAATTAAAGAGATTTGATTTAAGCTGTGTTGATATATTTAATAAAGATAAGATATTATGTAAATTAGGAATTTGAAATTCATTTATTATGTTATATGATTTTGTATGATATGGTAGAGTAAAGTTAAAGAATTTGGAGGAATTATGTGGGAAAGTATTAAGAATAAGTTTAGAAGAAATAAACATATTGAGGAAGAACAGAAAATTGAAACGGAAAACTTACAGAATGAGGAAGCAACAAATTCTGAAGCTGAAGCCTTTTTACAGAGTGGGGAGACAAATGCCAATTCTGATATGGAGAGTAGTTTACAGAGCGAGAAAAACATCCATTCCGAAACTGAGTCTTTACAGAGTGGCGAAGTTACACAGGATAAGGATAAATCACAGGATGTGGCTGTAGAAGCATCGAGTGAAGGAAGCAGTTCGGATGATGAAGCCGTTCATTTAGAAACAGAGTCTTTAAAGATTGAGAATGATATTCATCCAGAAACAAAAAATTTGTCACATGATGAGGTTGTAAAAGCATCAAATGAAAACAATGGTTCTGATAATGAAGCCATTTCAAGTGAAAATAACATTCCAGATAATGAAAATGTTTCAAATGAAGCAGCGGATAATTCGCAGAATGTTGATGATGGCGAAATCAAGACGGCAGAGGAGTCTGCCAAAAAGCCTAAGAAAAAAGGATTTTTTGGAAAGCTTATCGATGGTCTGACTAAGACAAGGGACAGCTTTGTTTCCGGTCTTGAAAATGTTTTCAGTGGATTTTCTGAGATTGATGACGATTTTTATGAGGAACTTGAGGAAGTCCTTATTATGGCGGATATAGGTGTTGCCACAACTGAGAAGATAATTGAAAATCTTCAGGCTAAGGTTAAGGAAAATAAGATTAAAGAGGTTGCAGTTTGCAGACAGCTTCTTATTGATTCAATAAAGGAACAGATGCGTGTGCATGATGATGCATATGATTTTGAAAATAAAAAATCGGTTGTTATGCTTATAGGAGTAAACGGTGTCGGAAAGACAACTTCTGTTGGAAAACTTGCGTCACAGTTTAAGGCGGACGGCAAGAAAGTTATTCTTGCGGCAGCAGATACCTTTAGAGCAGCAGCTATTGAACAGCTTACCGAATGGTCGAACAGAGCAGGAGTTGAGCTTATCGCAGGTCAGGAGGGCGGAGACCCGGCGGCAGTCGTATTTGATGCAGTTAATGCGGCAAAGGCAAGAAATGCTGATATACTTATATGTGACACGGCAGGACGACTCCACAATAAGAAAAATCTTATGGAGGAGTTAAAAAAGATAAACAGGATAGTTGAGAGAGAATATCCTGACGCATACAGAGAAACATTTGTCGTACTTGACGGAACGACAGGTCAGAATGCACTCGCACAGGCAAAACAGTTCAGTCAGGTTGCTGATATTACGGGAATAATCCTCACAAAACTTGACGGAACAGCTAAAGGTGGCATTGCCATAGCTATTCAGTCGGAAATGAACATTCCGGTTAAATATATAGGTATCGGTGAGCATATCGAGGATTTGCAGAAATTTGATGCAGATGCGTTTGTAGATGCACTGTTTGAGACAAAAGCTGAGTAGTGTGAAAAATTTATATATGCAAAATTTTAGCGTAGAAAATCCGATTTTACACACAAGATTTGTGTAGGTGTACATTTGACACAAATCTTATATGTGATCTATATCATATTTCACATTATGCCAAAGAAACCTGTGCAGAAATTAAAAGTAACTTGAAAGGAGCATATAAAAATGTTGACATTAGAGAAATTTGAAGAAGCATCAGAAAAGGTGAAGGAGGTCGTACTGCCTACAAACCTTATCTATAGTGAGTATTTTTCAGAGCAGACGGGAAATAAGGTTTATTTTAAACCTGAAAATATGCAGTACACCGGAGCTTACAAAGTAAGAGGCGCTTATTATAAGATAAGCACTCTCTCAGAGGAAGAAAGAGAGAAAGGTCTTGTAACTGCATCAGCAGGAAATCATGCACAGGGAGTTGCCTATGCGGCAAAACTTTACGGTGTGCCTGCAACGGTAGTCATGCCTACAACTACTCCGCTTATCAAGGTAAACAGAACAAAGGGTTATGGAGCAAAAGTAGTTCTTCACGGTTCTGTATATGATGAAGCCTGCCAGTACGCACTTGAACTTGCAAAAAAAGAGGGGGCAACATTTGTTCATCCTTTCAATGATGAAGTCGTAGCAACGGGACAGGGTACGATTGCAATGGAGATATTTAAGGAACTTCCGACTGTTGACATAATCCTTGTACCTATCGGAGGGGGTGGACTTGCAGCAGGAGTTTCAACACTTGCAAAATTTTTAAATCCTAATATAAAAGTAATAGGTGTTGAGCCGGCAGGAGCAAGCTGTATGAAAGCATCATTAGATGCAGGAAAGGTAATTACTCTTCCTGATGTGAATACCATAGCAGACGGTACGGCAGTAAAGACACCGGGAGACATTGTATTTCCGTATATACAGAAAAACATTGATGAGATAATAGCAGTAGAAGATCAGGAACTTATCGTAAACTTCCTCGACATGATGGAAAATCATAAGATGCTCGTTGAAAACTCAGGTCTGCTTACTGTTGCTGCACTTAAGCATCTTGACTGCAAGGGTAAAAAGATAGTTTCTATCTTAAGCGGTGGAAACATGGATGTAATAACGCTTTCATCAGTTGTACAGCATGGTCTTATCGAGAGAGGACGAGTATTTACGGTATCGGTGCAGCTTCCTGACAGACCGGGTGAACTTGTAAATGTGGCAAATGTTATTGCAAAACTTAAGGGAAATGTAATCAGACTTGAGCACAACCAGTTTGTAAGTATAAACAGAAATGCCGCCGTTGAGCTCAGGATAACGCTTGAGGCATTTGGACATGAGCATAAGAAAGAGATTATCGAAGCATTGAAAAAACATGGATATGATCCGAAAGAGGAAAGCCCGACAGGATTATATGAATAATGCAATGAGCAGGCAGCAGAGAGTGCCATGAAAATCTGTCTGACTGCACAGGAACGACTATATCAACAAAATAAACAAAAGCTGCAAAGCAGCGACTGACAGCTCGCTGGCAGGTTTATGAATGTAAGAAATGAAAGGCTGAACTGTTACTGTAAAAGTGTAAGTGTGTTTTTTCAAATGAAAAAATAAATTAAGAAGTGGAGGTTTAGGATGAGTCAGTTTAAAAATACAACAGGTTATATAGGGAGCGAGTTACTCCATACACCGGGCGGAGTGAGAGATACTTACGGTGTAGAGTGTGAAAATAAATTAAATGTGGCGGGAAAAGTCCATGATGTTATGAAATCTTATGGTTTTGATGACATTCAGACCCCTGCATTTGAATATTTTGACATATTCAGCAAAGAGAGAGGAACAGCTTCTTCAAAAGAGATGTTTAAGTTCTTTGACAGGGGAAATAATACACTTGTATTAAGACCGGATATGACACCTCCGATAGCAAGATGCGTTGCAAAGTATTACAGAGAGGAACAGATGCAGGTTCGTCTTTGCTATACGGCAAACACATTTGTAAATACAGATCCTTATAAGGGAAAACTTCAGGAAGTGACACAGGTAGGTGCAGAGCTTTTTGGTGATGCAAGTTCAGATGCAGACGCAGAGATGATAGCACTTACGGTCGAGAGTCTTTTAAGCAGTGGTCTTAAGAGATTTCAGCTTGAGGTAGGTCATGCAGATCTGTTCAGGGGAATAGTTGAGGAGGCAGGTTTTACACCTGAGGAAACAGAAAAACTTCATGAACTTATTGAGAGTAAGAATTTTTTTGGTGTTGAGGATCTTCTCGACAATCTGACAGTATCAGAGGGACTTAAGGAGGTAATCTTAAAACTTCCTGACCTTTTAGATGACTTTGATGAAGCTGCTAAGTTTGTAAAGGAACGCTGCCAAAATGAAAGGGTTTTAAAGGCTCTTGACAGACTTGCAAAACTTGATAACATATTAAAAATATATGGATTTACAGATTATGTTACGATAGACCTTAGTATGTTAAGCCATTACAGTTATTATACAGGAATTATATTCAGGGCATATACATACGGTACGGGCGAAGCTGTGGCAACAGGAGGTCGTTATGACGGACTTGTGGGGCAGTTTGGAAAAGATACGCCTGCCATCGGTCTTGCCATTGTTTTAGACCAGCTTATGCTTGCACTTACAAGACAGAATATTCTCGATGAGAAGCTTGTATCAGGATGTATTCTTCTTTATCCTAAAGAACTCAGGGAAGAGGCATTAAACAAAGCTGCCACACTTAGAAAATCGGGTGAGAATGTGCAGCTTGTACGCAAATCATCGCAGAAAGATATTGATTTGTATAAAGATTATGCAAAGAGAATGAATAAGGAAAAACTCTTGTATTTAAAAGATAAGACTGTAGTTGAAGAAATAACATTCAAGTAGGAGGGACATGATGGAATATATAACATTTGCACTGGCAAAAGGAAGACTTGCGAAACACACATTAAGTCTTTTGGAAAAGATAGGAATCACCTGTGAGGAAATGAAAGATGAAAAGACAAGAAAACTCATATTTGTAAATGAGGAACTGGGATTTAAGTTTTTCCTCTCAAAAGCATCGGATGTCCCTACATATGTTGAACTTGGAGCAGCAGATATAGGAGTTGTCGGCAAAGATACGATACTTGAAGCCGGAAGAAAACTCTACGAAGTATTAGACTTAAATTGCGGAAAATGCCGTATGTGTGTGGCAGGACCGGCGAGTGCGAGAGAAAAGTTAAATGACGGCTCGCTTATAAGAGTTGCAAGCAAATATCCGGGAATAGCAAAAGATTATTTCTATAATAAAAAGCACCAGACAGTAGAGATAATCAAGCTTAACGGCTCGGTAGAACTTGCACCTATCGTAGGACTTTCAGAAGTTATCGTTGATATAGTAGAAACCGGTTCTACATTAAGAGAAAACGGTCTTGAAGTTTTAGAGGAGATATGTCCTTTATCGGCGAGAGTAGTCGTAAATGAGGTGAGCATGAAAATGCAGCATGAAAGGATAACAAAACTTATCCGTGACCTTAAGAAAGTTATACCTGATGACTAGAAATAAATGACAATAGGAGATTGAGGAGCCGATTATATACTGTTTTGATTATACCGTGATAAAATTATATTATAATGGTTTCGCAAATACCCGGTTAGTGATAAAAAGGGAGGCAGCTATGAGAATAGTTAAACTTACAGAAAAAGAGAAAAATAATATACTGGAAAACCTTTTAAAGAGAAGTCCGAACCAGTACAGTAAATTTGAAGATACTGTAAATGACATTATAGAGAATGTCAGAGCAAACAAGGACAAGGCATTGTTTGAATACACTGAAAAATTTGACGGTGTAAAGATTACTGAGGAGACATTCAAGGTAACTGATGAGGAGATAGAAGAAGCCTACACTAAGGTGGATGAGCGTCTTATTGAGATAATAAGAAAAGCTCTTGTAAATATCAGGGATTATCACCAGAAACAGGTTCGTTACAGTTGGTTTGACAGCAAGACTGACGGAACACTTCTCGGACAGAAGATAACACCGCTCGCAAGAGTAGGTGTTTATGTGCCAGGCGGAAAAGCGGTATATCCGTCATCAGTGCTTATGAACATCGTACCGGCAAAAGTTGCAGGTGTTGAGAAGATAGTTATGACAACGCCACCCGGAAAAGACGGAAAGGTATATCCTATAACGCTCGTGGCAGCACATGAAGCAGGTGTAGATGAAATCTACAAGGTCGGCGGAGCACAGGCTGTTGCGGCACTTGCATTTGGTACAGAGAGCATTAAGAAAGTTGACAAGATAGTAGGACCCGGAAATATTTTTGTTGCACTTGCAAAAAAAGCTGTTTATGGTCATGTCAGCATTGACTCTATCGCGGGACCAAGTGAGATACTTGTACTTGCCGACGAAACGGCAAATCCAAGATATGTGGCAGCAGACCTTTTATCACAGGCAGAGCATGATGAGATGGCATCAGCTATCCTTGTAACGACAAGTGAGGAACTTGCAAAGAAAGTATCAGAGGAAGTTGACGGATTTGTAAAAGTCCTTTCAAGAAAAGAGATAATACAGAAGTCGCTTGATTCATACGGTTATATACTTGTGGCAAATGATATGAAAGAAGCAATAGACACGGCAAACGAGATAGCATCAGAGCATCTTGAGATAGTGACAAAAAATCCTTTTGACACTATGACAAGAATAAAAAATGCAGGAGCGATATTCCTCGGAGAGTACAGCAGTGAGCCGCTCGGTGATTATTTTGCAGGACCTAACCATGTACTTCCTACGAATGGCACGGCGAAGTTCTTCTCACCTCTTTCAGTTGACGATTTCATAAAGAAATCAAGCATAATCTCATACTCTGAGGAGGCACTTAAACTTATCCATACGGATATTGAGGACTTTGCAAAGGCCGAAAAACTTACGGCACACGCAAACTCAATCGCTGTCAGATTTGAACAAAAATAAGCATTTCAAAAGCTTATGGTGTATAGAGCACTAAGCGGTGGATAAATGGGATGCTTATGTCAGTGGGAGTAAGCTTTTACTGAAAGGCAGCAAAGGCGGAGTGCGAATGTCCGCTTTACTAAAAACGGGCAGGAAACTGCATTGGAAAGGGTTGGTTTTTATTATGAATGAAAATGTAAAAGCAAGAATGGCCGAGGTTTCAAGGGTGACCGGAGAAACTGATATTTTAGTTGAGTTAAATCTTGATGGCAGTGGCAAAGCTGATATAGATACAGGCATTGGTTTTTTCGACCATATGCTGAACAGTTTTGCACGACATGGCCTTTTTGACCTTACGGTTAAGGTTAAGGGAGATTTAGAGGTTGACTGCCACCATTCTATTGAGGATACAGGTATCGTTCTCGGTCAGGCTATAAAGGAGGCTGTCGGGGACAAGAAAGGTATTAAGAGATTTGGTGAGTGTATTCTTCCTATGGATGAGACTCTTATGCTTTGTGCACTTGATCTTTCAGGCAGACCTTATCTTGTAGAAAATATGGAGTTTAGCGTATCTAAGGTAGGCGAATTTGACACAGAGATGGTACATGAATTTTTCTATGCCGTAAGCTATTCTGCAGGTATGAACCTGCATTTAAAGATGCTTGACGGTTCAAATAATCATCATATAATAGAAGCTGCGTTTAAATCATTTGCAAAGGCACTTGACAGGGCAGTTATGTATGATGAGAGAATAAGTGATGTACTCTCAACAAAAGGAAGTTTAGGAGAATAGGATATATGAAAAAGAAGAAAATAATCCCATTTATAAATGCGGAAAATGAATATCCGGAAAACATTATAAAACTTGCGGATGAATATGCGTGTAAGGGTGCAGATGAATTGTTTATCTACAATTATACCGGGGACGAGGCGTCGAGAGATGAATTTTTAAGCACGGCAAGAGTGATTGAAAAACAGATAGACATTCCGTTTATGATAGGAATGTATGTTGAGCGTTTTGAAGATGCAAAAAAAGCACTTTATACCGGAGCATACAAACTTGTGCTTAGAAATGCACTTCTGCCGGAACAGAAAGTGATAGACGAGATAACAGCCAGGTTTGACAAGGACAAGCTTATGCTTGAAGTTGACATGAAAGCCGCTTTTATGAATGCAGAAGCACTTGACAGGTATTATGATATGGGAATAGGTTCGGCGATGCTTAAACATATCGACTGCACAAAGAGTTTTACTGATGCCATAAATAGTACAAAAATGGATATTATGATAAGGGATGGTCTTATAAGAAATGACCTTGCAGAGCTTTTATCATTTGAAAAAACAGATGCCGTATCAACAAATTATTTTGAAGATACCGAGGACAGAGATATATACAGGGCAAAAAGAGCCTTAAAAGAAAAAGGAATAGATGTAGAAGTGTTTGAAAGTCTTATTGATTTTTCAGACTTTAAACTTATGGACAATGGTCTTATCCCGGTAGTAGTTCAGGATTACCGCACAAACGAAGTTCTCATGGTTGCTTACATGAATGAGGAGTCATATGGAAAGACTATCGAGTGTGGCAAAATGACTTACTACAGTAGAAGCAGACAGGAATTGTGGCTTAAAGGAGATACATCAGGTCATTATCAGTATGTAAAGAAACTTATGCTCGACTGTGACAATGATACAATTCTTGCAAAAGTTCGTCAGGTCGGAGCTGCCTGCCATACCGGAAGCAGAAGCTGCTTCTTTAAGGAACTTGCCCAAAAAGAGTATATTGAAACAAACCCATTGACAGTATTGCTTGAAGACTATAAAATTATCATGGATAGAAAAGTAAATCCAAAGGAAGGCTCTTATACAAATTATCTTTTTGATAAGGGGATAGATAAGATTTTGAAGAAATGTGGCGAGGAGGCAACAGAGATTGTTATCGCTGCCAAAAATCCCGATTCGGAAGAGCTTAAGTATGAGATTGCCGATTTCCTTTATCACATGATGGTTCTTATGGCAGAGTGTGATATTGACTGGAGTGACATAACAAAGGAACTTGTCAACCGCAGATAGAAAGGTATGGTGAAGATATGACAGGAGCATTATTGTTAAAAGGTCTTGCGGACCTTACTTTCGGAGGAGCATTTTTATGGTATCTCGTTAAATTCCTTGTAAGTCTTGGTGTTGCTTATGGTGCGATACTTCTTGGTATCAAGTGGCGAAAGTCAAAAAATGAAAAGGCAGACAATATTGCGGAAACGAAATAAAAGCAGACTTGGTTCACGGTGAGTGATACATTTTGGCTTAAAGCAGAAGTGGACTAATTGTGCAGATAATAGTCTAACATTATAAAGGCATATAAATGGAAATAGAAAAGAAATTCAAGATTAAAAAGCTTCCTGACAATCTGGAACAATATGAACAGAAACATATTGAGCAGGGGTATCTTTGCACAAATCCGGTTGTCAGGATAAGAAAAAGTAATGACAGATATATTCTTACTTACAAGTCACTTGTAAGTGGCAGTGAAGATAAGAATACGGATGTAAGGATAAATAATGAAGTTGAAGTTTTCCTGACAAAAGAAGGATATGAACATCTGAGAGAAAAGGTGGACGATAATCTTATCAAAAAGACAAGATATATAATACCCCTGGAAGATGGACATATGGGAGAACTTGATATTTTTGGCGGAGTGCTTGATGGACTTTATTTTATTGAGGTCGAGTTTGAGAGCGAGGAAGATGCCGAAAACTTTGTGCCACCGGTATGGTTTGGCGAAAATGTAAGTGATGATAAACGATACGCAAACAGTTATCTATCAAAATGTAACGACCTAAGCGTATTTTTATAAAAAACGATTAAGAGATGGAGGCTCATTATGTTTAAGATTTTAAAGAAAGAGTATCTTGCCAACAACATCTGGCTTATGGATGTTGAGGCACCAAGAGTAGCAAAATCATGTCAGCCCGGACAGTTTGTTATTGTAAAGACAGATGAGGAAGGAGAGAGAATCCCTCTTACAGTATGTGATTATGATAGAGAAAAGGGAACTGTTACTATAGTATTCCAGACAGTCGGAGCATCTACAACAGAGATGTCACGCTATGAAGTCGGGGAAAGCTTCATGGATTTTGTAGGACCTTTAGGATGTGCGTCTGAACTTATTGGGATGCCTATAGAGGAGTTAAAGAAAGAAAAGCTTTTATTTGTATGCGGTGGTGTTGGTACAGCTCCTGTATATCCACAGGTTAAATGGATGAAAGAGCATGGTATTGATGTTGATGTTATAATCGGAGCACGTACAAAGGATATTATGATACTTGAAAATGAGATGCGTGAAGTTGCAGGAAATCTTTATATTGCAACAGATGACGGTTCTTACGGTTTCAAGGGAAATGCGTGTGACCAGATAAATGAACTTGTAAAGAACTTAAATAAGACATATACAAAGGTTATAGCTATCGGACCTATGATAATGATGAAATTTGTTACTATACTTACAAAAGAACTTAATATTCCTACAATAGTAAGTATGAATCCTATCATGGTCGATGGAACAGGTATGTGTGGTGCCTGTCGTCTTAAAGTAGGTGATGAGATTAAATTTGCCTGTGTAGACGGACCTGAGTTTGACGGTCATCTTGTAGACTTTGACCAGGCTATGCGTCGTCAGAGAATGTATAAAACTGAAGAGGGCAGGGCAATGCTCAAACTCGAAGAGGGAGATACACATCACGGTGGATGTGGAAACTGCCAGTAAAAGAAAAATACAGCAAATGCGGGAATACTCCATGCCGGAGTTGTGTCAGATAATATTTAGAATTAAACATAAGCCCGCAAATATCTGTCAGAGAACATAGAATTGTAGAGAAAGGAAAATATCATGGAAGTTGATGTAATGAAAAGAATTCCTGTTCGTGAGCAGGAGCCAAAAGTTCGTGCAACGAATTTTAAGGAAGTTTGTTTAGGATATGATAAAGAAGAAGCGACAGCGGAAGCAACACGTTGTCTCCAGTGTAAAAATCCACAGTGCGTAAAGGGCTGTCCCGTAAATATAAATATACCGGGATTTATCAGTGAACTCGTGAAAGGAAATGTTGAGGGAGCTTACCATGTGATAAGTGAGTATTCTGCACTTCCTGCCGTATGTGGCCGTGTATGTCCACAGGAGAGCCAGTGTGAGTCAAAGTGCATCCGTGGAATTAAGGGTGATGCCGTATCTATCGGTAAACTTGAGAGATATGTCGCTGATACTGCAAGAGAAGAGGGCATCAAACCTGCAAAGGCTGAGAGCCTAAACGGAAAGAAAGTTGCCGTTATCGGTTCAGGTCCTGCCGGACTTACATGTGCAGGTGACCTTGCAAAACTCGGTTATGATGTAACTATCTTTGAAGCACTTCACAAAGCAGGCGGTGTATTATCTTACGGTATTCCTGAGTTCCGTCTTCCAAAGAGCAAAGTCGTAGACAAGGAAGTTGAAAATGTAAAATCACTCGGAGTTAAGATTGAGACTGATGTTGTCATAGGAAAAGCCGTTACTATAGACGAACTTTTAAATGAAGAGGGATTTGATGCCGTATTCGTAGGTTCAGGAGCAGGACTTCCTAGATTTATGGGAATACCGGGAGAAGATGCAAACGGTGTATTCTCAGCAAATGAGTACCTTACAAGAAGCAATCTTATGAAAGCTTTTGATGAAAATTATGATACACCTATCATTCCAGGAAAGAAAGTTGCCGTAGTCGGTGGTGGAAATGTAGCAATGGATGCCGCAAGAACAGCACTTCGTCTCGGTGCAGATGTACATATCGTATATCGCCGCAGCGAAGCAGAGCTTCCAGCACGAGTTGAGGAAGTACATCATGCAAAAGAGGAGGGAATCCAATTTGACCTTCTCACAAATCCTGTAGAAATCATGGAAGATGAAGAAGGAAATGTTTCAGGAATGAAGTGCATACGTATGGAACTTGGCGAGCCTGACGAGTCAGGAAGAAGAAGACCTGTTGAAATTGAGGGTTCTGAGTTCGTACTTGATGTAGATACTGTTATCATGTCACTTGGAACAAGCCCTAACCCGCTTATCTCATCAACAACAAAAGGTCTTGATATTAACAAGAGAAAATGTATAGTTGCTGAGGAGGAGACAGGAAAGACTTCTAAGGCAGCCGTATATGCCGGTGGAGATGCTGTAACAGGTGCCGCAACAGTTATTCTTGCAATGGGTGCAGGAAAAGCAGCAGCTAAGGGAATTGATGAGTTCTTAAGTAAATAATAAATAATATATAAAATTAAAGAAAAAGCCATTACCTTTGGGTGATGAGATTTCTCTTTGATAAATGTGATAAAAACAGTCGGATTTTGAAAATTTTCAGGGTTCGGCTGTTTTATTTTTGCAATAGCAGTTTTTTCTTGTAAAAACAAGCATAATTTTATGAAAAATAACATCCTTTAGCATAATGAAAAAATTATTTTTTGATATAAAAAATGTTAAAAGTAACGCAAACAATGATATATAGGGACTTAGAGCCACTTTTAGGTCTAAAATTTTGTGAGTGTTTCATAAAAAAAAACTAAAGAATAGTGCAAAGTGCATAAAAAATAAATTTGCTAAAAATAGAAAAATAAATGAATTAAACAAAAATCCATAATATTTTTATCAATAATTGACATTGTTTAAAATATACGGCTTTGCTACCATATAACTAGTAACCCACACAAAATAATCAGTAAAATAATAAAGTGTTCAGTGTGGGTTATACTGGAAAATTTCTTTGTTCTAAGACGGCTGTCTAAGCCTAAAAACAGACTTCTAAATTTTTTGTGCTGATTAAATAACAGCAGATCACCCGTAAATCAAATTTTTATCATCAGATAGATATCCCTAAAATAAAGACAGGAGGAGAAGTATATATATCAGGTTTTAACAATATTATGCAAACAGCAGAGCATACCACAAATATTTGCCTGATTGCAAAAACGGTGAAATCAGAATAAAAAAATCAGGGATTATCTGATTGAAACTTTTAATACAAAAATATTAGAAGTCTGCTTGGGGCAAAGAGTTATTAAGACATGGAGGATAATATTTGTGTCTGAGCACACCCGACACAAATTATACCGATTATTTGATGGAATAGAAATAAATTACTATATAGGATATGAAGAAAAATGTGTGCAGAAATGAGGGATGATATGGAATATTATGAATTTGTAGATGAGATGGCAGAGAAGATAAAAATGTGTTTTGGTAAGGATGTTGCGGTAGAGGTGCATAAGGTCATAAAAAATAATTCGCTTGAATATGACTCACTTACTATCATGGAGACGGGAAAGAGCATAACACCTAATTTTTATCTTCAAAATATGTATCAGAAGTACATTGACGGAACAGGCATTGACAGCCTTGTATCAGAGGTTGTGAGGATATATGAGGACAGCCAGAGACAGAATACATATGAAAATCTGTCTATGGAGTATGAGGATTGTATTGAAAAAATAGTTATGAGACTTATCTCTTTGAACAAAAATAAAAAGCTGCTCGAAGATATGCCGTATATCAGATTTCTCGACATGGCAGTTGTGTTCTATTGTCTTGTTAGTAATGATGAGGATGGAATTGCATCCATACGGATAACAAATGAAGTTGCAAAGGAATGGCAAACAGATACAAGAGAACTTTACACACTGGCATTAAAAAATTCGGAGAGAATATTTGAAGAAAAAATAATGCCTATGAGCGAAGTTATCGGTATGTTTGATGTGCAGTTACAGGAGATGGGATTAAAAAAACCGGCACTTAAGCGTGAGTGTTTATATGAGCCTTATGTGGTAACAAATAACATGGGGATAAACGGTGCATCAGTTATCTTATATCAGGATATATTTAAGCGACTGGCTGAGAAAATAGGAGGTGATTTTTATATCCTGCCGAGCAGCATACATGAAGTGCTTGCAATGTCGGCAAAAGCCGGACTTACAAAAGAGGAACTTAAAAACATGGTAAAAGAAGTAAATGATAATTGTCTGCTGCCGGATGAATATCTGTCGGACAGTGTTTACAGGTACAATAAAACATTTAATTCGCTTGAAATAGTAGCGTAAAACGGGGGGAAGATTATATGGAGAGAAGAAGGAATTTATTAAAAAAAGTTTTGATATATGTGTTGACGGTGGCGGTTGTTTTGTCAAATGGAATGTTTATGAATTTAAAAAAGGCAAAAGCAGAGACATATTATCAATATCTTGTGCATTTTTCAAAGCCGTTTACAATGACAGGAAGTCTAAAAAATACAATAGAAGGAATTATGAAAAGTTCAAGTGTTTTGAAAAAAAGTGAAGATTCGTTATGTGTTGAGTATTTGATAAATGAAAAAAGTGATTATGTGAATATGTATAAAAATATTGTTGCAAATTTAGATGCATCAACGCTTGTAAATCCGGGATTTTATATAAGGGCTATGGTTGGAATGGGAAATAAGCTATCAGATACTCCCCAAAACGCAACTTTGGCAGAGGCAAAAAATCTTATAAGCAATGATGCGCAAAATCATAGATCGTTATATATTTATTGGCAGTGCGGACATGTTTATGATTCATCAAGATGGCAGCTTACATCTGCAGCAACCTGTCAGCACAATAACCAGTACAGATGTACTATCTGTGGTGAGACAAAAAGTGAGGGAAACACTATAAGCCATAATTATTCGTCATGTATATCAGGAGCAACCTGTCAGAATCCGGCGGTATATAAATGTACCATGTGCAACAGCACAATAAATCAGGGAAGTACGATAGGTCATAATTATTCAACTTATGTATCAGGGGCAACCTGTCAGCATCCGGCAATATATAAGTGCACTATGTGCAGCAATACAACTTATTCAGGAGGGTATGCAAATCATACATGGGCACAGAAAAGTGCAGCAACCTGTACGCAGGGACAGGTGTTATACTGTACGACCTGTGGGACACAGACGGCAGGTGCAGGGGCAACAGGACATAATTATTCAAGTGTTTCAGTGACGGCTCCGACGAGTTCTTCAAAAGGATATACAAGACATAGATGCGGATGTGGTGCGTATTATGATGATACATTTACATACAAAGTTGAGTATGATGCAAACGGTGGTTATGGAAATGTGGCGAGCCAGACGATAAATTATGATAAATCAGAAAATTTAAAGCAAAATTCTTTTGGCAGGAGTTATTATCATTTTACCGGATGGAATACAAAGGCAGACGGAAGCGGAAAAGCGTATTCGGCAGGACAGCTCATAAAGAACATAACAACGACTACAGTAAAATTGTATGCCCAGTGGCAGAAAAATAAGTATAGCGTTACCTGTATTGATTATTATGAGGACGGTAAGGTGATAGACAGTGTTAATAATAATAAAACCGTTCAAGTCGATTATGATACAAAAATATCAGGTCAGTATTTTGGGACAGATACAAAAATCGGAGCGTATTATCCCGGAACAAAATATGTGTCATGCGATGGAGAAAAGACGGTATCAGGAAATATAACGGTAAAAAGATTTTTTAAAGATTATAGGGAAAACGGTCTTAATGGAGCAGTGATAAATTCGGGTACACTGGTAAGTATGTCTGAAAAGCCTGAGAGTGTGAAAATTCCGGAAGAAGTAAAGCGGATAGGAGACGGAGCATTTAAAGACCAGGATAAACTTGTTTCGGTTGATATTAAGAACGGAACAGTTAATGAAATAGGAGCAGGGGCATTTGAAAACTGTATAAGTCTCAAGAAGATTGTAGTGCCGTATTCAGTGAGAAAAATCGAAAAAAATGCTTTTATTGGATGTAGTTCATTAGATGAGATAATCATAAAAAATCCTGACTGTGAGATAGACAGGTCGTTTGAAACGATACCACAAAATGCAGTGATAACAGGATTTTCAAATTCATCGGCACAGTCTTATTCAAAAGAAAATCACAGAAATTATAATAAGATAACAACAATAGGTGAGGACTTTTTTGCAGGAGAAAAATATTTAGAGAGATTTAATGTGCCATCGGATGTTGTAATTATAGGAGACAGGGCATTTAAAAACTGCACGGTATTAAAAAAGATTACTCTTGGAAATGTGACAAGAATAGGTGATGAGGCTTTTGCCGGTTGTACTTCTTTAAAGTATGAGAGTGATTATGAGAAGATAACGAAAGATGCACTTGTTATACCTAAGGCAACAGAATTTATAGGAAAAAAAGCATTTGCGGGAGATAAAGAAATAAAAGAAATCGTATTCGAGGGAAAAGAAACAGTTATCAGTGATAAAAGCAGTATAGATGCAGGTACTTTGATAGGATGTTATGCAGGAAGTAAACAATATGATTTTTCAGTAGAAAATAAATATAAAATTATTTTATTTGCAGGTTTTGAGAATGATGGTACAACGGAATTTGCAGATGAATACAGGGACAGTGATGAAATTGCCGCTGTAATAATGGGAGCAGGAATAGAAAAGATAGGCAGATTTGCATTTGCAGGCTGCAAGTCATTGGAGAATGTTTCTATTATGGGAGACCGTACTAAAAAGACAGCGGTTACAATAGACAATTCAGCATTTTATAATTGTACGGAACTAAAAAAAGTAATGTCTGATGAGAATATTAGTGAATTAGGTGACAATGTATTTTTTAACTGTGAGAAACTTAATGAAGTTGCATTTTCGGACAACAATATGCTTGCAAAAATAGGAAACAGAGCATTTTATGGATGTGTTTCTTTAAGTGAGATAAAAATAAATAATCCCAATTGTGTTATCAATGAAAATAATGATACATTTTCTGAAAATACAATTTTAAGAGGATGGAGCAAATCAACAACTAATGATTACAGTAAAAAAAATAATAGGAAATTTGAGTGTATCGGTATCTCATATTGTGTGGAGTTTGATAAAAAAGGAGGAGATAACGGGACAGATGGCATATTTGTTTATAGTGGAATGAAGATGCCTGATATAGAAGTCCCTGAGAAAAAAGGATATACATTTTGTGGATATGCGTCAGGTGACAGTCAGCTTTATAATGATGCCGGAAAATATATATCGGGAGAAGTCCTAAATATATCAGAAGATATGACAGGAAAAAAAGCATTGAGTGCAAAGTGGTGTGCAAATTGCTACAGTGTGTGGTATATGCCAAATGGAACGGACGGAGAACAGACTGAGCAGGCAGGATTGCTTTATGATACTGAATTTAAGATTTTGGATAATATGTATGAGAAAGAAGGATATACATTTGCAGGCTGGAGCACTTTAGCTGACGGAAGTTCAGAAATATACAAAGCAGGTGAAAGCATCAAAAACCTCACGGATAAAGACGGAGAGGTTGTCAGACTCTATGCCCGGTGGCAGGAAAACTCATATAATATCGAGTACAATCTAAATGGCGGAACGGGTGAAGCACCTGAAAATAAGGAAATCATGTATCAATCAGAGTACACGATAGCGGATAACAAAAGTACAAAAGAATATTATGTTTTTGCCGGATGGAATACAAGATACGACGGAAAAGGAACAAGTTATGAGGTTGGACAAAAGGTAAGCAGGCTTACTGCTGTAAAAGGTGATAAGATAATATTATATGCACAGTGGAAACCGGTAGAATACAGCATTTCTTATGATTTTGACGGTGGAGAGACTGAGACAAATGTAAATCCTCTGAAATATGATTGCGAGACAGATGACTTTACCGTGGTTTCGCCAAAGAAACACGGGTGGGATTTCGTAGGCTGGCATGATAGCGATAAGCTGCACGAGGGTGCTTATGTTGTTAAAAAAGGCTCACATGGAGATATAACTTTAAAGGCAGTTTACAGATTGTCGGAATACAGTATAAAATTTGAGACAAACGGCGGAGAATTTAAGGATGAAAAAAGCAGGATAAGTTCGTATAGATTTGGAGATGATGTAAATCTTCCGATGGATGTAGAAAAAAAGAACTATGTCTTTAAAGGCTGGTCGGCGGACAAAGATAAGAATGATACATATGTTGCAAAGATTGAGTCTGATGATACGGGAGATAAATGTTTTTATGCGGTATGGACTCCTGAATCTTATAAAATTAAATATATGCTTGACGGAGGAAAGACAGAAGACGGAAGTCCAATGGCATATCTGTATGGAACAGGAGTAAAACTGCCGGAGAGTGCAAAGAAAGACGGATACAGTTTTGCAGGCTGGTATCAGGATGAAAAATTCAGCGGACAGAGAATTGAAAAGATAGCAGAAAATGAAAGCGGAGATAAAGTTATATATGCAAAATGGATACCAAATGTGACAGATAAAGACAAATCAGATTCAGACTTATCCGGAAATAAACCGTTAGATACAAAAAATCCATCTGAAAGCAGTCTGCCGCATCAAAGTAAAAATCCTGATGACAGTGATGGAACAGATAAAAAAGATAATGTTTCCGAGAGTACAAAACCTGAAGTAACAAAAATGCCATTGCAGACAGATGCTTCGTCAGAGCAGACAAAAACGCCATTGGTGAGAATGACTGCAAGTCCGAATAAACAGCAGGGAGCTGGAAAAAACAGTGCAGGAGAAAGTAGTAATACTGAGGCAAAAACCAACAAAAAAACTGCCAAATATAACAGATATAATAAAAATAAAAAGACTGTTGCATTAAAGAAATTTTGCGATACTAAGGCGAAAAAAGCAATCATTCCTGACAGCATAACAAAAGGCGGTGTGAGATATAAAGTTACCTCTGTGGCAGCAGATGCATTTTCAGGCTGCAAAAAATTAAAAGAAGTAACGATAGGAAAGAATATAAAAACAATCGGAAAAAATTGTTTTAAAAATTGCCACAGTCTGAAAAAGATTAATATTAGGAGTAAAATATTTAGAAAGGCAGGGAAAAATTCATTAAAAGGAACTAATAAAAAGCTTATTGTCAGCTGCAATAAAAAGAAAATGACAAAGTATAAAAAGCTGTTAAAAAATAGGGGGAATAATAAATATAAAATGAAAGAAAAATAATAAAAACGCACCCGGAGGGAGTCGAACCCTCGACACACAGCTCCGGAGGCTGTCGCTCTATCCACTGAGCTACGGGTGCACATACAATTAAGTATTTTAGCATATCACATGGTTGTTGTAAAGTATATTCAGCGTACAAAAATAATTTAGCTGGAATGCCTAGCTTTACAATGACCTTGTGTTGTGTTAAAATTATCTTTTATGGGATAGAAATTGCGAGAGAAGGAAAGTGATTTCAATGTTTAAATATAAAAAAATTGTTATTTTTTTAGTGGTTTCAGTTCTTTTATTGGGAAGTGCTATATTATATACTGTACTTTCGGGAATGGATTCAGAAAATACAGTATATAATACTCAGCAGAAGACAAATTACCAGAAAGAAAAAGAAGTAGATGAGAACAGTGATTACGATATAGTCTCAACAGATAATGTAAATGAACAGATAGACGGAATTGTATCAGGTTATCTTAATGCAAAGCTTGACGATAACATATCGGGCATGAAAAAATATGTAAATGATATAACAGTAATAGATGAAAAAAAGATACAGGCACAGAACCAGAGTATAGAGTCATACAATAATATAAAGTGTACTGTCAAAAAATGCTATTCTGCCGATGCATACAGAGTGTATGCATATTGTGATATAAAGGCATTTGGTGTTGAGAGTATGCTGCCGTCATTGTCGGCATATTATATAAAGAGAGCAGCAGATGGAGAATATGAGATATATTTTGGGAAAATAAACAGCAACGAGCAGAAAGAGATTTCAAAGTTGGATAAGAGTGACGAGATAACCGCTTTAAAAGATTCCGTGCAAAAGCGGATGAATGATCTGATAAGTACGGATGAAGAAGTGAGGACACTTTTTAATGAATTAAAGAGTGATGAATAAAAAATATTAGTGTTCCATACCGAGAGTACATTGTATGGGCATGGAGGATTATCATGAGTGAAAACGGTATAAGGATAAATAAATATTTAAGTGAAGCAGGTGTTTGTTCAAGGCGTGAAGCTGACAGGTTAGTAGACGCCGGAAGGGTATGTATTGACGGTGTTACGGCGGTATCAGGTGCAAAAGTATGTGACGGACAGACGGTTACGCTTGATGGAAGAAATATAAAAAAAGAGGAAGAAGAAATTTATCTTGCTTTTTACAAACCAAAGGGAATCGTTTGCACAACGGCAACGGAGGAAAACGGTGAGAAAATAAAAAATGTTGTAGAATATATAAACTATGACAAAAGGATATATCCGGTCGGAAGACTTGACCAGGCATCAGAGGGACTTTTGCTTATGACAAATCAGGGTGATGTTATGGAGAAAATCCTACGCAGCAGATATGGACATGAAAAAGAATATTTTGTAAAGGTAGACCATAAAGTAACAGATGAGTTTTTAAAGAAAATGGGAGAGGGAGTTCCTATTCTTGATACTGTTACAAAACCGTGTAAAGTATGGAAAGAAGATGATTTTAGTTTTCATATCATACTCACACAGGGATTAAACAGACAGATAAGACGAATGTGTGAATATTTCGGGTACAGAGTAGTGCATCTTAGGAGAGACAGAATAATGAACATAACTCTTGACGGACTCAAAAAAGGAAGATACCGTAAACTGACATTGCGTGAGGTATCAGAATTAAAAAAGATGCTTTAAAGCTGCTGGCGGTATCATAAGAGGAACAGTCCTTTCAGATATGCTGCGACAGCAGCCGGTGTTATAAACAGGCATCAAAGCGGATTGCAAATATCCGATTGATTTTTATGTATAAATTTTTTCATATGCAGATAATGACACATGAATATATTTTATATGGTATGTATGGAGGAAACAATGGCAGAAACAGGTAGAATGAAAGAACTTATTGATATATTGAATAAAGCGGCATCTGTTTATTATCAGGGAAAAGACGAGATAATGAGCAACTTTGAATATGACAGGATGTATGATGAGCTCTCGGCACTTGAAAAAGAAAGTGGACTTGTGCTGGCAGGAAGTCCGACACAGAAAGTCGGCTATGAGGTATTAAGTGAACTGCCTAAGCAGACACATCCGTCACCGATGCTTTCTCTTGACAAGACAAAACAGGTTGATGAGCTTTCAAGCTGGCTGGGTGGCAAAGAGGGACTTTTATCATGGAAGATGGATGGACTTACAGTTGTGCTGACATATGAAAATGGAGAGCTTTTAAATGCAGTTACCAGAGGAAACGGAGTCGTAGGCGAAGTCATAACAAATAATGCAAAAGTGTTTAAAAATCTGCCTGTCAATATACCGTTTAAAGGTCGTATGGTGCTTCGAGGTGAAGCCATAATAACATACTCTGAGTTTAAGAAGATAAATGCCTTATTATCAGAGGAGGAGCAGTATAAAAATCCAAGAAATCTGTGCAGCGGTTCAGTAAGACAGTTAAACAATGAGATAACGGCAAAAAGAAATGTAGAACTTTATGCGTTTACACTTGTTGAAGCTGAGGGAGTCGACTTTAAAAATTCCCAGCAAAATAAAATGGAATTTATGAAAGAACAGGGATTTCAGACAGTTGAGTATAAGGTTGTCACGGCAAAAAACATATATGAGACAGTAGAATGGTTTTCAGAAAAAGTCAAGACAAATGACTTTCCGTCGGATGGACTTGTACTTTTGTATGATGATATAAGTTATGGTGAGTCGCTCGGTTCAACAGCAAAATTTCCGAGAAATGCCATTGCATTTAAGTGGGCAGATGAAACTGCCAAGACAAAACTAACGGAAGTTGAATGGAGTGCATCAAGAACCGGACTTATAAATCCGGTTGCAATTTTTGAGCCGGTTGAACTTGAGGGAACGACCGTGAGCAGGGCAAGTGTCCACAATATAAGCATTGTAAAGGAGTTGAAGCTTGGAATAGGCGATACTATCGAGGTATATAAGGCAAACATGATAATTCCTCAGATAGCACAGAACCTCACAAAGAGCGGTTCTCTTGAAATACCGGACAAATGTCCGGTGTGTGGAGAAAAAACATCCATCCATAAAGAAAATGATGTTGAAGTGTTATTTTGTGAAAATCCGGATTGTCTTGCAAAAAAAATCAAATCAATATCACTTTTTGTGAGCCGTGATGCAATGAACATTGATGGAATGTCAGAAGCAACCATAGAAAAATTCATATCAAAAGGATTTTTACATGAACTTGCTGACCTTTTCAAACTTAACAGATATAAGGATGAAATAATATCAATGGACGGGTTTGGCGAAAAGTCATATGAAAAGCTTGTAAAAGCCGCTGAGACAGCGAAAATAACAACAACGGCAAAATTTATATACAGTCTTGGCATTGCGAATATAGGATTGTCAAATGCGAAGATGGTATGTAAGGCATTTTCAAATGATCTTGAGAAAATAAGACACGCTTCAATAGATGAACTGGTAGAGATAGACGGTGTCGGGGAGATAATAGCAGAGTCATTTGTAAAATTTTTTGCAAACGAAAATAATAACCATATGGTAGATGACCTGCTCGATATTGTCACGCTTGAAGATGAAGAAAATGATAATGCAAACGACATGGAGGGTATGAACTTTGTAATAACAGGCTCAGTAAATCATTTCTCAAACAGAAGTGAGGTAAAAGAGCTTATTGAGGGCAGAGGAGGCAAAGTGACGGGAAGCGTCACATCAAAGACAAAATACCTTATAAATAATGACAGCACAAGTAACTCATCAAAAAATAAAAAAGCAAAAGAGCTTGGAGTGCAGATAATAACAGAAGATGAATTTATCGATATGTTTTCGATAAAATTGTGATGAATAATAAAAAAACTTCGTAATTATATAATAAATAAGAGAAAGGGGCGTTAAATATGCCAATTAAAGTTCAAAACAATCTTCCTGCAAAGAAGATAATGGAAAAAGAAAATATATTTATGATGGACGAAACAAGAGCGGTATCTCAGGATATAAGACCTTTATATATCGCAGTTTTGAATTTAATGCCGCTAAAGGAAGAAACAGAAGTCCAGCTTCTTAGAAGTCTTTCAAATACACCGCTTCAGGTAGAGATTACATTTCTGACAACAGCGACATATATAGGAACAAATACACCTGCAAGCCATTTGAATGAGTTTTACAAAACATTTGAAGATGTAAAAGATAGAAAATTTGACGGACTTATAATAACAGGAGCACCTATTGAGCATATGGAATATGAGGATGTTCAATACTGGGATGAGCTCACAAAGATAATGGACTGGTCAAATACAAATGTAACATCGACACTTCATATATGCTGGGGAGCACAGGCTGGACTTTATTATCATTATGGAATACATAAATATATGCTGCCAAAGAAGAAATTTGGAATATATGAGCATATCGTGCATCACAGAAAAGAACCCCTGTTAAGAGGCTTTGATGATGTGTTTTATGCACCACATTCAAGACATACAGGAGTCAACCATGATGAGATAGCAGCCTGTAAAGACATAACAGTGCTTGCTGAGTCCGAAGAAGCCGGAGAACTAATTTTGGTGTCACATGACGGAAAAAAGATATTTGTACTTGGTCATCTTGAATATGACAGAATGACGCTTGACTCAGAATATAAAAGGGATAAAGCAAAAGGGCTTGATATAGAAGTACCTGAAAATTATTATCCGGATGATGATTCGGAGCAGCGGCCAAAACTTCGCTGGAGAGGTGCAGCAAATGCATTATTTAGTAACTGGTTGAACTACTACGTTTATCAGAATACACCGTATTCGTGGGATTAGAAATGGCGGAAATACGATAAAACAGGGTTTTCTGAAATCTGCATAGAATAATCTAACATCAAGATAACTTAGATAATCCAGTATATTTTAATATAAATTAGTATATTTTAATATATCAATGGAGATAAAATGGAGATAATACGAACTTCATGGAGACAAATCATAATTAATAAATTTACCGCAAAGAACTTTGTATAAAATCGTAAAAAATAGGGATAGAAGAGTAAGTAAACTCAACTATCCCTATTTTAAGAATGAAGAAGATATGAAAATCTTCTTGGTAAATACATACTCTCTTTATGGGTAGAGTTTTTTGCTTTATATATTTACAAAATCACCACTTTACAACTTTTTCAAAAAAATAAATTGTACAGGACTTTCAGTGGTATAATGAGTTTGCACAAAACAGTTAGTTTCCCACTAAGTAGGGACTCGCTATAGATATAATGTTTCTCATTTAATGGCTGAGATACACCAAACAACGCCAAGAGCAGTAGCGAAGGAGATTATAGAGTCTCTCAAACTCAATACTTCTGCAAACCGACCTTTATATTTATGTCGTATATCGGTCAGCGACAGCTCGCTTGTAAAAGTCTGCCAACGGGTTGACAGACCGCCCACACTTCTTTTGGGTGTGAGCAGCTTGTTATGTTGTTATTCTCTGTTATTGGGAATTTTTGACAGAAATTGTCAAATGTGATATTATAGCTACAACACTATCTAAGACGGTAGGACGGTTGTCTTCCACCAGAGAGTATAAGCTCTGTTTACATATAGAAAACCTGTTTGGTAATTTATATGAAAGGAGGACACTTGCAATGATTACAATTTCGTTACAAACTGTTTATTATGCATTAGGAATCGCTAGTATCTTATGTGGTTCAGCGTATGAGATTGGTAAGAATGCAAGAAAATAACCGCCCTGGTCTGGTAAACTGATGGCGGTTAGATTCATTCTTTCCAATATTTGATTTCAAGACAACCGTTCTGCTATACGGATAGTGTCGTTTTAATTACTTCTTAATTCCCTTTAATATTAGTATATGTTTGGGAATTTGTCAAGGGTTAGATGAAAGCTTCTAAAATCCAATATGCTATGGGGTTTATCGCATGGTACATCTTAATCTATCCGCAATAATGTCTAAGCATCACGCACAGCAATGCTTCTGCTATAAGAGATGCGGCGATATAAGCTATCATTCCGTATTTAGGAACAAAGAACATAAGTGACAGTATCTTTATGAGTGTGCATACTACTGTTATCACAAAGGTCATATGGGGCTTGCCAAGTCCATTCAATATACTGCTGTAGGTCATGTTTAGGTACAAAAACGGACATAAGAAAGACATTACGGTAAGGTATCTTCCGGCAAGTTCGTTGTGGAAGAAAAGACTTGCACAGATGTTTCCAAATAGCAGGAAAAAGATAGTAGCAGCCATTCCGGTTACAAGACAGAAATATGATGTGCGTCGGATAAGTTTTTTAATCTGTTTTTTGTTTCCTGATGAGTGCGCTTTTGAAACAGCAGGGAGAAGCATTGTTGATATTGCCATTGTTATTGTGGCAGGAAACATTATAAATGGCATAGCCATTCCGGAATATATACCATACACACTTAAGGCTTCGTTCATCGTATAGCCGTATTTTACGAGTGAAGCAGGAATAAATATTGATTCTACACTATGTAAAAGAGAGATTGTCAGTTTTATTGATGTTAGCGAAATAAATACCGGCAGGAGCAGTTTAAAACTTTCTTTTAAAGAAATTTTATTTTTTCTTTTATTGAAAGTTTTATTTTTTAATTCTTGTCTTTTAAATTGCCGGTTATCAGATTTAGCATTATAAGCGTGTTGTCTTTTTGAATGCAGGCTTTCAGAGTGCAGCTTGGCATTATCATTGTTTATATTTTTGTCGGAAATATGTTTTTTATCGTTGCGTTTTTTATTTTTTATTGTAGACATATTATAGAGGAAACCAAAAAATTCACCAACGGTAAGTCCATACACGGCTATCTGGCAGCAGATTTCTTTATCAGAGAAAAAGCCCTGAACGATAAATACAAATAAGATGCGGGTTATCTGCTCTATTATTCCGGAAATGGCAGGTGGTTTTGCATTTTCAAGTCCGTATTGGTATCCACAGATGCAGGCTGAAATGCTGCAAAATGGGAAAAGATATGTGAGCAGTTTAAGATAGATGTCACAGTCGGGTACCATGAGGATATTGCAGGCAATCCACTTTGAGTTGAAATTTATAAAAATGGACAGAAAAAGTGCAAGGATAAAGCTGAGTATCGTGCCGGCAAGAAGTATCGTGCGTGGAGTTATATCTTTTGAAACGCTTCCCTTTAAACCGTCGTCTTTAGAATGTGTGTTATTTTTGCCTATGAGTGTCGCAACAACCTGAGATATGGCACTTTGCATACCAGCTCCGTAAATCGTAAAGCACAGCACATATATAGGAAAAATAAGCTGATATGTACCAAGCAGTTGTTCACCGAGAATATCAGCGAGGTATATTCTGTATATGAAACCGATTATGCGGCTTAAGATACTTGCACAGGAGAGTATAAGAGTTCCTTTTATTATATTGCTTTTAAGTTTGTTTTTTACCTTTTTTTTTGTTTTTGCGGCTGAGTTCATAAAACTTCCTCACTTTAGCACATTCAAACTTATTATTTAATTTTATTATATGATGAATAAAATTATGATGAATATATAGATTTTAGATTTATCAGATGATGAATAAAATTATGATGAATATATAAATTTTAGAGTTATCAAACGGTAAAAAGCTAAGTTTCTTATATGTATTTCAAATTTATCATGTGTCAAACAGCATTATGCTGAATATATTGATTTTATATACGGGTGCAGAGGTGCGGTATGATTTATCTTGACCATGCGGCAACGACTTCGGTATGTCCACGGGCGGTTGCTGAGATGAAAAAATGTCTGGAAATTTATTATGGAAATCCATCGGGGGCATATGAATTTGCACAACAGTGTAAGGAAAAAATAGAGACAGCCAGAAAGCAGGTGGCAAAGAGTATAAATGCATCTAAAGATGAAATTTATTTTACAAGTGGTGGCACGGAGAGTGACAACTGGGCATTGTTTGGAACGGTGAGAGCGTGCAGATATAAAGGAAAAAGAGGACGGCATATCATAACAAGCTGTATTGAGCATCATGCAATCCTCAATTCCTGCAAGGCACTTGAAAAACAGGGATACAGAGTGACTTATCTTCCGGTTGATGAGAGGGGTGTGATTTCGCTTAGGGATCTTGAGAGGGCGATAAGAAATGATACAATTTTGATTTCGATAATGTATGCCAACAATGAGATAGGAACGATTCAGCCTATAGACGAGATTGCTAAGATAGCCAAAAAGTACAATATTTATTTTCATACAGATGCAGTTCAGGCATATATGCATATTCCGATTGATGTAAAAAAAAGCGGGATACATATGATGAGTGTAAGCTCGCACAAGCTCTGCGGACCGAAAGGAACGGGGTTTCTTTATATATCAAAGGGTTGTGATATAGAAAAGTTTATCTATGGCGGAAAGCAGGAAAGCAATATGAGAGCAGGAACGGAGAATGTACCTGGGATTGTCGGTATGGGTGCAGCCGTTGAAGAGGGATTTAAAAATATGTATAAGAAAAATCTTAAAACGGCAAATGTAAGGGACTATTTTTTGTCAAGGATAGAAAATGAGATAGAAGATGTGCGGTTAAACGGTGCAGAACCGGGAAATGAAAGACTTCCCGGAAATCTGAATATAAGTTTTAAAGGAATTGAGGGAGAGACTCTGCTCATTATACTCGATATGAACGGAATATGTGCTTCAGCAGGTTCAGCCTGCAATACAGGAGAACCGGGGATTTCCCATGTGATAGAAAGTATAGGTGTTCCAAAGGAATATGCCGATGGAACAATAAGATTTACACTTGGTGAAGAAAATACAGTCAGGGAAGTTGACTTTGTAATGGATATATTAAAAACAGCCATAAAAGTATTAAGAGAATAAGTTATGGGAGTAAAAAATAAAACAAAAGTATTATTAGAAGGCTTTTATAGAAAGTTTCATTATAGAATATATAAAAAATTGAGTTAGATTATATGCAAAAACGATAAAAGGGTGAAAAAACATGTTAAATTGCCGAAAATAATTATGTGTATAAATATAAAACAACTAAAAAAATAAATTTTTCTTATATAAGTGTGAAAAAATCACCTAATTACAAAAAAAATCTACATTTTTGGGGTTGTCGAGCCCGTTTTATGCGTGAGATAACCCTGAATATGAGTTTTCTGCCAGTTGAATGAGGGGGTTGAAAGTGGTATTCTATATGTGGAAAATGGTACTGAAAAAAACGGAAACCGATTTTTGACATAGGGGGTGTATAATGACATTTAAGTATGTGCAAAGGAGGTTTACAGTATGTGTGAAAGCACGCCACGCTGCCTGCCGGAAGATATAATGCTAAACGAAAGATATAAGATAGGCAGAGTTATAGGCGAGGGGAGTTTTGGAATTACATATATAGGAAAAGATTTACTTTTAAATATAACAGTTGCAATAAAGGAGTATTTTCCTCTTAGTTATGGAAGCAGAGATGTTCGTGGCAGGGATGACTACAGTATATACATTTATCACGGAAAAAACAGTGAACTATATAATAAAGGTCTTAGTGACTTTTACAGTGAGGCAACAATACTGTCGCAGTTTCATTCTCTGGACGGCATAGTTTCTGTCAGAGACTTTTTTTATCTGAACAATACGGCTTATATAGTTATGGATTATGTAGACGGTATTACATTAAAAGAGTATGTGAGGAAAAATGGTGCGATAAAAGGGCAGGAAGCATTTTTGATGATGAAACCTATTATCAGGTCGCTGAAAAAAATTCATGATGCGAAAATCCTGCATAGGGACATAAGCCCGGACAATATACTTATAAGGATAAAAGAAAAACAGCTTGTTCTTATAGATTTTGGCTCGGCAAGAGAAAAAAATGTTATGACGGATAAAAGCCTGACCGTTACATTCAAGAGAGGATATACCTCAGAGGAGCAGTATCTTCGCAAAGGCAGGCAGGGGAGCTGGTCTGATGTATATTCTTTGTGTGCGACTATGTATTTTATGCTCACGGGAAAAGAGCCTAATGAGTCAATAGAGAGAATGCTTAAGGACAGGCTTGTGCCTTTGTCGGAGATTGAAAATATAGATTTAACCAAAAGACAGAAACAGGCGATAATGCAGGGAATGTCGATAAAAGCAGAAGACAGGATACAGAGTATGGACGAGTTGTATAGTGAACTATATAACAAAAAAAGGTTTAGCTTTAACATAAGGATAAATAACAGGACAAAAACAATAGGAAAAATGGCGGTACTGTTTATTGCCGTGGCTATGGCAGGTATTGTTGTGGGATTTGCCGTAAATAACAGAAGAATGTTCACAAAGAACAAAGGGGCGGTTGCACAGGTTTCTGCAAATCCGGTGATAACTCAGCAGACGGAGGAGACAAAAGAGCCGGACAGCAGATATTATATGCCGTCATTTGAGGGAATGACAAAGCAGCAGGCATTAGAACTGCTGGATGCAAAGGGTGATACGGCGATTCTTGTCAAATGGAGCAAAAAATACAGTAGCACTCAAAAGGGAAAGATAATATCACAGAGTGTAACAGATGGAACAATATGCGAGAGAGGAAAGAAAAAAACATTAGTTCTCACCGTAAGTAATGGTGAAAAGAAATATAAGGTGCCGGATTGTGTCGGAAAAGGATATAAGAATGCAATACAAAAAATTAAAGATAAAAAACTTTCGTATAAGATAATATATAAAGAGAGTAAAAAAGATAAAGGTATTGTAATAGGACAGGCTCCTAAACACGGAAAAATGGTGAAAAGCAAGACTGTTATAAAGATTACGGTAAGCAAAGGAGAAAAAATAAAAATGACACCACAGACACAAAATACTCCAAAGCCGTATGAGACTAAGACAAGTGCACCAGCCAAGACGAGTGTACCAAAGACTCAGACTAAGAAAAATGAGAAAAAAAATAAAGATGTTGATTTTGCGGGAAGTATCCCATAATAACGACAGAAAATAAAGCGAGAATGAGGAATTACTATGAGATACAAAGATTTAGATGGCGAATTTTTAAAAGAGATAAAAACAGTATTAAAGCAAAATAAGTTTATGAGATTTGATATATTTATAATATCAAAGGTACTAAAAAAGGATTATATGACAAAAAAGATAAGCGGGGAGACAAGAGCAGAGGCTTATCACTTATTTTGTAAGATTACCGGTGATAGGAGATTTGCGGCGGTACCAACGGTAAAAAGGTGGTTTGGCATAAACGGATATACATTGCCAAGACGGGAAAACATATTTGAGATAGCATATGTCCTCAAGATGTCTGAAAATGGATTGAGAGAGTGGCTTATGGAGGGACTTGGAGAACCCGATGTTCAGTTTAATGATTATCATGAAGTAATATGGCTGTATGGACTTGTCAACGGTATGACATGGGAGGATGCAGAAAAAAATATAGAAACTTACGAGAAAAGGCTGAAATTTGAGATAAAATTAGAAAAGACACATTCCACCAATTATCTGATGGAGCAGTTTGATGCGAGAAAGAGAAGTGATGAAAAAGAATTTATGGAATGGATGTATATGAACACTTCCTCATTTAAGGGGTATAGCCTGACAACGCTGGAATATGTAAATATTTATAAAGATATAATTACTGAATATGTGTGCAATGAGTCTATGGTAAGCCTGAAAAAGTTTTTGGCAGAGACTGATTTTTATTCATGGACAAAAAAGAAAAATGCAGATGAGAACGAGAGGATAGTTCAGAAATATCTTTATTATATAAAGAGAAAAAGGGATAAAAATGTGTCTGAGGGTATGATGGAAAATATCAGGGAAGCAAACAGAATAGCACATATGTCTCCGGATTCCAGACAGAAAATGCTGGCAGATATATTTTCAACTTCAAAATCTAATAATGAATTTGGAAATCTTACACGAAAACGATTGTCGGATATTTTAAATCTTCCGATTCAGTTAGAGAAAAATCTGCGTGCCGGGATAGCTCTCAATGAATTAAAATATAAGGATGATACAGACATATGTCCGGAGTGGGTGGCAGAATTTATTGAAAGCTGTGCAAAAAAAACGGCAGTGCCGGAAAATGTAAAAGAGGCAGAAGACTGGCTTAAGTCATTCAAAGTTGAAAACCATAGAAGATGCAGGCTTGTTCAGAGAAAAGACCTGCTGCCAATGATACTTTATGTTGCTCAGCGCAGGTACACGGAAGAAAACAGCAGACAGAACAAAGAGTATGAACAAAACTCGGCGAAAGAATATTTTGTCAATATGGCAAATGCAACTTTATCGTCTTGTGGAATGACTTCGATAAATGAAAAATATAAGCTTGACATGGTGCTGCTTAGCACATACCAAAAAGATGATATGTATTCATACTCGGAAGTTGTGGAGATAACATCGGAAATATAGGGGAGAGAAGTTATAAGGAAAAAGGGTATCATTTCAAAGTGAGTACGATAGTTATAAAATGAGGAGAGGGGGTGAAATATTATGAAAAATAGATTTAGAAAGCGGTTAGCATTCTTACTTATATTTACAATTCTTATTATGGCTTTAAGTCCTGTCGGCTGTGTAAAGCGTGCAGATGCGGCGGATGAAACAAATACAGCGGATGATGTTATTAAACTGTATGATAAAGGTCAGTTGATAGGAAAATACGGTGACCTAAAAACAACATTTGAAAATATGACTGACATTGAAGGTGAATATAAGATAATATTTTCTGCTGAACAGACGGAATACTGCATTGATGGGGAAATTTGGCTGCCTGAGTGTGAGAGTATTAAATTTGTAGGAAATCAGGTAGATGATCCGCATTATTCTTTGCCGTATATATCGACGGCAGTAAAAATCAATGACAGTATTCATTTGCAGTCGGATGTTACATTGAATAATTGTACTTTATTTGAGAGGAATACAACAGAAATGTGTGTACTCGATATGGGAAGTCATAAACTTAGGACAGACGGAAAGTACACGGAAATATCAGCGGGACTGAGTGCTAAATATGGAGACAATCTTTTTTATGCTAGTGATGTTTGTATCTATTGCTTCAGAATTGAGGGGCAGGAGAACTCTGAACTGATAATAAATAATTGCAATTTATTGATTGACAGTGACCTTTTCATAGATAAGGTAAGGCTTGAAGAAAATGCATCGTTAAAGTTTCAAAGCGGATGGGCGAAGATAAAAAAAGTTATAGCAAAAGATTATTCCGGAATAGTATCATATTATGCTACAGGAAGATATGAGATAGGTGAAATATCAATAGAGAATTGCAGGTTGAATGTAGATCTGTTTGAATCTGCGAAAATCAGGATAGGAAAGGTCGGTCTGACGGAAAATGCTGATAAGAACAAGAGTTATTTTGATATGTATGTTTATTGCCCTGAGATAACAAAAACATATTATCCGAGATTTGAAATAGAGGATATTGATGAAGATAATGTCAATGTTAGTTTTAAAATGGAAATAAGTGCCAGCGTTGTCTACGACACGGCATTAGAGATGCTTGTGCATAATGATATATCATGTCTGAAAATGCCAAAAGATTATGATATAAGTAAATTTATGAGTTATCAGGTTGGAAAATATCTGGTGACGAAAGAATTTGATGTGGTCATGGATGATGACGGAAATGTGTGGCTTCCTATAGTAGGAGAAATTGATAACAACAAAACAACAGAAGAAGAATTAACCTGTGAACTTGATGAAGAACAAAAGGACAGCAATGGCATTTATTACAAATTAAATGAAAAGGATAAAACAGCGACCTTAGGTGTTGATAGAGATATAGACTCTGCTTCATTACTTACTGATTTTAATAAAATAGATAGCGGTGTATTAAAAATTCCTTCATATATAAAATATGAGGGAGAAACTTATAAGGTAACAAGGATTGGAAAAAATGCGTTTAAGGGCACAAAGTGGAAATTGGAAGAAGTTCATATACCCGATACTGTGATGAGTATAGGTGATAATGCTTTTTGGTGTTCTGTAGTGAAATTGTATATAGGAGCAAATGTATCAGATATAGGAGAAAAAGCAGTTGCATCAACCTTGATGGAAGAAGTATATCTTGATGATAATAATAAGGACTTTGTTCTCTATCAGGGAGCATTGTTTGATAGGGACATGACAACGCTTATAAGATGTCCGACTAAATCATGGTATGAATATTATCCTGTATATAATGTACCTGAAAGTGTTAAAAAAATTGCAGCGGGAGCATTTACCAGTTCAATGATTTTTAATATAAAGGCAGATTCGGTGACTACAGTAGGAGAATATGCATTTTATCATGCTATTAATTTGAGGACAGTATCATTGAGAGGAGTTGTTGAGATAGGTAATGGAGCATTTGATATGGGTGGGTCATATAATTTATATGGGTTAAGAAATGTCTATCTGTCAGATAAATTAGAAAAAATCGGTCGGGAGGTGTTTTCGGGTAGTTGTAATATTAAATGTCTGGTATTGCCGGACTGTTCATTGAACATAGGTACATTTTGCTTTGATAGTCAGTCTATAGAATATATTTTAGGCGGCAAAAATGCACAATATGAACAACAGGCATTTGTGAGTTGTAAAAATCTTAGATTGGTTCAGTTGAGTGAAGCGATGCAGTATCTTCCAAGAGGTCTTTTTACTGATTGCACATCGTTAAAAAAACTATATATACCGGAAACTTGTTTAGGCAGTAAGGATAATGTTACCTTTTTGGATATTCCCCAAAATCAGGTTACGGTATATGGAAAAGAAAATCTGAGAGAATTTGCACAAAATAACAATGCACTTTTTGAAAATATTGAGGAACATGAGCATACTTTTGTGACGCAGAGAGTGCAGGATGCCAGAGTATATGAGCCGGGAATGGAAGTGACATATTGCAGTGAATGTCATTATATTTTGGATTATAAAGAAATAGCCGCACCTGAACAGTTAGAAGATACAACATATTATAGAGAACCGGAAAGTCTTGTGCATCCGTCGGAAGAACCAAAGCCGTCAGTATCGCCTACACCCCAGCCTACAAAAACTGCTTCTGTTACGGCGAAGCCTACACAGACTCCTATGGTGACAAAAACTCCGACTGTTACGGTTAAGCCTACAAAAACACCTGCTGCAACAGCAACAGTTCCGTCACCGACACAGACTCCGATAATGACTGATTCACCTCCGGTAGTATCACCGACGGCAATGCCAAATGGAAATGCATCGTCAAAGCCTGATAAAGAGCCTGAACCGACATTATTGGATACGGAAACACCAAATCCAACAGACAGGACAACGCCACAACCTACAGATAATGCGTCACCATCGCTTACAAACGAGCCGTTTTATACAATCAGTCCGACTCCGACAGCAGCCACACCACAGCCTACATCCGTTCCGGGGTTAAGTGATAAAGACAAAAAAGCACTTATCATTAAGATAAATTCGATTGGACTAAATAAATACAATCAGCCTGAGATAGTTTGGAAAAAAACATCAGAGGGTATCGGCTATGAAATATACCGTGCAATGTCAAAAAAGATAAAGTGGCAGAAGATTGCTGTCGGCGAAAAGAACAGTTCCTATAGATATACTGACAAAAAAGCAAAAGCGGGACAAAAATATTATTACAGAATAAGGCTGTTTAAAAAGACGGGTGGACAAAAATATTATGGCAAATATTCAAATGTTTGCATGATAAAGACTTTGTCGATAGTGAAACCGAAGATAAAAGGAACGACAGGGACATATCAGAAAATACCTTATGTGCAGATAACATTAAAAAAATACAGCGGCACTTATGTGGAAATCTATATTCGGGGAAGAAGAAAATATCAGAAGATTAAGTTAAAATCATCTTTCATAAAAAGATATAAAGCAAAATTTAAACTTAAGTGCGATAATAAAAAAGCAGTGTATTACTTTAAAGTTCGGACGATAGTAAAGAAGTCAAAGAAAAGATATTACAGTGTATATTCTGACTGTATAAAGGTAAAAGTGACGGGGCATTGATGATAAAATCTGCAATAGGAGAGGAGGTGAAATACTATGAAGATTATTAAACGGAAGTTTAGACAAAAAGCAGCGTTTTTACTTATATCTGCAATCGTGATTTTGAATTTATCTTCTGCCGGATGTTTGGTGAGTGCTGATACGGCAGATGAAGCGGATACTGTCATGAAACTTTATAATAGCGGTCAGTTGATAGGAAAATACAGTGACCTGAAAACGCTGTTTGCAAATATGACCGATAAGCATGGAGATTATAAGATAATATTTCCGGCAGAACAGACAGAATATAAAATTGACGGGGAGGTATGGCTGCCGGAATGTAAGAGCATAAAATTTGTGGGGATACCCGTAAATAAAGAAGAATATAGATCAACGGCGATTAAGATTAATCACAGTATTCATTTACAGTCTGATGTTGTATTAAGTAACTGCACGATATATGAGTGTAATGTATCGGAAATGAGTGTGATGGATATAGGTAGTCATAAGCTGGAGGTGACAGGAAAATACACGGAGATAATAGCGTGTGTAATGCACAAATACGACTGGTATTATTATAATGATGAAACTGATTTTTATTATTTTAGGATTGAGGGGCAGGATGGCTCTGAATTGATAATAAATAACAATGATTTTATGATTGATATTGACTTGAATATAGATACGGTAAGGCTTGAAATGGATGCAGAATTAAAAATTAAGAGCGGGCAGGCAAAAATAAAAAAAGTAATAGCAAAAGATTATTTGACTGATATCAGGTACGACGCTTATGGAAGATATGAGATTGGTGAAATATCAATAGATAACTGTTGGTTATATATAGATATGATTAAATCTACAAGGGTCAGGATTGGAAAAATTAGTCTGGCAGAAAATACAGACAGTGATAATTGTAGTTTTATAATGAGTGCTAGTGTTAGTAGCAGCAAAATAACTAAAAAATGTCATCCGAGATTTGAAATAGAGAATATAGATGACGATGGAATAGATATTTATTTTGAAATGCAGATATCTGAAAGTGTTGTTGACTATGATACGGAATTAGAGACATTTTTGCACAATGATATTTCATGCCTTAAAATGCCAAAAGATTATGATATAAGTAAACTCATACATTATCAGGTCAGTTATAAAAATAATTATGAGAATTTTAATGTAATCAAGGATAAAGAAGGAAATGTATGGCTGCCTATGATAGAACAAAATGATGAAGAAACAGATGAAGAAGTAACATATGAACTTGATGAAGAACAAAAGGACAAATATGGTATTTATTATAAATTAAATAAATCTGAGAAAACAGCAACCGTCGGGGCTGATAATGATAAAATGGGAAATGCAGGGTTTAATGATACAAGTAAATTAGATGACAGGGTATTAAGAGTCCCATCATATGTAAAATATGATGGAGAAAATTATAAAGTAACGAGGATTGGAAAAAGTGCATTTGAAAGTGCAGGAGTTGGATTTGATGAAGTGTATATACCGGATACAGTTATAAGTATAGGTGACAAAGCATTTTGGGAAAATACAATACACAAATTATATATAGGAGCAAATGTATCAGAGATTGGTGAATTGGCGATCGCGGCAGCTATGACGGATGAGATTTATCTTGATAAGAACAATACAAATTATATTCTTGAACAGGGTGTATTATTTGATAAAGATATGACAACGCTTATAAGGTGTCCGGGGGAGCTATGGAATCAGTATTATCCTGTATATAATGTGCCTGAAAGTGTCAAAAAAATTGCTGCAGGTGCATTTGCTGATGTAAATATTTTTAATATAAAGGCAGATAATGTAACTTCAGTAGGAGAATATGCATTTTATGGGGCAGCTTATTTGCGGACTGTGTCATTAAAAGGTGCTGTTGAAATAGGAGATAGAGCGTTTTCGTACTCAAGCACATTAAGAAATGTTTATCTGTCAGATAAATTGAAAAAAATAGGCGGGGTTGAATTTTGGGATTGCAATAATCTTGAATGTCTTGTGCTGCCGGACAGTGTCACGGATATAGGTGAATATGCTTTTTCTCAGAGTGGCATAAAATATATTTTAGGCGGAAAAAATGCACAATATGGACAACAAATGTTTTTGAACTGTAAAAAACTTACACTGGTTCAATTAAGCGATGCAGTGCAATATCTTCCAAAACAGTTTTTTAAGGGATGCACATCATTAGAAAAGTTATATCTGCCTGAAAACTGCTTAGGCAGTGAGGACAATGAACTTTTTTATGATATTCCCGAAAATCAGGTTACGGTATATGGAAAAGAAGATATGAGTGAGTTCGCAAAAATAATAATGCACTTTTTGAAAATGTCACGGAGCATGAGCATAATTTTGTGACACAGACAGTACAGGAGGCACGGGCATACGATACAGGACTGGAAGTGACATATTGCAGTGAATGTCATTATGTTTCGGATTATAGAGAAATAGATGCACCTGAACAATTTGAAAAGACTTCGGATTATGGAATTTTGGAGGAACTGGTGCATCCACCGGATGAGCCGACACCTTCACCTGCGACACCAACGCTAATCCCTACAATATCACCTGTTATGACACCTGCACCGACAAAAATTCCGACCGTAACGGTGAAGCCGACAAAAACACCTGCGGCAGCAGTTCCGTCGCCAACACCGATAATGACTGGTTCACCTCCGGTAGTATCACCGACGGCAATACCGATAAATTCTACATCAGCAATGCCAAATGGAAATGTATCGTCAAAGCCTGATAAAGAGCCTGAACCGACATCAGGGAACAAGACAACACCAAATCCAACAGACAGGACAACGCCACAGCCTGCAGATAATGCGTCACCATCGCCTGCAAACGAGCCGCTTTATACAATCAGTCCGACTCCGACATCAGCCACAACACAGCCAACATCTGTACCGGGGTTAAGTGAGAAGGACAAAAAAGCACTTATTGTAAGGATAAATCTGATTGAACTGACTAAATACAATCAGCCTGAGATAGTATGGAAAAAAACATCAGTGAATATTGGCTATGAAATATATCGTGCAATGTCAAAAAAGATAACATGGAAGAAGATTGCAGCCGGCGAAACGAACAGTTCATGCAGATATACTGATAAAAAAGCAAAAGCGGGACAAAAATATTATTATAAGATGAGGCTGTTTAAAAAGACGGGAGGACAAAAATATTATGGCAAATATTCAAATGTTTGCATGATAAAGACGCTGTCGATAGTGAAACCGAAGATAAAAGGAACGACAGGAATATACCGGAAAATGCCTTATGTGCAGATAGAACTAAAAAAATACAGCGGCATTTATGCGGAAATATATATCCGCAAAAAAGACAAAAAATATCAGAAGATTAAGTTAAAATCATCTTCGATAAAAAGATATAATGCAAAATTTAAACTGAAATGCAATAATAAAAAAGCAGTGTATTATTTCAAAGTACGCACGATAGTAAAGCGGGTAAAGAAAAAATATTACAGTGTTTATTCGGATTGCTTGAAAGTTAAAGTCAAAGGTAGCTGATACGATACAAATTATAAAAAAAAATCAAAAAAAATTTTTTGTTCATGCGGCAGGTATGGACGGTTACATGAAAAATAATGCCGAAAAAGTCAATAAAATCAAGGGTTAAGCACCATTATGGTGCTTTTTTCCTGCGAAAAAAACGGAAACTGTTTTTTGACATGGGTGTGTTATGGTTAGGATGTAAACGAAAATATCATGAAAATTGTGTTTGAATTTCCGGCTTTTTTGGCGGAAATGCGGATACGAAGTGATAATAGTTGTAATTTTATTAAGAGCTGGATTTGTGTCTGTGCACACTTGGCACAAATCTTATATGTGAAATATATCATATTTCACATTACGCACAAAAAATGTGTGCAGAAATGAGGTTAATATGAAGAAACGAACAAGAAGAAGCATAGGAAGCGTCATATTGGCAGCCACATTGATTGTTTCAATGTTTTTTGGCTGCTTCACACAGAAAAAAATTGTGCAGCCAAAGATTATACGAACGGTGGCTGTGTGCAATGGGTTAAGGACAGAGCCCAGAGTGTGCTTGGAATAACACTTCCGGCAACAGGAATGAACGAATTTGGTCTTTACGGTGCAAACAATTATTGGCGTACATTAAATTATGACAAGGGAAGTGAGCCGGCAAAATATGCTCTGGCGGTATGGAAGTACAATAACGCAGGTGCAAATAGTACCTACGGAAAGTACGGTCATGTTGCTTTTGTCGAGAATGTTTCAGGTGACAATGTAACAGTTACGGAGGGAGGATGTGCAGGATACAGTTTTGAGGGAAACACCGGTGTTATCAACAGAACCGTATCGAAAGCAAAGATGCAGACTTTGGGCGGCTGCTCAGGATTTTATGGATATATTTACCTTGTCGGAGGAGGAGGAACTCAGACAGCGTCAGTGTCGTATTCACAGCTTAATACTACATTTGTAGACACATGGAATGCAGGGCTTCACGGAAGAATTGAAAATCCTGACCGTGCAACTATATCACAGGTTGGTGTATGGATATGGGACAGTGCCGGAAATCTGGTTGTAGACCACAAGGAAGATTGCGGTTTGAAAACTTCTTATGTTGAACAAAATCTGAATATAGTGAGCGAAGCAAAAGCGGATGGCTTAAGACAGGGTGAGACATATACTTACCAGATGTATGCCGTTGCCAATGGAACAACATATAAGAGTGGAAGTGACAAGTTTACGATAGTGGACGAGCAAGGGCCTGTTATAAGTGATGTAAAAATATCTGATGTAACGAGTGAAGGATATACGGTATCATGCAAAGTTACTGATAATTACATGGTAGACAGAGTACAGTTCCCTACATGGACAGAAGCAGGCGGACAGGATGACATAGCATCAGACTGGGGAACAAATGCGGCTGTAACAGGTACAAAAGATGGTGATATTTATACATATAAAGTAAAGATTTCAGACCATAATAATGAAACAGGTTCATATACAACTCACATATATGCGTACGACAAATACGGTAACAGTTCTTCGTATAAGGATTCAGTGAAAGCGAAAGTACCTGAAGAGGCAGAATATACAGCTACACCTAAGCCGACAGCTACGGTAATTCCTGGCAAAGAACCATCTTCAGATGAAACGCAGAGTCCAAGTGCAACACCGGGTGTAAGTGCAACGCCAAGTAAATCGCCATCAACTACAGTGACGGCGACACCAACTACAGAGCCGACAGATGAGCCTTATGTAGAACCGACAGAGACAGAAGAACCTGACAATGAACAGAATGAACAAATGAACACCGTAATAAGTGCAGTGTCTTCTTATACAAAATATTTAGATTCTCGAAGTTTTGAACTTGGAATAGAAACTGACAGTGACGGTTCTGTTACATATCAGAGTTCAAATTCGGGTGTGGCAAAAGTATCGGCATACGGAGATGTTACTTTAACAGGCTGTGGAGTGACAGTTATAACGGTAAAAGTAGCGGCAACTCAAAATTATAAAGCGGCAACAAAGAAGATAACAATAAAAGTTTTGCCGGCAAGTGTCAAAAACTTCAAGGTAAAAGCTGCGTCAAAAGGTAAAATAAAATGTACATGGAAAAAGACATCTGCAGGCAATACGACTTGCCAGATTCAGTATTCGTTGAATAAACAGTTTAAAAACGCAAAAACATTTTCAGGAAAATCATCACTAAAGAGTGGAAGATATACGGGAAAAGGCTTGAAGAAAGGCAAATATTATTATTTCCGTATAAAAGCCGTAGCAAAAACAGGCGGAAAGAGTTATTCAGGAAAATGGAGCAGAACCATAAAGGTTAAGGTGAAGTAAGTACCGTAGCATCAACTCTATAATTAAATTATTAAAAAAGTATAAAATTTTTGGCGGAAAATTGGACTTTTCACCAAAATAAGGCAAAAAAAGCGGTATTTTTGGGTAAGAAAAGCCGTCAAAAGCCCTAAAAATGGGGATAAATTGGCTGAAAAAAACGGAAACAGCTTTTAGACATGGGTATGTTAGGATGGGGAATGTAAAGATACAAGCAGAAAAAAACGGAGCTGCACGCTGACAATTTTTATGTGTCAGGGCAGCAGCTCCACAAGATTTGTGGCTTCGCACACCGGACACAATCTTGTAAATCAAAAAAGTGTGCAGAAAAGAGGTTTATTATGATTAAAAAGAAAAAAATGAAAGTTGTATTTGCAGCATTTGCAGGAGTGATGCTTTTTGGAGGACTTGCGTTTTCACCGAACAAGTCGCAGGCGGCGAAAAAAGTAAGTATAACAAAAAGCGTAAAAGTATATGAAGGAAAAACTGCAAAGATTAAATTGAGTAACAATAAGAAAAAGGTTACATGGAGTGTGACAAAAGGCAGTGGAAATATCGGTCTGTCAAAGAAATCAAAGATGAGTGTAACAGTAACAGGTTGCAAAGTTGGAAAAGCAACTGTTCAGGCAAAAGCAGGTGGCAAAAAATATGTATGCAGTGTTACGGTTAGTAAAGCTGTAGCAGATGCGGATGCAAAAAAAGGAATACTCACAAAGAAAAATATGGAATATTGGGGAGTAAAAAATAGTGGAAATATAGTTATTCCAAATGGTGTGAAAAAAATAGGAAATGAGGTATTTGCTGAGACTAAAATAGGAAGTATTAAGTTGCCAAAATCACTTAAGTCTATTGGAGAATATGCATTTGCTTTTTCGAGTATCCAGTCAATAACAATTCCAAATACGGTAAATACAATAGGGGAGGGTGTATTTTCATGGTGCCAACAACTTAAGCAGGTAAAATTGCCAAATAAATTAAAAAAATTAGAAGAAGCCACATTTTGCGGTTGTACTGCATTGACAGATATAACGATTCCAAATACGGTAACAAGTCTGGGAAATGAATGTTTTTTGGCTTGTGATGTATTGACAGATATAACAATTCCAAATACGGTAACAAGTCTGGGAGAGGGTTGTTTTTCATCATGTGACGCATTGACGGATATAACAATCCCAAACAGCGTAACAAGTATAGGTAAAAAGTGTTTTAATCACTGCGATAAACTTAAAAGTATAAAATTACCATCGGGATTAAAAAAGTTAAATGATGAAACCTTTGAGTGGTGCAGTTCATTAACAGATATAACAATTCCGGATGGGGTGACAAGTATAGGAGAGAGTTGCTTTTATGGCTGCGAAGCACTGACAGATATAACAATACCTGATGGTTTGACATATGTCGGACATGAGTTTGAAAATGGTAAAGAGAATGCCGGAGATGCCATTGATACTTACTATACCAAAATTACATGGAGAGGAAAAACTTATAATGACTTTTTTGATTTCTTTTATGATGTTGAGTTTAATAATACATCTGTTTAAGATGTGTATAGTTTTAAAAAAATAATATTTGTCATACACGGAAAATATATAATGGTAATATTGCAATAATAGCAACAAATAAAAAGTTATAGGCGGATTATTTATATATAAAGAAAGGCAGGTGAGTTATATAAAATTTATACGAAAAGGGGGGAATAATCATTTCGTAATATGGAGCAGACCATAAAGATTAAAGTAAGTAGATGTAACTTAAAAAGTTTAAACACAATGTACTCCCGAAATGACTTGTTTTGAGGAGAATCCGAGAGTTTATATGATAAAAAAGGAGGAAAAGTAACATGAACAACATTAAAGATATTAGGAATGGTAAGAAAAAAATTGCATTGATTTTAGCTTTTATATTGATGGCATCGGTGGTAGCAGTTCCGGTTCAAAAAACATTAGCAGAAAGCGTAAATATATGGCAGGTAAATGGTAAATTCACTTTAAGCAAAAAGAAACTTGTGACTTATTGTGCATTATATAGTGCGGCAAGCGAAATGAAGAAGAAAAAAAGGACATTCAAAATTACACCTTCAACAAAGTTTATTCATGTTAAAAATTATAAGAAGAAGAAAGTCAAAAAATCAGAGATTGGTAAATACATAAAAAAGATTAAAAAAGCACCGTATTTTCAATTTAAATTTAAGAATGGAGCAGCAACAGAAATTTATTACTATGAGGAATAGAAAAGTTGTGCCTGAAATTTCTTGGAACTGGTAAATGTATTAAACAAAATATTCAGTACAAATGAAAAAACTAATACTATTATAGAAGTAGTAGAGTGGATTGTAAGTATCTGCCTGACTGTGGATAAAAATACTATGTATAAATATTGATTAACAGAAAAGATGAGGCTGTTGCACGAGATGTTATTCATACAATATGCAGATAAAAGTTTTTATTATTTGTATATTGTATAGATTAAACTTAATGTGACAGTCTTATTTTGTGTGAAAAAACGGAAACTGCTTTTTGACATAGGTGTGTTATGGTAATAAAAACTAAAAATTTATACAAGGAGGATGAAGATATGGAGTACAAAAATATGTCAAATGCAGAACTGGACAATCTTGTATATAAAGAAAAAAACTATGAATATCGCCCTTAATGGTTCTAGTATTTATATAAAACCTGATAATTGCGAATATGCAATTAGAGTGTTTTCATCAGATACAGACAACCCAAAAGGAAGTATAACTTATAAAGAACAGGAATTAGTAAAAGAATAGTGTCATAAAATGACCGGTATATGGGAAAATCTTGAAAAACAGGCTATTTGCTGTAAAGCAGATAGCCTGTTAATTTAAAAAGATATGATAGGATATTGACAAAATTCTATCATAAGCATATAATGATGATGGAAAAAGATGAAAAGTCAATCATATTAATGAGAGGAGATGTATATATTGGGTATTACACTAAAAGATATTGATTTGTATTTGACTGAGGTGAAAAATGCGATTAGAAAAAACAGATATAGAATTGAAATGAATTCCCGGCGGCAGGATAATAGGGAGCTTTTTCTTACTTATGTTATTGATGAAGAAATGGCAAAAGATATATTGATGGGATTGACGGCAACAGATTTTTCTGAGAGGTTACAAAATGAACACGAGGGATATGAAGATGAAATGTTGTATGTTTTTGGGAAAGATGTAGAACTTTTGGAAAGGATGGGTAATGAAAGTAAAACAGTGTCCTTATACATAAAATTTAACAAGCTGGATAACTGTTATGTTATTGTTGTATCATTGCATGAACAGAAATATCCGATTAAATATTATTTCAAATAGAAATGTGATAAGGGGGAAATACCATGGCAGAGAAAGAGAGAATCGATTTTTGTACGATATGCAGAAAAGAAACGGAGTATGTGCTGAAAAAAAGAAATATTAAAAAAAATATAAAAGATGTAGAATATATGTTTAATATTACAATTGCAATATGCCGTGATTGTGGAGAAGAAATGAGTATCCCGGGGCTGATTGATAGAAATATTCAGGAAGTTGATAAACAGTATAGAGACTATGAAAATATTGTTTCGATTAATGATATTGAAAATCTTATGAAAATTTATAAAATTGGGAAAGCTCCATTGTCTCTTGCACTTGGATTTGGTGAAGTAACTATTACGAGATACCTTTCCGGTCAGATACCGTCTAAAGAGTATTCTGATATTATAAGAATGGCATTATCCTCCCCGGATTTTATGCAAAAAAGATTGAATGAAAACAAAGATAAGATTGCATCTGCCGCATATAATAAGGCAATGGAAGCCGCAGTACAGTTGGAAAAGTTATTTTCGGTTTCGGATAAAATGCTTAGGGTGATTTCGTATGTGTTTGAAAAACTTGAAGAAGTAACTCCGTTAATGCTTCAAAAATTACTTTATTTTATTCAGGGAGAATCTTATGCTCTGAATGGGGAACCTATATTTCCTGAAAATTGTCAGGCATGGGTTCATGGACCGGTATATCCCGAAGTATATGATATGTTTAGAAATTTTAAATTTAATCCTATTGAAGATGCACGCTTTGCAATTTTTGAATGTGCAGAGGATGTACTTACCGAGAAAGAACATCATGCTATAGATTTGGTTGTTAATACTTTTGGAGAGTATAGCGGTAAAGTGCTGGAAAAGATTACTCATGAGGAAACTCCCTGGAAACTTGCGAGGAGAGGGTATGCTGACGGGATTCCGGCTCATGAGCAAATCTCTATGGAGAGCATAAAAGCATATTATACCGAAAAAAGTGCAGAATATGATTTTTCTACGGAAAAAGGACTGAAAAAGTATATCACCGATATTATTGAATGAAATTCGCTTGCAACATAGACATAAATAGTGTGAGTTTTAGAATTATTAGTGTAAACTTTTAAGTTATATTTTAAATTATTTAAAACTCTCCCATACACGAATTTAACCTATCTCATGTATGGGGGGAGCTATTTAGCAATTAATCTTTATACTGTCGGTCAGCTGGTGTCAAATTTAAACCATCATATTTTTACCATCGCCGCTTTTCTGCCCGTAAATTCACTATAATACCTGAAACCACAATTCTTAAGTATCTCCGGGACTTTTTCAAAGTCATAGGCAAGGTGTTTACATTCATGTGCATCTGAGCCAATGGTGATTATCTCGCCGCCAAGTTCATGGTAGAGTTTTAAAACTTTTTCATGTGGATTTGGGTGTCCGAGTCCGTATTTAAAACCTGCCGTGTTTATCTCTATTCCTTTGCCGTTGGATATAAGTGTTTTTAAGATTTCTTCTATTATTTCCATCGAGTCTTTGAGCAGGCGGTCTATATAGCTGTCGTCCACGATGCCTTTTGCTTTTAGCTGTTTCATTTTTGGCGTGTAGCGGATGATGTAATCTATATGTCCGTAGACATCAAAATCCGCTCCAAGATTTACATTTTCTAAAGTTGTCTCATAATATCTTAAGATACCATTTTTTTCGTCGGTGCCCTCCCAAAATATATCATAATATGGGTCAATATTATCTACAAGATGGGTTGAGCCGATAACGAAGTCGAACGGATATTTTTTTGTGAGTGAAAGGCATTTGTCAAGGCAGTCTTTTTTCAGACCGAGTTCAATGCCCTTGCGGATTTTTATACTGTCACTGTATTTTTCACTGAGCCTTTCCAGTTCCTCAAAGTATGGCTTTATATCGAGAAGAAATTCAGGTGTGTCACTTTCTGATGGAAAGTTATAATCCATATGGTCTGTAAAGCAGATGGATGTAAATCTTTTGTCTATGGCGGCTTTTAACATTTCTTCCATGGGTGTATCGCTGTCTGTTGAAAAATATGTGTGCACATGATTGTCAGAATGAATAATATCATGATTAAATTTTTCATTTGACAAATTTGCATCCGGTCTTGAAATTGCAGATTTACTATCTGAAAACATTATTCTGTCACCTCCTGTATGCCTGTTATGTCAGTGCTTATCGTCATGGAATAGTTTGTGTAGTAAACGACAAATCCGGGTTTGCTGCCGTTTGGTTTTTTGATGTGTTTTTTCTGGATATAGTCAATCTCAGCTTTGCCCTGTTCGCATGCTTTTGAGTAATGTGCGGCGAGTCTTGCAGCTTCTTCAAATGTGCGGTCGGGAAGTTCTTTGCCATCTGTTTTTACAATTACATGGGAGCCTGCATTTGCTTTTGCATGGAACCACCAGTCATTTCCTGTCGCAATTTTAAATGTAAGCTCATCATTCTGGTAGTTGTTTTTTCCTACAAACATATCAAAGCCGTCTGATGATATATAGTGGAGAGGTTTGCTTTTTCCGGTGTTTTTACTGCCCTTATTTTTTTCGTGATGTTTCTTGATATAACCACAGTCTGACAGTTCACGCTTTATTGCGGTGAGGTCAGAGTCCTGTCTTGCAATATCAAGTGAGTTGCTTATTGATTCTAAATGTTCGATTTCTTCTTTTGTCTCTGCTATCTGAATGTTTAATGCCTCAAATGTTCTTTTGAGTTTTGCGTATTTGTCAAAATATTTTTTGGCATTGTCTACGGCAGATTTTGTTTCATCGAGAGGTATTGTTATCTCTTTGCCAGTATAATAATTTTCACAGGTGAGCTTTTTTTCGCCGCCTTTTAATTCGTAGCCGTAAGTTGTGAGAAGCTCGCCGTACACCTTATATTTATCACGCTTTTCAGTGTCTTTAAGCTGCTTTGTCTGGAGGTCATATTTTTTATAATTTCTCTCCAAAAGAGTATTTGTTATCTTTCTAAGGTCGGCAGATTTCTGGTTTATCCTGCTCATCACTTCTTTTGTTGCATAATAATCAAAAAGCATACTGCTTACAGTGTCGCAGTTTTTTATCGTGTATGCGTCATCCTTTTCATACATTGAGAGTTCAAGACTTGTAAATTCGGCAGGCATACTGTCTTTAAATGCGATAACAGGTGTAAATTTTTTCTCTGATATGTCATTCATCATCTCGGAAAAGTTCCTATATAAATGCAGCTTTTCCATATCACTTAATTCCTGAGTGTTGTTTTTCTCAGAAAGAGATGCTCTGTATATAAGTTCGTTTGCCATAAGCGGACTAAAACCTGTTATTGAGGTATATACCGCTTTTGAGAGAGGGAGTGGCTTTGAGAGTACATTATTTATAAACTCCTCCTCGGTAATCGAAAATGGGTCGTATTTATGCTGTGTGTCGGGAATAAAATATTCTCTGCCCGGAAGTACCTCCCTGACTGAGCTTACAAGAAGTGATATATGTTTTATACTGTCGATTATCTTATTGTTGTCATCACAGAATATGATATTGCTGTGTTTGCCCATCAGTTCGACATACAGAAACTTTTTGCAAAGGTCACCCATTTCATTCAGATGTTCAAGTTCAAATTTTATAACTCTCTCAAGTCCCATCTGTGATACGGAAATAATACCGCAGTTGTTTAAGTGCTTTCTTAGTACCATGCAGAAAGTAGGTGCCGTGAGCGGTGATGTTTTGTTCGTATCGGTGAGATATATAAGCGGAAGACTTGGATTTACCGAAATGGTGAGTCTTTTCGTGCTTCGTACCGTTTTGCCGTTTTCATCCTGCGTACTTCGTTTTATGGTAAGTAAAAGTTCGTCTTTTTCAGGCTGGGCTATCTTTGTGATACGACCGCCTGTAATATTTGTGTCAAGTTCATCAACAAGACTTGATATAACGATTCCGTCAAGTGCCATTTATAATAACCTCATTTCATTATTTTTAGATATGTGTCTGCAAAACCGTTATGGCATATTATGATGCAATAGATAGTTATCCATTGCGTTAGAGGGAAAATATTTTTTGAACCCAATATGATGTAATTAATATAACATGATTAGTTTTGCAATTATCTGTATTTTATATTTAAGCTATATTTTAAACAAAAACTGCTTATTATTCAAGAAGAAACATGATATAGAGGAAACGGTAACAGTTAGACCGCCGTTGCAGGATTATAAAAAATAGCAGTTGTAAATTTTTTCAAATTATGTTACTGTATATTGCGGATTTTTGGTTGCTATTCTCGATAGTGGTTCGGGAGTTATAAATATCATATACGGGAAGATGAAAAAGCGATATTAATAAAGAAAAGGTGAAGTATTTTGTTGAGATTTATTTATGTGATAGCAGGTAATTTATATAGAGCATGGATGATTCCAAAGATGGGATATTATTCAAGGCATCCTGAAAAATATTCTGAACAGTTCCGGTATGAATATGACAGGTATGCGATAAATCTTATGAAAAAAACAGGGCGTATAACTACAGAGGGTTTTGGAATGGAAAACCTGCCTAAGGAGGGCGGATATGTCATGTTTTCAAACCATCAGGGTAAGTATGATGCACTTGGAATAATGCATACACATGATAAACCCTGCTCGGTTGTGATGGATGATGCGAGAAGCCATGGTCCTTTAGTCAAACAGTTTATTGACCTTGTCGAGGGGAAAAGACTTAAAATTGACAATTTAAAACAGGCAGCAGGGATAATAAAAGAGGTGACCCGGGAAGTAAAAGAAGGGCGGAAGTTTATTATTTTTCCATCGGGAGGCTATGAGCACCGGAATGGAAACTATGTTGATGAATTTAAACCGGGAGCCTTTAAGAGTGCAATGAAAGCTAAGGCTCCAATAGTGCCGGTTGCAATAGTTGATTCATGGAAAGTTTTTGACCTTTGGAGTCTTAGAAAAGTAAAAACAGAAGTTTTTTATCTAAAACCTATGTTGTACGATGAATATAAAGATAAAAAATCTGTTGAGATATCTTCAATTATACACAAAAGGATATGTGCAGCAGTAGAGCTGGCTCAAAATGGAGATTTCTTAGGAGCAGTTCTGCAGTAAAGTGGCAGCAGCCGGATTATTTTACGATATGCCGCACAATGTGTGAATGAGAATGTACCTTATATAATTTATGTCAACTGCTTTTACTGAATTTTCAGTTCTAAGAGGAGTCTGATGGTATAGTTTGTTGTTGATAAAAAGTTTTACATAGCCAATTATGCTGTTTTTTGATACCGGTGCGTCAAGTGTTCTTGGCAGCTTTATCTTGTAGGTGACGGTATCCGAGGAGGACAGCATGAGTTTACATGAATTATCTTTAAGTTTTACATATGTGTATGGGGACTGACCGCCTTTTACGAATATCTTTACATTTTTATTTTCAGGTTTGAAATTTACTTTTGTAAAATTATTGAAACCGTAGTCCATTAATTTTTTGGTGTCTTTCCACTTGTAAGTTTTGTTTGGCGGCCAGCCGCAGGCGAGAACGGCGGAGATAAGAGTTGTGTTCTTTCTTTTTGCCGCACCGCAGAAACAGTAACCGGCTTTTCCGGTAAATCCTGTTTTTACACCTATGGCACCGTTATAATGCGTCAGAAAAGCATCTTTATTATTGACACTGTATTGTTTAGAACCGCTGATATTGGAAAAACTGTATGAAGGAGTAGTTATTATCTTTCTGAAACCACTGTTTTTTAACGCATAATCTGCTATCAGGCAGAGTTCATATGCAGTGGTATAATGCTTGTCGGAGTCAAGACCGTTAGGAGTTACAAAGTGTGTCTTATTGCATCCGAGTTCAGCGGCTTTTTGGTTCATTAGCTTTGCAAAGCCTTTTACCGAGCCGCCGATATGCTCAGCTATCGCAACAGCGGTATCATTATGTGATTCAAGCATAAGAGAGTAGAGAAGGTCGGCAAGCCTGAACTGTTCACCGCTTTGCATATTGAGTTGTACATCAGGCATTGATGCGGCATATTTTGAAACAGTTACTATATCTTTCGGACTGCCTTTTTCAAGTGCCAGTATGCAGGTCATTATCTTTGTAGTGCTTGCCATCGGAAGTTTTTTGCTGCTGTTTTTTTCATACAATATCTGTTTGCTGTCTTTTTCGATGACGCAGCAGGCGGTTGAGTAAAGTCCTGACGGAGTTTTTGAAAAGCTTTTGATGCCACTTTCAGAAGCGGATATTTTTTTGATAACGCAGTTTGTTGTATCAGAGAGGGGGGGATCCAAGAAATATGTATCGTTAAGAAAATGGCAGGAAGCTTTATATGATGAGATACCGGTAATCAGAAGACTTAGTAAACATATAAATAAACTTATTTTTTTTGGCATATTAGAAAATGTCCTATTATTTTTATATGTAATGATATGCAATTTTTTTGGTAGAAATGCTAAAAAAAGGTTGATATTTTTGCATAAAAGTAATAAACTTATCATTGGTGTAAATTTGTTTAATTTTATGGAAGTTGTATTTACTTTCATAAATTAGATTTACCAAATATATTCTACTATTATTGGAGGGCTGAACATGAGTAACACAAATGCTTTGTCAGCAAAAGCTCGTATTGAGACTTTAGTTGACGAGAACAGTTTTGTTGAAATTGGTGCTATGATTACAAAGAGAAGTACGGATTTTAACATGCAGGAAAAGTCAGTACCGGCTGATGGAGTTATTACAGGATACGGACTTATTCAGAACAATCCTGTCTATATCTACAGTCAGGATGCATCTGCAATGAATGGTACTATCGGTGAGATGCACGCAAAGAAGATTGCACATGTATATGAGCTTGCTATGAAAACAGGAGTACCTGTTATCGGTCTTATTGACTGTGCAGGTATGCGTCTTCAGGAGTCAACGGACGCACTTGCAGGATTTGGAAAGATTTACAAAGTTAAATCTGACGCATCAGGAATAGTTCCACAGATAAGTGCTGTTTTTGGAAACTGTGGTGGTGGTGTGGCAGTTCTTGCAGCTATGAGTGACTTTACATTCATGGAAGAAAAGAACGCAAAACTTTTTGTGAATTCACCAAATACACTTGATGGAAATTATGCAGATAAACTTGATACTGCATCAGCTAAGTTCCAGAAGACTGCTTCAACAGTTGATTTTGTTATCGAGGGAGAGGAAGAAGTTCTTAACAGTGTGAGAGAACTTATCACTATTCTTCCACAGAATAATAATGAAACAGGTATTTCAGATGAATGTATGGATGACCTTAACCGTGTTGTTGATGCATTTGCAGCAGAGGCTGCAGACCCGGCGGTTGCACTTGCAGACCTCGGAGACAACAATTTCTTCCTTGAGGAAAAAGCAGGTTATGCAAAAGAGATGGTTACAGGCTTCATTTGTCTTGACGGTATGACTGTAGGTGCAGTTGCAAACAGAACTGCTGAGTTCGATGAAAACGGAAAGACAGTAGCAAAATATGATGCACGTCTTACAACAGCAGGTTGTGAGAAAGCAGCAGCTTTTGTTAAGAAATGTGATGCATTTAACATTCCTGTACTTACACTTACAAATGTTGAAGGTTTTGCCACAACAGTTGACGAAGAGATAACTATCGCAGGTGCAGTTGCAAAACTTACAAATGCATTTGCAGAGGCAGATGTACCTAAGGTTAATCTTATCACCGGAAATGCTTACGGAAGTGCATATGTTGCAATGAATTCTAAGCATATCGGTGCAGATATGGTATTTGCACTTCCTGATGCTAAGGTTGGAATGATGGATGCAGATGTCGCAGCTAAGATAATGTATGCTGATGACAAAGATGCAGATGTGGCTGCAAAGGCAGCAGAGTTTGAGACTCAGTCAGGTACTGAGGCAGCAGCAGCAAGAGGATATATAGATTCTGTTATCGCTCCTGAATCTGCAAGAAAGCAGCTTTTATTTGCTTTTGAGATGCTGTTTACAAAAAGCGAATATCCTATTGGCAAAAAACATGGAACCATCTAAGTAAGGAGCGTTATATGAAGAAGAAATTATGTTTAATTTTTTGTATCGTGTCATGTATTCTGATGATGGCAGGCTGTAGTCTTAGTCTTACAAAGACCAACAAAAATTTTAACAAGAAAACACTTGAAACAAACGCAGATTCGTTTGTAACAAGTTGGTTTAGTTATGATTTTGAGAGTGCAGTTAAATCTATGAAAGAGCAGTCAACAGAAGTTGACGAGGACACGGTTAATCAGTATAAAGAGTCTATACAGCTTAAGAAAAAGTATGGAAAGCAGGGAAATAAGGTTGATACTGATTTCACTATCAGCAGTGATTCTGCAACAGTTGTAGAGACATATACGACTTCATCAGGAAAGAAACTTATTTTTTCCGTGACATATGATGAAAAGGGTCAGACATCTTCTTGGAAAGTAGAAGAATATAAGAGTCTTGGAGACAAGATGGCTAAAGCAGGACTTAATACGGTTCTTAGTATGGCTATAGTATTTGCGGTTCTTATATTTATAGCAATTATTATTGCACAGTTTAAACACATTGGCAATTTCCAGAATGGTGCAAAGAAAGAGGAAGTTAAGGCAGAGCCTGTTGTAGAGGCAGCACCTGTCGTTGAAGAAGAAAATCTTGTTGATGACCTTGAACTTGTGGCAGTTATTACAGCAGCAATTGCAGCAGCAAGTGAGACAGAGTCAGCAGACGGTCTTGTTATTCGTTCAATTATTAGAAGATAAGTAAATTAAATGGAGGACAAATTCATGAAAAATTATACAATTACCGTAAATGGTACTGTTTATGATGTAACAGTAGAGGAAGGAGCAGCAGGCTCAGCAGCTTCAGCACCAAAGGCAGCAGCACCAAAGGCGGCTCCTAAAGCAGCACCAAAGGCAGCAGCACCGGCAGGAGCAGCAGGTTCAGTTAAGGTAAATGCACCAATGCCTGGTAAGATTTTATCAGTTAAGGCTTCAGCAGGACAGGCTGTAAAGAAAGGTGATGTCATCATGATTCTTGAAGCTATGAAGATGGAGAATGAAGTAGTTGCACCACAGGATGGTACAGTAGCAAGTATCAATGTAGCAGCAGGAGATTCAGTAGAAGCAGGAGCAGTACTTGCAACATTAAACTAGGAGGGACTGACTTTGGATTACGTTATTACAACGCTTGAGAATCTTGCAGGTCAGACCGCGTTTACATCACTTACATTAGGAAATTACCTTATGATCGTGGTTGGCTGTATCTTTCTCTATTTAGCGATTAAAAAAGGATACGAACCATTATTGTTGGTACCTATCGCATTTGGTATGATTCTTGTAAATATTTATCCTGATATCATGGCAGATCCTGATAGTACATCAAATGGTGTCGGAGGATTATTACATTATTTCTATATACTTGATGAATGGAGTATATTGCCTTCACTTATTTTCTTGGGTGTAGGTGCATTGACAGATTTCGGACCACTTATTGCAAACCCTGCAAGTTTCCTTCTCGGAGCTGCAGCACAGTTTGGTATTTTCTCAGCATACCTTATTGCTATCCTTTTAGGATTCAATGATAAGGCAGCCGCAGCAATATCAATCATTGGTGGAGCTGATGGTCCTACATCAATTTTCCTTTGTGGTAAATTAAAGCAGACTGAGTACATGGGACCTATTGCAGTGGCAGCTTATTCTTATATGTCACTCGTGCCTATCATTCAGCCTCCTATTATGAAGCTTTTCACAACAGAAGACGAGCGTAAGATTAAAATGTCTCAGCTTCGTCCGGTATCAAAGCTTGAGAAGATATTATTCCCAATCATCGTTACGATTATTGTTTGTCTTCTCCTTCCAACAACAGCTCCTCTTGTAGGTATGCTTATGCTTGGTAACCTCTTTAAAGAGTCAGGAGTAGTTAAACAGCTCGCAGAGACAGCTTCAAATGCTCTTATGTATATCGTAGTTATCTTACTTGGTACATCAGTAGGAGCTTCAACAAGTGCAGAAGCATTCCTTAAAGTAACTACATTAAAGATTGTTGCACTTGGACTTATCGCATTCTGTGTAGGTACAGCAGCAGGAGTACTTTTCGGAAAAGTTATGTGTAAGGTTACACACGGAAAGGTAAACCCACTGATTGGTTCAGCAGGTGTATCAGCCGTTCCTATGGCTGCCAGAGTTTCACAGAAGGTCGGTGCGGAGGCAGATCCGACAAACTTCCTTCTCATGCATGCGATGGGACCAAATGTTGCCGGTGTTATCGGTACAGCGGTTGCTGCCGGTGTATTTATGGCAATATTCGGAATTTAAACACTAATGTATTCTTGGAATCTTCTGAACGAAGAATTTCAAGATGGATTTTTGATATACAATGACATTTTTACAGTGCGTACACGGTGTGTACGACGAGAAAATGGAAATAGTATATCGGAAATCCAGCCGAAATGACTCGTTTTGAGAAGATACCGAGAGTACATACTAAAATATAGGAGGATTATCATGGCAGATTTAGAAAAGAAACCATTAAAGATTACGGAAACAGTTCTCCGTGATGCGCATCAGTCTCTTATTGCTACTCGTATGACAACAGAGCAGATGCTTCCAATAGTAGATAAAATGGATCAGGTAGGCTACCATGCAGTAGAGTGCTGGGGTGGTGCAACATTTGATGCTTCACTTCGTTTCCTTAAGGAAGATCCATGGGAGAGACTTCGTAAATTAAGAGCCGGATTTAAAAATACAAAACTTCAGATGTTATTCAGAGGTCAGAACATCTTAGGTTATAATCATTACGCAGATGATGTTGTAGAATATTTCGTACAGAAATCAATCGCAAACGGTATTGACATTATCCGTATTTTTGACTGTCTTAACGACCTTAGAAACCTTAAGACAGCAGTTAATGCAGCAAACAAAGAAAACGGTCATGCACAGATTGCACTTTCTTATACATTAGGTGATGCTTATACACTTGATTATTGGAAAGATATGGCAAAACAGATTGAGGATATGGGTGCTAAATCACTTTGTATTAAAGATATGGCTGGTCTTTTAGTTCCGGCAAAGGCTACAGAGCTTGTTCAGGCACTTAAAGAGTCAGTAAGTATTCCAATCGATCTTCATACACATTACACATCAGGTGTTGCTTCAATGACTTACATGAAAGCCGTAGAAGCAGGATGTGACATTATCGATACTGCTATGTCTCCATTCTCAATGGGAACAAGCCAGCCAGCAACAGAAGTTATGGTTGAGGCATTTAAGGGAACTCCTTATGATACAGGTCTTGATCAGACAAAACTTGCAGAGATAGCTGATTACTTCCGTCCAATGCGTGAGGAGGCACTTAAGAGCGGTCTTATGAATACAAAGGTTCTCGGTGTTAATATTCAGACACTTCGTTATCAGGTTCCTGGTGGAATGTTAAGCAACCTTGTATCACAGCTTAAAGAAATGGGACAGGAAGACAAGTATGAGCAGGTGCTTGAGGAAGTGCCAAGAGTTCGTAAAGACTTTGGTGAGCCTCCACTTGTTACACCTTCATCACAGATCGTTGGTACACAGGCTGTACTTAATGTAGTATCAGGTGAGAGATACAAGATGGTAACTAAAGAGTCTAAGAAACTCCTATCAGGTGAGTTTGGACAGACAGTTAAGCCGTTTAACCCTGAAGTACAGAAGAAATGTCTTGGTGATGATGCAAAAGTTATCACTTGCCGTCCGGCAGATCTCATCAAGCCACAGCTTGCTGATATCGAGAAAGAGATGGCTCAGTACAAGCAGCAGGACGAGGATGTGCTTTCATATGCATTATTCCCACAGGTTGCTACAGAGTTCTTCAAGTACAGAGAAGCTCAGCAGAATAAGGTAGATGCTTCAGCAGCGGATACAGAGAACAAGGCTTATCCGGTATAAATGATGAAATCAAAGATTTCATCTTAGAGGTTTCTGTGAAACTTCGTTAAATATATCTGAAGATTTCATTTTAGAAGTTTCTGCGAAACTTCGTAATAAGTGTCTAAAGATTGTATATTTCAATCTAATTATAAATAACCCACCAGACATTGATTTGTCTGGTGGGTTTTATTTACTTACAAGCATGAAACAGAGAATATGAAAGTATATTATGGGAATATTTATTTTATATAGAGGATTGAAAAATGACTTTTAATTGTTAAAGCTGAAAAAATATAACCAGTATAATAAAAGGGGAGCCGAAATGATCCGGCTCTCCAAAAACACATTTAATTTAAAAACTAAATAAAAGTTAGTGGAGAAAAATATGCATAAAGAACTAAAAATTAGTTTGCAGGATACCGAATGGAAATATGATTATATTGATCATGACAGGAATATAGCAAGAGCGTTTGTTTACGATGAAAACGGATATTTTTATTTTGTAAGAGCAAATAGGGATGATGACTTCGGAAAAGCAACATTGATTGAAACTGCCGGCGGTGGTGTAGAGGATGGAGAAGACCTGATTGCTATCATAAAAAGGGAATTAAAAGAAGAATTGGGTGCAGATGTAGAAGTGGTTTGTAAAATCGGAGTTGTAAGTGATTATTATAACCTTATTCATAGACATAATATTAATAATTATTTTTTATGTAGAGTTAATTCGTTTGGTGATAAAAATCTGACCGAAGATGAGATAAATTGTTTTCATTTGTCTACATTGAAATTATTATATGAAGATGCAGTTAAAGAATATGAATACAGGTCAAATACAAGATTAGGGAAACTTGTGGCAAACAGAGAACTACCTGTTTTATATCGTGCAAAAGAGATGATTGACTCTGGTATTTAAGTATGCAGATGATTTAAAATATTTTATTAAAGTTTTTTATTCTTATTGATAGGGAAAACTTGATAATTTACGTAACAGTTCAGCCTTTTATTTCCTCAATTCATAAACCTGCCAGCAAGCTGTCAGTCGCTGCTTAGCAGCTTTGGTTTATTTACGCGAAAGCAAAGCTCAGATGGAACAAATAAATTTGTTCCATCTGAGCGTGCTCGCGAGGGCTTTTCCCTCATTTCAGAAATGAAAGGCTATTCTACCATAAAAAGATAATCAACAATACAATGAGCAAGCTCAAGTATTGTCAATTATTTTTTATGGCTGAACTGTTACTAATTTACAGAAAAAATATAGTATTTTGGTTGTGGACTTATAGATAGCTTGTTATAATAAATTGTAGCTAATGGCAGATTTAGATTGAAAGTGAGGTAAAATTATGGTGGTATTTTGGCGTATTAGAAATATCTGATGGCATGAAACTATGTTAAGTAGTTTTATGCAGAGAATGGTGCAATAAACTATTTAATAAGGAGAATACCATGATATTTCAGGATAATATTGTAAAAAAATATTTGCAGATACATAGCAAAAAGTACGGAATTTTAAACAATTTTTATTTTTATTGTAAAGAGAGTTTCATTTATAATAAGTTAGGATTTATTTTATCGCTGTTTTTAGTGCCAGCCGGGATTATAAAATCCGTGGCTTCGATATTTATTCCTAAACTTGTGATTGATTCACTTGAAAGTTTTAGAAGTGAATATACATTCTTGATAAATATTATTATCGTAACGGCGGTTATTGCTGTCTCGTCTATTGTCGAACTGTTGGCTGGTCCTATGTCAAGAAAAAGTACAAGTTAAACATGAACTTTTCACCTCAAT